>NZ_JAMYTF010000003.1:0-331346 GCF_040322295.1 Mesorhizobium sp. M0159
GACCCAGAACACGATCCGCCATCCCGAATCTCCCTGCTTCGACCATCATCACAGAATCACCAATCGGCTTCTGTGCAAAGGTCTCCTTGTGGGAGAAGGTAGCCGCGAAGCGGCCGAATGAGGGGTGTTCCAGCTTGGCGCCGACGACACTCCGTCCAGCACCCCTCAACCGTCTTGGCGCTGCGCGCCAATCCACCTTCTCCCACAAGGGGAGAAGGAAAAGCCACTATTCCGGCACGTACCGCACCGCCCCCTTGGCGGCACTTGTCGCCATCGCCGCATAGGCGCGCAAGGCCGTCGTCACCTTGCGCTTGCGCTTTTCTTCGGGCTTCCAGGCAGCCGTTCCCCTGGCCTCCATCGCGGCGCGACGGGCGATGAGTTCGGCGTCGTCGACAGCAAGCCTGATGGTGCGGTTGGGGATATCGATCTCGATCGTGTCGCCTTCCCTGACCAGCCCGATCAGACCGCCTTCCGCGGCTTCCGGCGAGACATGGCCGATCGACAGGCCGGAGGTGCCGCCGGAAAAACGACCGTCGGTGATCAGTGCGCAGGCTTTGCCGAGGCTTTTCGACTTCAAATAGCTGGTCGGGTAGAGCATTTCCTGCATGCCGGGTCCGCCGCGTGGCCCTTCATAGCGGATGACGACGACATCGCCGGCCTTGATCTCGTTCGACAGGATCGCCTTGACGCTGGCGTCCTGGCTTTCGAACACTCTTGCCGGACCGGTGAATTTCAGGATCGATTCATCGACGCCCGCCGTCTTCACGATGCAGCCATCGAGTGCCAGATTGCCTTTCAGCACGGCAAGGCCGCCATCCCTGGAGAAAGGATGTTCGGCCGAGCGGATGACGCCCTTCTCGCGGTCGAGATCGAGATCGTCCCAGCGGCGGTCCTGGCTGAACGCGACTTGCGTCGGCACGCCGCCGGGTGCCGCCAGGAAGAAATCGCGGACATTCTGGCTGGTGGTGCGCGAAATATCCCAATGATCGAGCGCTTCGCCGAGGCTTGCGGTGTGCACCGTCGGCAGGTCGCGGTTGATCAGCCCGGCGCTATCCAACTGGCCGAGGATGGCCATGATGCCGCCGGCGCGGTGGACATCCTCCATATGGACGTCTGCCTTGGCCGGGGCCACCTTGCACAGCACTGGCACCCGCCGCGACAGCCGGTCGATGTCCGCCATGGTGAAGTCGACCTCGCCCTCATGTGCCGCGGCAAGGATGTGCAGCACGGTGTTGGTCGAGCCGCCCATGGCGATGTCGAGTGTCATGGCGTTCTCGAAGGCGCCCTTCGAGGCGATGCTGCGCGGCAGCGCGGTGTCGTCGTCCTGCTCGTAATAGCGCTGGGCAAGATCGACGATCAGGTGGCCGGCCTCGACGAACAGGCGCTTGCGGTCGGCATGCGTCGCCAGCGTCGAACCATTGCCGGGCAAGGACAGGCCGAGCGCCTCGGTCAGGCAGTTCATCGAATTGGCGGTGAACATGCCGGAGCAGGAACCGCAGGTCGGGCAGGCCGAGCGTTCGATGGTCCTGACGTCCTCGTCGGACACCTTGTCGTCGGCGGCCGCGACCATAGCGTCGACCAGATCAAGCGCCTGGCTCTTGCCGGCGAGCACCACCTTGCCGGCCTCCATCGGCCCGCCGGAGACGAAGACGGTCGGGATGTTGAGGCGCAGCGACGCCATCAGCATGCCGGGCGTGATCTTGTCGCAATTCGAGATGCAGACCATCGCGTCGGCGCAGTGCGCGTTGACCATGTATTCGACCGAGTCGGCGATCAATTCGCGCGACGGCAGCGAATAGAGCATGCCGTCATGGCCCATGGCGATGCCGTCATCGACGGCAATGGTGTTGAACTCCTTGGCAACGCCGCCGGCTTTTTCGATCTCGCGGGCAACCAGCTGGCCGAGATCCTTCAAATGGACATGGCCCGGCACGAATTGGGTGAAGGAATTGACCACGGCAATGATCGGCTTGCCGAAATCCGAATCCTTCATGCCGGTAGCGCGCCACAGGCCGCGGGCGCCGGCCATGTTGCGGCCATGGGTGGTGGTGCGGGAACGGTAGGCGGGCATTGAACTGTCCTTGCTGTCTGCGTCGCGCCCAAAGGTGCGGAAAACCGGAATTGAGCCGCAGGCCTTATAGACGGCACACTCTGGTCTGGCCACAATTTTGCGCTGCGCCAGGGTGCGGAACGAGCGGCCAGCCAAAGACGCAGCCGGTCCAGGCCGTAAAAAAGTCAGAAGTGCTGTCGGATCGTGTTTTGCTCGAGCGTCCTTGAGCAGACGGCGGGACCGGGCATCAATTGCCAGCCGGCCGTTTTGCGAGTGAAACAAGCCAAAACCAGCCCGAGGAGCAAGAGAATGCAAAAGATCACCCCTTGCCTGTGGTTCGACGACCAGGCCGAGGAGGCCATGAACCATTACATCTCCATCTTCAAGAATTCGAAGGTGCTGAGCGTGATGCGCTGGCCCAAGGGCAGCGGCGATAATGAGGGCAAGGTGCTGATGGTCTCATTCGAGCTCGACGGCGTTCAGTTCCACGCGCTCAACGGCGGCCCGCAATTCAAGTTCACCCAGGCAGTCTCGCTCTCCATCGACTGCAAGACGCAGGAAGAGGTCGACTATTTCTGGGACAGGCTCATCGCGGGCGGTGGCCAGCCCAGCCAGTGCAGCTGGCTGAAGGACAAATTCGGCCTCTCCTGGCAGGTCGTTCCCGAACAGCTGCCCAGGCTGCTGCTGGACCCCGACACGGAAAAGGCCGGCCGCGTGATGCAGGCGATGATGCAGATGAGCAAGATCGACATCGCCAAGATCGAAGAGGCAGCGAAAGGGTGAACGAACGCGATCTTCCCTTCTCCCACAACAAAGGAAGAAGGGAAGGGGCGCGTCAAGCCGCTCTGTCGCGGACCTGATAATCCTTGACCGCGGTAAAGCGGATCGCCTTCCAGCGCTCGGCCTCGTAGTTGAGCGAGAAGGCGTGCTGGGCGAGGAACACCGGATCGTTGTCGAGATCGCGGGCGATGTCGCCGCGATGCGCCTCGATGAAGCGCTGGAGTTCGGCCTTGTCGTCGGCCGATATCCAGCGGCAGACGGAAAAGCGCGACATCTCGAAATCGACCGGCAGCGTGTATTCGAAGTTTAGCCGCTCCTTCAAGACGTCGAGCTGCAGGGCGCCGACGACGCCGACGATGGCTGGCGAGCCGTCCTCCGGCGAGAACAATTGCACGACGCCTTCCTCGGCCATCTGGTGCAGTGCTTCCTTGAGCTTCTTGGCTTTCATGGCATCGCCGAGGCGAACGCGGCGCAGGATTTCAGGCGCGAAATTCGGCACGCCGCGAAACAGGATCTCCTCGCCTTCGGTCAGCGTGTCGCCGATGCGCAGCGTGCCGTGGTTGGGGATGCCGACGACATCGCCGGCGAACGCCTCGTCGGCGGTGACGCGGGTGCGGGCGAAGAAGAATTGCGGCGCCGACAGGCTCATCGGCTTTCCCGTGCGCACCAGCTTGGCCTTCATGCCGCGCTCGAGCTTGCCGGAGCAGACGCGGACGAAGGCGATGCGGTCGCGATGGTTGGGGTCCATATTGGCCTGGATCTTGAAGACGAAGGAGGTCATCTTGTCCTCGGTCGCCTCGACCTTGCGGCTGTCGGCCTCCTGCGCGCGCGGCGGCGGCCCATAGGCGCCGAGCGCCTCGATCAGGTCGCGCACGCCGTAATTGCGCAGCGCCGAGCCGAAATAGACCGGCGTCAGATGGCCCTCGCGGAAGGCGTCGAGGTCGAGCGGGCGACAGGCCTCGCGCGCCAGCTCCAGCTCCTCGATGAAGGCCTCCCGCTCGTTCTCCGGCAACAGGCCGGCGACGCGGTTGGAATCGGGTCCATTGACCGGCGTGCGCTCCTTTTCGGCGTCGCCCTTGCGCACCGCGTTCAGCGCCAGATGGTAGGTCCCGGAAAAGGTCTTGCCGCGGCCGATCGGCCAGGTGATCGGCGCTGTATCCAGTGCCAGCTTCTGCTCGATCTCGTCGAGGATGTCGAATGGGTCTCGGCTTTCGCGGTCCATTTTGTTGACGAAGGTGATGATCGGGATGTCGCGCAGCCGGCAGACCTCGAACAGTTTCAGCGTGCGCGGCTCGATGCCCTTGGCGGCGTCGATCACCATGACCGCGCTGTCGACCGCCGACAGCGTGCGATAGGTGTCGTCGGCGAAATCCTCGTGGCCGGGCGTGTCGAGCAGGTTGAAGACGGTGTCCTCGTATTCGAAGGTCATCACCGAGGTGACCACCGAAATGCCGCGCTCGCGTTCGATCTTCATCCAGTCCGAGCGGGTCTGGATGCGGTCCTTCTTGGCCTTGACCTCGCCGGCAAGCTGGATAGCGCCGCCGAACAAAAGCAGTTTTTCGGTCAGCGTCGTCTTGCCGGCGTCGGGGTGGGCAATGATCGCGAAAGTGCGGCGGCGCGATACCGCTTGTTCGATGTCTTCAGCCAATTTCATGGAATCCTGTCTGTGGCGCGGGCTTCTAGCAGCGCTTTTCCGGCCTGTCGAACGGAAACACCGCTGATACCCCGGCAGCAGGTTCAGTCTCTGACGATAGCCGCCTGCGTGACCGAGCCAGCGTCATCCAGGCGCATAACCAGCCATTCAGAGTCGATCGAAAAAAATCCTCTTTCCGAACCAAGAATATAAACCAGACTCCAGTCCTCAAAATGGTCCGTCTTCGGCGGCTCGCCGAGCATGGCAACAACTTCTGCCCGCGATTTCCCAACCAACGCCCCGGTCAGCACCAAACCGTCAGCAATGCGATGGCGCTTATGCAAAGGATCCAGCCAGTTGTCGTCCTGCCACCAAGATCGAACGATCGG
The DNA here is from genome assembly GCF_040322295.1 of Mesorhizobium sp. M0159. Lineage (NCBI taxonomy): Bacteria > Pseudomonadati > Pseudomonadota > Alphaproteobacteria > Hyphomicrobiales > Phyllobacteriaceae > Mesorhizobium > Mesorhizobium sp. M0159. The sequence continues at coordinate 4,853 of NZ_JAMYTF010000003.1, forward strand.
CAGCGGGCCGAAGAAGACGGCATAGACAATGGCGGCTCCGGCTGCAGCAAAAACCAGCCCTTTTATCCAGCGGCGCAAATGACCCTCATGTGATTGAGCTGAACGTTTCCAGTGAGGCGATCGTCATCGACCCGCTTCGAGAGCGGTCCCGGCAACGCTCTTGGCAAGTCTGTACCATGGTGGCAATGAGGGCAAGAAGTCCTGGGCGTTTGAAGGTACACGGCCGCGAGCAAGAACATCATCGTCATTGGATCCGGCATCATTGGCGCCTCCATCGCTTGGCACCGGCAGAGCTAAGCTGTCGACCTCTCCGGCTGCCGCAGCCGCCGGTTCACGTCCCGACGTCAGGCCGATTCGGTCGCTCGGCTCTCGAAGGCCACCTCCGGAATCCACTCGGCAATTGCGGCGCCGATCCTGTCGGCATGGTCCTCCTGCAGATAATGCGCGCCGGGTCCGAGATCGATCAACCGGCAGTTCTTTAGGCCGGCCGCGAATTCCCGTGCCGCCTGCGGCGAGACGAGGGCCCCCGGATCGCCTGAGAAAAGCAGCTTCGGGTAGGAAGAGAGCCGGAGCGCCCGATGGTCGTGCTCGCTGATGGCAGCGACATCGGCGGGCTGGCCTTCAATCGGCAGGTCGCGCGGCAGCCGCAGGATCGGCTTGCGCGATTGCGGCGTCGGGAACGGTGCCCGGTAGGAGGCCATTTCCTCATCGCTCATCGTGCGCAGCACCGCAGCCGGCAACACCTTTTCGACGAAGACGTTATCTTCCAGGACAAGCTTCTCACCGACGCCAGGCGTGCGCATTGCCTTGAACAATTCGCGCGCCTGCGGACGCTGGTGAAAATCGTCCCAACTCTCGAAGGGGCGGATGAATTCCATGAAGGCGAGGCCGAGGATCCGCTGCGGCCGCCGGGCCGCGAGATGGAAGGCGAGCGCGGTGCCCCAGTCCTGCGCGACGACAACCATGTCGGTGATGCCAAGCGTCTCGATGAAGGCGTCGAGATAGCGGACGTGGTCGAAGAAGCGATAGTCGATGTCCGGCTTGCCGGATTGGCCATAGCCGATCAGGTCGGGCGCAATGCAGCGGCCGAACGGCGCCACATGCGGGATGATGTCGCGCCAGATGTAGGACGACGTCGGGTTGCCGTGCAGGAAGAGTACCGTCGGGCCAGCCGTGCCTGCCTCGACATAGGAGATGGTGGAATCGAGCACCGCGACTTGCGAGCGTGGCAACATTGTGCGGGATTGCTGCTTTTCGAGTTTCGGGTTCATCGGATCAGCTCCTTTTTGCGAAGACTGTTTTGAAGACGATATTCTTGAAACGCTCGAGCGGTTCGGGACTGCGCTCCACCTTCATGCGCAGCATCGCGCCTTGCCAGGAACTCAACAGGAAATCGGCGAGGTCCTCGGCATCGAACGCGTCGGTGATGTCGCCAGCCGCCTGGCCCTCGGCGATGCATTCGGCAAAGGGCTTACGCCAGCGTTCGAAAATGGCGACGAGTTGCAGCCTCAGCGCCTCGCTGTGAGCCGCCGTCTCGAGGCTGAGATTGCCGATCATGCAGCCCCGTGCCCAATCATGCGCCTCCAGCTTCGACGTGATGATTTCGAGATAGCGGCGCAAGCGCCCGACCGGGGGCGTGCCGTCCCGAGCAAGGGCCTGCTCCACCAAACCGCTCACATAGGCGAAATAGCGGTCCAGCACCTCGCCGGTGAACGCCTCCTTGGAGACAAAATGATTGGTGAAGGACCCCGGGCGGGCATCGGCCGCGGCGACGATGTCGCGTACGCCGGCGGACGAATAGCCGGAATTCCAGATGGTTTTGAAACCGGCGTCGAGAAGTTTTTCGCGAAGTGAATGTCTAGCCATGCCGGTGTAATCGTACGTACGTATTAAAGTCAAGAAGCATATTTTATACCGCGCGCTCTTGGCAGAACCCACGGGCAATGGCATCGCAGTGGTGGCGTTGGAACGAGGAGTGAAGCATGACAGCGGCGAAACAAGTCATCGTCATCGGCGCCGGCATCATCGGCGCCTCCATCGCCTGGCACCTGACCAGGGCCGGAGCAAAGGTGACGGTCATTGCCGACAGCGGCGCCGGCGGCGTCGCGACACCGAATTCCTTTGCCTGGATCAATGCCAGCTGGGGCAATCCGGAGGTCTATTTCCGCCTACGCATTCGGTCGATGGCCGAATGGACGCGGCTGGCGAACGAGGTGCCCGGCATCCCGTTGCAGTGGTGCGGTGGCTTGTGCTGGGACCTGCCACGTCCCGAACTTGAGGCCTATGCGGCCGAGCACTCCGCATGGGGCTACGGCATCGAGCGTGTCGACCGTGCCGGAGCGGCGCGTATCGAGCCCAATCTGGCCGAACTTCCCGATTTCGCCCTTTATGTCGCCGAGGAAGGTGTCGCCGAGCCGGTCGCCGCCACGCAAGCACTGCTGGCCGACGCCGAACGGCGCGGCGCGCGAATTGTAGCCGGGACGACCGTCACCGCTCTGGTGCAAGCCAACGGCAGGATTGCCGGCGTCGATACATCCGGCGGGCGGATTGCTGCCGACGAGGTGGTGATCGCGGCCGGAGCCGGCTCTCCGGCACTAGCGGCAATAGCCGGGATAGAACTGCCGATCGAGACGCCACCCGGCCTGATCGTGCATTCGCGCCCCTACGAAAAGCTGCTCAACGGCCTGGTGATCGGCGACCGCCTGCATATGCGCCAGACGGCGGAAGGCCGCATCATCGCGGGCTCGGATTTCGGCGGCGCCGATCCCGGCATGGATGCCGCGGCCACCGCCGGCGACCTGTTTGCGGCGATGAAGGCGATGCTACGCGGCGCGGATGAGCTGGAACTCGATTTCCACACCATTGGCTACCGGCCGACGCCGGTCGATGGCTTTCCGATCATTGGCCGCGCCGAAGGCACGAGCGGCGTCTACGTCGCGGTCATGCATTCCGGCATCACGCTGGCACCGGCCGTCGGCCTGTTCGCCGCCCGCGAAATCCTCGACGGCGAGCGCGATCCGCTGCTTGATCCCTACGGGCTGGCGCGGTTTACTCAATAACCGGGCGGGCGGCGAAAGCCGCCGGCCAGCGGGTCGATTGCCCTGGCGATCCCGAGCAGGCGCGACTCCGACCAGCGTTTGCCAACAATCTGTAGTCCGATGGGCAGGCCATTGCTGTCCTGTCCGCAGGGCAGCGACAGTGCGGGGTGGCCGCTGTAATTGAACACCGCGCCATAGGCCGGCAGCATCCAGTAGCTTTGCTTCTCGCCGTCGACCTCGATCGACGTTCCCGGCTCGCAATGCGGGAAGGCGGTGGCCATGGCGACCGGGCACAGCAAGGCGTCGCAGCCGTCGAAGAACCGTTCCCACGCCAGGATGGAGCGGTCGCGGCGGGCGAGCGCCTCGAACCAGCGCGAGACCGGCGTCGGCTTCTCCGGTGGTTCGGGCTGCGCCGCCTCCAGCATCATGCCGATCAGCGCACCGCCTTGCTCCAGGTCGTCGTGCAGGTCGAGCTTCGGCAATTCGGCCTCGACGATGGCGCCCGCAGCCTGAAGCTCTTTTGCCAGGCTTTCGACCGCCGCGCTGATCTCGCCGGCCACCGGAAAGCCCGGAAAGGACGGCGCGACGGCAATCCGCAAATTTCTGAGATCCAGCTCCGGCATGGTTTCGACCGGTACCGGCGCAAGGTCGGTATCGCTTCCATCCGGCCCGGCAATGAGGCCGTAGATCAGTGCCAGGTCCTCGACGCTGCGCGCCATCGGTCCGAGGCAGGAGATCAGCCTCACGCTGCGCGGCGCCCCGCCTGGATCGGGGAAGGCGCCGGCGAGCGAGACGCGGTGCTCGGTCGGCTTGAGGCCGTAGACGCCGCAAAAGGCGGCGGGCAGCCGGATCGAATCCTGCATGTCGGTGCCGACCTCGAACGGCGTCATTCCGGTGCCGAGCGCCGCCGCCGCACCGCCACTGGAGCCGCCGGCGGTGCGCTGGAGATTCCAGGGATTGCCGGTGCGGCCAAACAGCGGATTGCTCGACTGCCAGTCACCGAGCATTGTCGCCACGTTCGTCTTGCCCACCAGTATGCCCCCTGCCGCCTTCAGCCGGGCAACGACCGGACTGTCTGCCCTCGGGGCATAGTCGGCGAAAGCCGGGAAGCCGACGGTGGTTCTCATGCCCGCTGTTTCGTGCGTGTCCTTCAGTGTGAACGGCACGCCATGCAGCGGCCCAAGGGCCTCGCCGCGCGCCTGGGCTTCGTCGGCCTTGCCAGCGCGTTGCCGCGCACCGTCCCGATCGAGGGTTACGACTGCGTTGACCGCCTCATTGTGCCTGTCAATCTGCGCCAGATGCTCGTCCAGCACCTCTATTGCGGAAACCGTACGGTCGCGGATGGCCGCGGCCAGATTGGTGGTCGAGGAAAAGACGATATCCATGGTGAATGCTCCGGGCTATCGCGCCGCGCTCCTCAAAATGGCGGATTGGCGCGTGGATGCAAGCCTGGCTCGACATTTCGACGATGGCGGCGCTTGATCGGGATTGCGCTGCGGGGCCCGTTGAGGGGCGGCCCTGTCCAGCGGCCTCGCCGCGCTCGGCGCCTCTACGGCCTACCGTCCCCTGTTGTGCGTCCGCTCATAGAGCTCACGGATGATGCCGCTTGCCGTGGTCTCGAACAGAAACGGCAAGAAAGCATGAACGAGCGCGGCAAACGCCGCCATGAACAATCGCGACGAGAACCATGCGGCGAAAGCCATATGGCCGAAATAGCTCTCGCCGACCGCGGCCGAGTGAGAGGTGAAAAGTCTTGCGAGCCGTGCCGTCATGTCGATCCCTCCTGCCGGCATGAAGAGCCGGCGATGAGTATACTGGCATGGGTGTTCGGTTCATCGGTCTCAAATTGTCCTTGTGAAAGGCTGAATTTTGGGACAAACATCCCACATGGCGCCGGAAATCGACGAAATAGACCGGAGATTGCTGGCCGAGCTGCAACGCGACGGCACGCTGTCCGTCGACCAGCTCTCGGCAAGAATATCGCTGTCGCGCAATGCCTGCTGGCGCCGGGTGAAGCGGCTGGAGGAAGACGGCGTCATCACCGGCCGGGTGGCGCTGGTCGACGCCGACAAGCTTGGGCTCGGCCTTTCGGTGTTCATCCTGATCCGCACCTCGAACCACGATCCCGACTGGCTGCAAAGATTCCGAGCGGCGGTGACCGGCTTTGCCGAGATCACCGGCGCCTACCGCATGTCCGGCGATCTCGACTATGTCCTGCGCGCCCGCGTTGCCGATGTGAAGGCCTATGACCGGCTCTACCAGCGGCTGATCGCCAAGGTGGCGCTGTCGGACGTTTCGGCCTCCTTCGTCATGGAGGAGATCAAGGAGACCACGGTCGTTCCGATGGAACTGCGCTGAAGCGGAACTGTGCTGAAAGAAAGCCGTTGATAGCATTGCCGCCGAGTTGACTGAACCGGCGTTCGCGACGATAGGATCAGCCTCATGCGCGCAGCACTTTATCCCACCTCCGTCATCGGTCCGGCTGTCGGCTTCGTCAGGCTGCCGCATGGCGAGGGCTTGCCGCTTCCGGCCTATGAAAGCTCGGGCGCCGCCGGCATGGACCTGCGCGCCGCCGTCCCGGACGACAGGCCGCTTTTGATCCTGCCGGGAAAGCGTGCGCTGGTGCCGACCGGGCTGGTCCTGGAAATTCCGGAGGGCGTCGAAGGCCAGGTCCGGCCGCGTTCGGGCCTCGCCTTCAAGCACGGGCTCACCTGCCTCAACACGCCGGGCACCATCGACAGCGACTATCGCGGCGAGGTCAAGGTGCTGCTGATCAATCTCGGCGACGAGGATTTCGCGGTGACGCGCGGCATGCGGATCGCCCAGATCGTCTTCGCCCCGGTGACGCAGGCGACCGTCGAGGAGCGCACATTGGCTGGCGGCACAACGCGCGGCTCGGGCGGCTTCGGATCGACCGGCACGGCCTGATGAAAATACCCAAGCTCGTCATCTTCGATTGCGACGGGGTTCTGGTCGACACCGAGAACCTGGCCAATCGGCGCCTCGCCGAATGGCTGAGCGCGGCCGGCTTTCCGGCCAGCTTCGAATATTGCCGCAAGAATTTCTCCGGCCGCAGCATGGTCTCGGTGCAGAAGGAAGTCGAGGCGACCGGCGTCAGCCTCGGCGCCGATTTCGTCGAGCGCTGGAACGCCGGCCTGCCGGACCTGTTCGCGCATGGCGTCGAGGCCATCCCCAACGTTCGCGAGTTCATCGAAACCGTGCACGCCGCCGGCATCGCCACCTGTGTCGCCTCGTCGGCACGGGTGTCCAAAATGCACATCACGCTCGGCCAGACCGGGCTGCTGCCGCTTTTCGAGCATGCGCTGTTCAGCTCGACCATGGTCTCGCGTGGCAAGCCGTTCCCCGACCTCTTCCTGCATGCGGCAGCGACGATGGGCTTCGCGCCCGCCGACTGCATCGTCATCGAGGACAGCGTCGCCGGCACGGCAGCCGGCATCGCCGCCGGCATGCGCGTCTATTCCTACCACGGCGACCCGCTTTCCGACCGCGATGGACTGATCGAAGCCGGAGGCATCCTGTTCGACGACATGCGTAAACTGGCCGGGCTGGTGCCGATCCACTGATCGCCTTTGCGCAGGCTGCATGCGCGCCAGATCTCAGACCGGGCGCGGCGCCCCAAGTACTCGGTCGACCGTGTCGCGTATGAGAGTGCGCAGATTGGCCGGCCTGTCGAGATGACTGACGACAAGCAGGCCGTCGGCCGCCACTGTTAGCGCGTCCGCGGTGCGGTCCGGATCGGGATTTGCGTCAGCGATCAGCAGATCCCTGAGGATGCCCCACTTCCAGTGACGATGCTTATCGATTGCCTCGCGAACCGGGCTCCTCGGGTCGGGGTATTCGGCCGCGGCATTTTGGAACGGGCAGCCGCGGTAGCCCGGCTGATCCGCCGCATCGGCAATGAGATCGAATACGGCAAGGATCATCAGGCGAGGTGGCCGCCGGCCAAGGCTCGCGATTGCCGCCCGTCCTCCCTTGCTGATCTCCTCGATATAGGCGCGGACGAGGTCGTCCTTGGCCGCGAAGTGATGATAGAACGTCGCCTTCGCAACGCCGGCCTCGGCGATGATGCGGTCGATGCCGACTGCACGGACCCCCTCCAGAGAAAACAGCGCGGTCGCCGTTTCGAGGATGCGGCGGCGCGCAAGACTTTCGGGACGATCGTTGATTCGGGCTGCGGACATGCCTTGACCGTATAGCAGACAGGTCTGTATACATCCATATGTAGACAGACAGGTCTACCTGTTAACGAAGGGAAGGCGAAACATGGCTTCGATAGTCAGGGAAATCATCGTAGATGCTTCACCGGAAAGCGTATGGGCGACGGTGGGCGACTTCGCCGGCGGCGCCCAACGGATAGCCCCAGGCGTTTTCGTCGATTGCCGGGTGGATGAGGGCGACGTACGGGTCCTTACTTTCGCCGACGGCAAGATCGTGCGAGAGCGGCTCATCGCCCGCGACGAGCAGGGCCGGCGGATCGTGTGGGGATGGCTCGGCGACGAGGTCACTCACGATAACACCTCCATGCAGGTCTTTGCCGAGGGCGAGGGCCGGAGCCGCCTGGTCTGGATTCACGATACTCTGCCCGACGAACTCGGCACGTGGCTCGCAGCCGCCATGGATCAGCTGGTGCCGGTTTTCCAGCAGACCCTGGCGAGCCAAGCCAAACCAACATAGTGAGGCAACGCCAAGTGTTTCCTCTTGGCCGCAAAATGCTATAGCTTGCGCGCGCCCGACATAACGAGCGCGCGCGCATGACCTTCTCCCTGCTTCGTTTCATCGTTGCTTGCCTGCTGCTGCCCTGTCTTTGGACGACGGCCAGCGCGGAGGCCGTCAGCTTCCCGGAGCTCGGCAGCGCTGTCCCCGGCCACGGCGATGTCACCTATCTCGATCTCGCCAGGATGGTCATTCCCGATCTGGCCGCGGACAAGGCCGGCTTTTTCCGGGGTTCGATGCCGATCGAGATGCGCCACATCGCTGGACCGGACTACGACGGCTCGCCGCCGGCGACGTCGGGTCTTTCCAGCGCCGACGTGCTCGACATCAAGGCCGGCGGCAAGGACCGGCTGGCGATGCTGCTCGACCTCGGCGACTCGCCTGACAGCGCCGAGGGTTATGCAGTGCTGGCACTCTACGACATCACCGGCAAGCCGGCCTTGCTCGACGCGGTCAATGTTGCCGTTGACCGCAGCACCTACTTTCGCGATCCGGGCAAGCTGTCGATCGGGCCCGGCGATGACGTCATCATCACCACGAGCACGCATTTCAATTCGAGCCAGGGCTATGTGATCGCGCCGCTGGTCATGGTCCGCAACGACAGGTTCGAGCTGATCGACATGATCTATACGTTCGACGAAAACCTCTGCACCAACCGAAGGACGCAGAATGCGGCCTTCCAGGCGATTGCCGACGGCCAGCCCTATGCAGCCATCAAGGTTACGGTGACCGACGCGACAGTGCCGGGCGATGAAAGCTGCGACGGCCAGCCGCCGCCAGAGGCGTCTTCGCGCGACATTTCCGTCACCTATCATTGGGACAAAAACGCTTCGCGTTACGTCAAGGATTCCGATGCGCTGGACCGATTGGCAGGAGAGAACGCCAAACGCTTCTGAGCCAACCGCATTTGTTTGCCCGGCGCGTTCCGCCGGGCTAGAATTTGCCTCACATTCTGCACTGGAGGGGAGCATCCATGGACAAGGGCAAGATTTTTCGCGACCTGCATACATCGATCTTCGTTATGGCCAATTCATGGGACGTCGGCACGACCAAGCTCTTGGCCTCGTTCGGCTTCAAGGCGCTGGCCACGACCAGCGCCGGCTTTGCCTTTTCGCGCGGCCTGCCGGACGGCGCGGTGACGTTCGAGGCGATGATCCATCATTGCCGTGAAGTGTCAGCGGCGACCGGGCTGCCGGTTTCGGCGGACCTCGAAAAGGGCAAGGGCGACAGCGCGACAAGTGCCGGCGAGACCATCTTCGCCGCCGAGGCGGCTGGCCTCGCCGGCTGCTCGATCGAGGACCATACCGGCGAGCCCGCCAAGCCGATCTATGATTTTTCGCATGCCGTCGATCGCGTCGCGGCGGCGGCGGAAGCGGCACGGGCACTGAAACGCGATTTCGTCTTCACCGCGCGGGCCGAGAATTTCCTGTGGGGCAAGCCCGATCTCGACGACACGATCAAGCGGCTGCAGGCCTTCGAGAAAGCCGGTGCCGACGTGCTCTATGCACCGGGCCTGGGCGACATCGAGATGGTGCGAACCGTCTGCTCGGCGCTGACCAAGCCCGTGAACGTCATGGCTAGGCCCGGCTTCACCATCGCCGATCTTGCCATGGCTGGGGTAAAGCGCATCTCGCTCGGCCCATGGCTGACCAATTTTGCTTTCGGCATGCTGGAGACCGCGGCGCGCGAGATCCAGCAGGATGGCACCTTCGGCTTCACCCGCGCCGCCATGCCGTTCGGCAAGCTGCAGGCGCTGTTTGCCAAATCTTCCGCCTAGGCGGGGCCCGGCGAATGACGCTCACCGTCGTCGACATGCACACCGGCGGCGAGCCGCTGCGGATCGTCACCGGCGGCTACCCCGACATTCCCAAGGGCACGATCCTCGAAAAGCGTGCCTATGTGCGCGACCATCTCGATCATCTCAGAAAGATCCTGATGTTCGAGCCGCGCGGCCATTACGACATGTATGGCGCGCTGCTGGTGGAGCCCGACCTGCCGGGCGCCGACCTCGCGGTGCTGTTCATGCACAATGAGGGCTATTCGACGATGTGCGGCCACGCCATCGTCGCGCTCGGCCGCTACGCCGTCGACGAGCGGCTGGTGGCGCCACGCGAGCCGATGACGACCGTCAATATCGAGGCGCCATGCGGGCTGATTTCGGCTGCGGTCGAGGTAAGGGACGGCAAGGCCGGCGCGGTGTCCTTCGAAAGCGTGCCGGCGTTTCTGTTCGCCGGCAACCAGCGGATCGAGCTGCCGGGCTATGGTCCGGTCGGCTTCGACATCGCCTATGGCGGCGCCTTCTATGCACTGGCCGACTGCCGCCAGTTCGGGCTGGAATTCGGCCAGAACCGGGTGCGCGATTTCGTCGATGCAGCGACCGCGCTGACCAATAAGCTCAAGGCCGAATTGCCGCTGTCGCATCCCGACCATGCCGATCTCGCCTTTCTCTACGGCACCATCCTGACCGACGGACAGGATGCGTTCTCCGATACGCCGACCAAAAACATCTGCGTTTTCGCCGAGGCGGAGGTCGACCGTTCGCCGACCGGCTCCGGCGTCACCGCGCGGCTGGCGGCCATGCACGCCAAGGGCCAAATCGAGATTGGCCGGACGCGGCTGTTCGAGAGCATCGCCGGCTCGCGCTTTTCCGGCGCCGTCGTACGCACGGCCACAGCCGGGCCGCATGACGCCATCATCGCCCGCGTCGGCGGCCGCGCCTATTACTCAGGGCGGGCCGAATTCATCGTCGAGGACGACGACGAACTGGGCAGGGGTTTTCTGCTGAGATAGCTCCCCTCCCGTGCCGAGATCGCCTTGTGCAGGTGCACTATCATGACGGCGGCGAACAGCGGCGTCAGAAGATTGAGTAGCGGCACGGCGAGGAAAGCGGCGACCACCAGCCCGGCCAGGAACACGGTGATGGAGTGCTTTCTGCGCAGCGCCTTGGCCTCGGCCTCCGGGCGAAAGCGCATGGCGGCGAATTCGAAGAACTCGCGTCCGAGCAGATACCCATTGACGATGAAGAAAGCGGCGATGTTCACGCCCGGCACCAAGAGCAGCAGCAGGGCGACGATGTTGCCGAGGATAACGACGCCGAAAAATCGGATCGCCAGCACCAGCGAGCGCAACGCCGGCACGGCGCGGCCGGGCGGGTCGTTTGGATAATCCGTGCGCTCGACCACTTCGGCGACGTCGTCGAGGAACAGGCCGGCGATGATCGCCGTCACCGGCGCGATGAGCAGCGCCAAGCCCAGCGCAAGGCCGATGCCGGCGACGACGGCGCCCAGCCATCCGGCCCAGGAGGGTAGGGCGGGGAGCCATGCATCGATCCACGGCCAGGCCAGCCATTCGAACAAGCTCTTGATCCCGAACCAAAGCGCCGCCAGCGCCAGCAAGGTCAGCCCCAGCGTCTTCAGGAACACAGAACGGAATTCGGGCGAGAACAGCCGGCTCAAGGCGGCACGGGCGGCGTCGAGGATCACGGCGTTTCCAATTCCATGTCAAACGAGGCCCATGGGCGATATTTCGGGATAGGCGGAGACAGGTCGCGAGACAAGCGCAAACCGCGCGATACGAAGCATCTGCGTTCTGCCCGGATTTATAACTCGCGGCCTAGGCAAAGCCGCATCAAACCGCTAGACCCGCCCGCGCCCGGCGTGGCAGAAAGCCGGTGGGTTTTTGGCGGAGACATGAATTGATGCCGGACTATGACGTGCTTTGTATCGGGAATGCCATCGTCGACATCATCGCCCAGTGCGACGAGGCGTTCCTGGAGACGAACGGCATCATCAAGGGCGCGATGAATTTGATCGACACGAGGCGCGCCGAACTGCTCTACAGCCGCATGGGCCCGGCCATTGAAGCCTCGGGCGGCAGCGCCGGCAACACGGCGGCGGGCGTTGCCAGCTTCGGCGGCCGCGCCGCCTTCTTCGGCAAGGTCTCGAACGACGCGCTCGGCGAAATCTACGCGCACGACATCCATGCCCAGGGCGTCGCCTTCGACACCAGGCCGCTCAGCGGCGAGCCACCGACGGCGCGCTCGATGATCTTCGTCACGCCGGACGGCGAGCGCTCGATGAACACCTATCTCGGCGCCTGCGTCGAACTCGGCCCGGAGGACGTCGAGGCCGACAAGGCGTCGGGCGCCGCCGTCACTTATTTCGAGGGCTATCTGTGGGACCCGCCGCGCGCCAAGGAGGCGATCCGGCAGACGGCGAAGCTCGCCCATACCGCCGGGCGCGAAGTGTCGATGACATTGTCGGACTCGTTCTGCGTCGACCGCTACCGCGACGAGTTCCTCGATCTCATGCGCTCCGGCACCGTCGACATCGTCTTTGCCAACAGCCACGAGATCAAGTCGCTCTACCAGACCGCGTCATTTGACGAAGCGCTGGCGCGGATCCGCAAGGACTGCAAGATCGCCGCCGTCACCCGCTCGGAAAAGGGCTCGGTGATCGTGCGCGGCGACGAGACCGTGACCATCAATGCGACCAGGATCCGCGAGCTGGTCGACACCACCGGCGCCGGCGACCTCTACGCCGCCGGCTTCCTCTATGGCTACACGCAAGGCCGCAGCCTGAAGCAGTGCGGCGATCTCGGCTCGCTGGCGGCCGGGCTGGTCATCCAGCAGATAGGCCCAAGGCCACGGCAGAATTTGCGCAGAGAGGCCGAGCAGGCCGGGCTGCTGTAGCGGCATCTCTTCCTTCTCCCCCTGTGGGAGAAGGTGGATCGGCGCGCAGCGCCGAGACGGTTGAGGGGTGCTGGACGGAGTGCTGCCGGTGCCAAGCTGCCGCTACGCGCTCCTCAAGCCCCCGCGCTATACGCCGCAATCGCACCCATGTTGACGATGTCTGAATCCTTGGCGTTGAGCGAGACAATCTGAACCGGCTTGTTCAGGCCGACCAGCAGCGGGCCGATGACGGTCGAGCCGCCGAGCTCCTGCAGCATCTTGGTCGAGATCGAGGCCGAGTGGAAGGCCGGCATGATCAGCACATTGGCGGGGCCGGTCAGCCTGATGAACGGATACTGCGTCATGGCGCGGGCGTTGAGCGCCACGTCGGCGGCCATTTCGCCGTCATACTCGAAATCGACGCGGCGCTTGTCGAGGATGCGCACCGCTTCCTGGACGCGCTCGGAGCGCTCGCCCTGCGGATGGCCGAAGGTCGAATAGGCGAGCATGGCGAGCCTCGGCTCGTAGCCCATGCGGCGGGCGAAGCCGGCGGCTTCCTCGGCGATGTCGGCGATCTCGACGGCATCCGGCATGTCGTGCACCGCGGTGTCGGCAACGAGGACGGTGCGACCGCGCGCGAGCACGATCGACACGCCGATGACGCAATGGCCGGGCCTTGCGTCGATGACGCGGCGGATGTCATCGAGCGCCGTCGAATAGTTACGGGTAACGCCGGTGACGATGCCGTCGGCATCGCCCAGCGCCACCATGCAGGCGGCGAAATGGTTGCGGTCGTTGTTGATCAGCCGCTGGCAGTCGCGGAACAGAAAGCCTTTGCGCTGCATGCGCTCGTAGAGATAGTCGGTGTAGACCGAGTTGCGCCGCGACAGCCGCGCATTGATGATCTCGATGCCTTGCTTGCCGAGATCGATGCCGGCATTCCTGGCGTTTTCCTTGATGATGTCGTCGCGGCCGAGCAGGATGGCGGTGCCGAGCCGCTGGTTCACATAGGAGACGGCGGCGCGCATCACCTGCTCCTCCTCGCCCTCGGCAAAGACGATGCGCTTGGGCTGGCGGCGGACGCGGTCGTAGATGCGCTGCAGCGTCGAGGCGATCGGGTCGCGGCGGGCGGAAAGCTCCTGCGCGTAGCGGTCGAGATCGAGGATCGGCTTGCGCGCGACGCCGGAGTCCATCGCCGCTTTGGCCACCGCAATCGGAATGGCCGAGATCAGGCGCGGGTCGAACGGCACCGGGATGATGTAGTTGGGGCCGAATTTCGGCCGCATGCCCTGGTAGGCGGCGGCGACGTCGTCGGGCACGTCCTGGCGCGCCAGTTCGGCGAGCGCTTTGGCCGCGGCGATCTTCATGTCGTCGTTGATGGTGGTCGCCCGCACATCGAGCGCGCCGCGGAAGATGTAGGGGAAGCCAAGCACGTTGTTGACCTGGTTGGGATAGTCGGACCGTCCCGTCGCCATGATGGCGTCGGTGCGGATCTCGGCGACCTCCTCAGGCGTGATCTCGGGGTCGGGATTGGCCATGGCGAAGATGATCGGGTTCTTGGCCATGGACTGCACCATCCTGGTGGTCAGCGTGCCCTTGGCCGAGAGGCCGAGGAACACGTCGGCGCCGTCCAGCGCCTCGGCCAGCGAGCGCGCGCCGGTTTTCACGGCATGCGCCGATTTCCACTGGTTCATGCCTTCGGTGCGGCCCTGGAAGACGACGCCCTTGGTGTCGCACAGGATGATATTTTCTGGCGCAAAGCCCATCGCCTTCATCAATTCGATGCAGGCGATGCCGGCAGCACCGGCGCCGTTGCAGACCATTTTCGTGGTCTTCATGTCGCGGCCGGTGATTTCCAGCGCGTTGATCAGGCCGGCGGCCGAGATGATGGCGGTGCCGTGCTGGTCGTCATGGAAGACCGGGATGTCCATCAGCTCGCGCAGCCGCTGCTCGATGATGAAGCACTCCGGCGCCTTGATGTCCTCGAGGTTGATGCCGCCGAAGGAGGGGCCGAGAAAGCGCACGCAGTTGATGAATTCGTCGGCATCCTCGGTATCGACCTCGAGGTCGATGGAATCGACATCGGCGAAGCGCTTGAACAGCACCGCCTTGCCTTCCATCACCGGCTTCGAGGCCAGCGCGCCGAGATTGCCGAGGCCGAGGATAGCGGTGCCGTTGGAGATGACGGCGACCATGTTGCCGCGAACCGTGTAGTCGAAGGCGCGGCTCGGGTCCTCGGCGATGGCCAGAACCGGAACCGCGACGCCCGGCGAATAGGCAAGGCTGAGATCGCGCTGCGTCGCCATCGGTTTTGTGGCGACGATCTCCAGCTTGCCCGGACGGCCCATGGCGTGGAATTCCAACGCCTCCTGGGCGCTGACGGAGGGCCCGTTGCTTTCGGTTTTCTTGGCCATGGTACTTTTGGTTTCCTCGCCCGTACCGCACCGCTTGAGATGGGTGCGCATGCTTTCTTTTGTGGAAGGTTCGGGATTAAGGCTACACTTCGCCGCTGTAAACCGCCAAGCATGGCTTGCAAAATTTTGGAAGCAGCTTCTTGAACGACGAGACGCCCATTCGAAGCGACAACGCCACGCCGGCCTTCGCGCCGGCGACGCCGATGATGGAGCAGTATATCGAGATCAAGGCGGCGAACCCGGATTCGCTGCTGTTCTACCGCATGGGCGATTTCTACGAACTGTTCTTCGACGATGCCGAGAAGGCAAGCCGGGCGCTCGGCATCGTGCTGACCAAGCGCGGCAGGCACCAGGGGCTCGACATCCCGATGTGCGGCGTACCGGTGCATGCCGCCGACGATTATCTGCAGAAGCTGATCGGCCAGGGGTTCCGCGTCGCTGTCTGCGAGCAGATCGAGGATCCGGCGGAGGCGAAGAAGCGCGGCGGCAAATCGGTGGTGCGCCGCGACGTGGTGCGGCTGGTAACGCCCGGCACCATCACCGAAGACAAATTGCTGGCGCCGTCGGAATCGAGTTTTCTGATGGCGCTCGGACGGGTCAAGGGCGGCAGCAGCGATACAAGAGGCGGGGAGCGCGGAAGCGCGACAGGGAACCAAGGAAGTTTCGCCCTAGCCTGGATCGAGATCTCGACCGGTGTCTTCCGCGTCGCCGAGACAACCGCCGACCGGCTGCTCGCCGATGTCTTCCGCGTCGATCCGCGCGAGCTGATCGTCGCCGAACCGGTGTTTTACGACCCGGAGCTGAAACCGGTGTTCGACGTGCTCGGCCGCGTCGCCAGCCCGCAGCCGCCGTCGCTGTTCGATTCGGCTTCGGCCGCCGGCCGCATCGCCCGCTTTTTCGAGGTGGCAACGCCGGATAGTTTCGGCACGTTTTCGCGCGCCGAACTGTCGGCGATCTCAGGCGTCATCGCCTATGTCGAGAAGACGCAGAAGGCCGAGCGGCCGCCGCTGTCGCGGCCGCAGCGCGAGGAGCAGGGTTCGACGCTGTTCATCGACCCGGCGACGCGCGCCAATCTGGAGCTGCTGCGCACGCTGTCCGGCAGCCGCGACGGGTCGCTGTTCAAGGCGATCGACCGCACGGTGACCGGCGGCGGCGCAAGGCTGCTCGCCGACCGCTTGATGGCGCCGCTGACCGACCCGGCGGCCATCGCCGCAAGGCTGGACTCGGTGTCGTTCTTCCGCTCCGAAACGCGCCTCTGCCAGGCGGTGCGGGCAAGCCTGAAGAGCGTCGCCGACATGCCGCGGGCACTGTCCAGGCTGGCGCTCAACCGCGGCGGTCCGCGCGACCTCGGCGCGCTGCGCGCCGGTTTCGAAGCGGCCGGCGCCATCGCCGAACTGTTCGGCCAAACCGCCTTGCCGGGCGAACTGGCCGCGGCGTTGGGAGCTATCAAGGCACTGCCCAGTGAACTGGCGACGCATCTGGCACAGGCGCTCAGCGACGAGCTGCCGTTGCTCAGGCGCGACGGCGGCTTCGTCCGCGGCGGCTACCACGCCGAACTCGACGAGATGCGGGCACTGCGCGACGAGTCGCGAAAGGTGATCGCCGGGCTGGAGCGTTCGCTGATCGACGAGACCGGCATCCGCTCGCTGAAGATCAGGCACAACAATGTGCTGGGCTATTATATCGAAGTCACCGCTAACCACCATGCGCTGATGACCGGCAGCGACGGCGCCAAGGCGCGCTTCATCCATCGCCAGACCATGGCCAACGCCATGCGCTTCACCACCACGGAACTCGCCGAACTGGAAACCAAGATCGCCAACGCCGCCGACCGGGCGCTGGCGATCGAGCTTGCCGCTTTCGAGGCGCTGACGGCGGAAGTGGTCGGCCAGGCCGACACGATCCGTGCCGGCGCCGAAGCGCTCGCTGTGCTCGACGTTTCGGCCGCACTTGCCTTGCTTTCCGAGAGCGAGGCCTGGTGCCGGCCGCTGGTCGATGCGAGCCTTGCCTTCGAGATTTCGGGTGGACGTCATCCGGTGGTCGAACAGGCGCTGCGGCGTTCCGGCGAAGGCCCGTTCGTCGCCAATGATTGCGATCTGTCGCCGCAAGGCGATGCCAAGGCCGGCGCGATCTGGCTGCTGACCGGCCCCAATATGGGCGGCAAATCGACCTTCCTCAGGCAAAACGCGCTGATCGCCATCCTCGCCCAGACCGGCTCCTTCGTGCCGGCGGCATCAGCCCATATCGGCGTCGTCGACCGGCTGTTTTCGCGGGTCGGCGCCTCCGACGATCTGGCGCGCGGCCGCTCCACCTTCATGGTCGAGATGGTCGAGACGGCGGCGATCCTCAACCAGGCAGGCGAACGCGCACTGGTCATCCTCGACGAGATCGGCCGCGGCACCGCCACTTTCGACGGCCTGTCGATTGCCTGGGCGGCGGTCGAATATTTGCACGAGAAAAACCGCTGCCGGGCGATCTTCGCCACGCATTTCCACGAGATGACGGCGCTGGCCGGAAAATTGCCGCGGCTCTCCAACGTCACCATGCGGGTCAAGGAATGGGAGGGCGACGTGGTCTTCCTGCACGAGGTCGGCAAGGGTGCGGCCGACCGTTCCTACGGCGTCCAAGTAGCGCGGCTGGCCGGCCTGCCAGAGGCCGTCGTCTGCCGGGCCAAGGAAGTGCTGCACCAGCTTGAAGCAGGCGAGGTCTCGGGCAAGGCCAACCGTCTGGTCGACGACCTGCCGCTGTTTTCCGTGGCAGCGAAGCGGGAGGCGTCGAAGCCGGTGAAGAGTGATGGGCTGGGTTTGGCGCTAGCGGAGATCAATCCCGACGAGATGACGCCAAGGGAAGCGCTGGAGGCGCTGTACCGGCTGAAGGGGATGGCTGGGAAGTAGTGCTCGTCCGATAGCGCTCTACGGCACCCCCCTCTGTCCTGCCGGACAGAGGGGGTGTGACGGAACGCTGCTTTGGCTTGCCTTCCGCCCCACCCCTCAAATCATCGCCAGGCCCGACTTCCGCCTCGGCGGTGGGAAGGCGCGGTCAATTTCGGCGAAATCTTCGCTCGTGAGCTCAATCTCCAACGCCGCGACATTCTGCCGGATATGCTCCGGGCGGCTGGCCTTCGGAATGGCGATGACGCCCTCCTGCGCCATCACCCATGCAAGTGCGATCTGCGCCGGCGTCGCACCGTGGCGGGCGGCGATGGCATCTAACCTGGCGTTGCGCGCCAATACCCCCTGATCGACCGGCGAATAGGCCATCAGCGGCATGCCGCGTTGCCGGCTCCACGGGGCGAGGTCGAACTCGACGCCGCGCTGCGACAGATTGTAGAGCACCTGGTTGGTCTGGACGTTGCCGCCGGCCGGCAACCGGACCAGCTCCTCCATCTCGCCGGTATCGAAATTGCTGACGCCCCAATGGCGGATCTTGCCGGCCGCCTTCAACGCTTCGAACGCCTCTACCGTTTCCATCAAAGGCACGCTGCCCGGCCAATGCAAGAGATAGAGATCAATGCGGTCGGTGGCGAGATGCCTCAGGCTGTTCTCGCAGGCCCGTTTCACGCCGGCGCGTGAGGCATTGGACGGCAGCACCTTGGAGACCAGGAAAACCTCGTCGCGGCGCCCGGCGATGGCCTCCGCCACCACCTCCTCGGCGCCGCCGCTGGCATACATTTCGGCGGTGTCGATCAGCGTCATGCCGAGATCCAGCCCGAGCTTCAGGGCATTGGCCTCGTCGCCACGGCGGCGAGCGTCTTCGCCCATCTTCCAGGTGCCCTGGCCGAGCACCGGCACAGCTTCGCCGCAGGGCAGGGAGGTCGTTCTTATCGTCGATGGCATGGCATGCTCCAGTCCGAGGCCCGGATAGCACCATAGCCGCCAAGGGAAATCCAGGCGAAGCAGAAATCCAGGTGAAGCCTCTCGCCCGGATTCCTCGACAGCGTGACGCCTACTTCGCCGGATGGGAGGCAAGCCAGTCCTGCATCTGCTTGATCTCGGCTTGCTGCGCGGCGATCACCGCTTCCGCCAGCTTGCGGATTTCCGGATCCTTGCCATTGGCGAGCTCGATCTTGGCCATGTCGATGGCCGCCTGGTGATGCGGGATCATGCCGCGGGCGAAATCGACATCGGCATTGCCGGAATATTCGATTGCCATCATGTCGGTATGCATCTTGTCCATCGCCGCCTTGTAGCCCTCGCTCGAGGGGCTCTGCGCGCCCATTGCGCCCATGTCGTGCTTCATCTCCTCGGCTTGTGCCGGAACACTTTCGAGGAAAACGGCAAGCAGCATTCCCGCCGCCATCATCAGCAGCACGATCTTCTTGGCCAAGGTCATTCATCGTCTCCTTTTTTTGAACAGGGTCTATCTGGAAGTTTTACTCAGAGTTTCAACGTCCTGAGCCGCAATGCGTTGGCGATCACCGAAACCGAAGACAGGCTCATCGCCGCCGCCGCGAGCATCGGCGACAGCAGCGTGCCGGTGAGCGGATAAAGCACGCCGGCAGCAACCGGCACGCCGAGCACATTGTAGAGGAAAGCGAAAAACAGGTTCTGGCGGATGTTGCGGATCGTCGCGCGGGCGAGCGTCCTCGCCCTGACGATGCCGTTGAGATCGCCCTTGACCAGCGTAATTCCCGCACTTTCGACCGCAACATCGGCGCCGGTGCCCATCGCGATGCCGACATCGGCGGCGGCAAGTGCGGGCGCATCGTTGACGCCGTCGCCGGCCATGGCAACGCCGGCACCGCCGGCGCGCAATTCCTCGACCAGCGCGTTCTTCTGTTCGGGCAAGAGCCCGGCACGCACCGCGTCGATGCCAAGCTTGGCTGCGATGGCCTTGGCAGTACGCTCGTTGTCGCCGGTCGCCATGACGATCTTCAGCCCGCTGTCATGCAGTGCCTTGATCGCCTCGGCGGTGGTCGCCTTGATCGGGTCGGCGACGGCGACGAGGCCGGCGAGCCGGTTGCCGACAGCAACGAACATCGCGGTCTTGCCGTCGGCCTGCAGCGCCTCGGCGCTGGCCAGGACCGAAGCCGTGTCGATGCCGAGATCGGCCATCATCGCGGCATTGCCGAGCGCCACCTTCTGCCCCGAGACCGTGCCGGAAACGCCCTTGCCGGTGACGGCCTCGAAACCGCTCGCGTCGGGGACCTTCACGCCGCGTTCGCGGGCGCCGTCGACGATCGCCTCGGCCAGCGAATGCTCCGAGCCTTTTTCCAGCCCGGCGGCGAGCGCCAGCAGATCGTCTTGCGCCATGCCTTCGACGGCGATGACGTCGGTCAGCCGCGGCCGGCCTTCGGTCAGCGTTCCCGTCTTGTCGACGATCAGCGTGTCGACCGAGGCAAAGCGTTCGAGCGCCGCCGCTTCCTTGATCAGCACGCCGGCATGCGCGCCGCGCCCGGTGGCGGTCATGATCGACATTGGCGTGGCAAGGCCGAGCGCACACGGACAGGCGATGATCAGCACCGAGACCGCCGAGACGATGGCAAACACCAGGCTGGGTTCCGGTCCGACGATCGCCCAGGCGACGAACGCTATGATTGCGACCAGCACGACGGCCGGGACGAAGTAGAACGAGACGCGGTCGGCCAACCCCTGGATCGGCGCGCGCGAACGCTGCGCCTTGGCGACCAGCTCGACGATGCGCGCCAGCGTCGTCTCGGCACCGATCCTTTCGGCGCGCATGATCAGCGAACCGTTCCTGTTCAGCGTGCCGCCGGTGAGGTTGTCGCCTTCGGTCTTCTCGACCGGCAGCGGCTCGCCTGTGATCATCGATTCATCGATGGAAGAGCGTCCTTCGAGCACAATGCCGTCGACCGGCACGGCGTCACCGGGGCGGATGCGCAGGCGGTCGCCGGCCTTGACCGTATCGAGCGGCACGTCGTTTTCGGAACCGTCCGCGCCGATCAGCCGCGCCGTCTTCGGCGCCAGGTCGAGCAGCGCACGGATCGCCGACCCGGTTTTCTCGCGGGCGCGCAATTCCAGCACCTGGCCGAGGAACACCAGCGCAACGATCACCGCCGCCGCCTCGAAATAGACCGGCACGGTGCCGTCATGGCCGCGGAACTGGTGCGGAAAGAGGCCTGGAAACAGCGTGGCGACGACGCTGTAGAGATAGGCGGCACCGACGCCGAGCGAAATCAGCGTCCACATATTGGGGCTGCGGTTGAGGACCGAGTTCCAGCCGCGATGGAAGAACGGGAATGCCGCCCACAGCACCACCGGGCTGGCCAGCGCCAGCTCCAGCCAGACCTTCGCGCGGTCGTCGATGAAGGCCTGAAACGTCAGGCCGAGCATCGGCGCCATGGCGATGAGCAGCAACGGCACGGACAGCACCGCGCTCACCCAAAAGCGCCTGGTGAAGTCGACCAGTTCGGGGTTAGGTCCCTCGTCGCCGGTCGGCACGCCCATCGGTTCGAGCGCCATGCCGCAGATCGGGCAGGAGCCGGGCTTGTCGCGGATGATTTCCGGATGCATCGGGCAGGTGTATTGCGTGCCCTTGGGCATCGGCTGCGGCGCCGGCCTGTCGCCGAGATATTTTGCCGGCCCGGCTTCGAACTTCGCCTTGCAGCCGGCCGAGCAGAAATAGAAGCCCCGGCCCTCGTGCCGCAAAAAGTGCTTGGCCGTGGCGCGATCGACGCTCATGCCGCAGACGGGATCGGTTGCGGTCAGGTATTTTTCCGGCTCGGCGACGAATTTCGCGCGGCAGCTCTCGCTGCAGAAATGATAGCGATGGCCGTCATGCTCGGCCGTTGGCTTGCCGGCAGCCGGATCGACGGTCATGCCGCAGACCGGATCGCGGACGACGGCGTCCGCAGCAGAGGAGACGCCTTTTGCCGAGCAGCAGCTGCCATGGGCGTGATGATGGTGATCGGAATGCGTCATGCCGAAAGCCCCCGTAGTTCGGTGTTGCGGCGGAGGTAGTGCTTCCAGTAACTGGAAGGTCAAGGGCTGATTTCGATTTTTCGTGGCCAGGCCCAAACTGCACCGGCCGCGGGCATGAGACGATCGTCCCGTTCCACGGCTGCGGAGAACGCGTCCGTCCGCCCCATACCCAGCGCCGCGAAAACGCGCTATAGACGCCGCCGAAACGGCGAGGCCGAACGGCATTTATGGCAAGAATATCCCTGAAGCTCGAGGAACTGATCGACGGCGAAGCCTTGCGCCGCGAGATGACCGAACTGACCGAGGCGACGGCAGGCGACGGCTCCGGCAAGGCCGCGCGCAGCGGCGTTCTCAAGCTTCTCAAAAGCCGGCTCGCCGACGGCCGCACGGTCGCCGAACGCATGCTGATGGACGATGGCAGCGGTACCGCCTGCGCCGCCCGGCTGTCGCATCTGATGGATGAGATCATCCGCGCGCTCTACGACTTCGCCGCCACCCATGTCTATCGCGTCAAAAACCCGTCATCGGCCGAGCGCATGGCGGTCGTGGCCGTCGGCGGCTATGGCCGTGGCACGCTGGCGCCCGGGTCTGACATCGACCTGCTGTTCCTGCTGCCCTACAAGCAGACGCCATGGGGCGAGCAGATCGTCGAATACATGCTCTACATGCTGTGGGACCTGGGGCTGAAGGTCGGCCACGCCACCCGCAACATCGACGAGTGCCTCAGGCTGTCGCGCACCGACATCACCATCCGCACCTCGATCCTGGAGGCGCGCTTCCTGTGGGGCGAGCAAAAACTCTACGACGAGCTTTTGCAGCGCTTCGACCACGAGGTGGTGCGCACCACCGGCCCCGAATATGTCCAGGCCAAGCTCGCCGAACGCGACGAGCGCCACGCCAAGGCCGGCGAGAGCCGTTACCTGGTCGAACCCAACGTCAAGGACGGCAAGGGCGGCCTGCGCGACCTGCAGACGCTGTTCTGGATCGCCAAATATTTCTACCGCGTGCGCACCGGCGAGGAACTGGTCGACAAGGGCGTCTTCACCGACGCCGAATACAGGGAATTCCAGAAGGCCGAGGATTTCCTATGGGCGGTGCGCTGCCACATGCATTTCCTCACCGGCAAGGCCGAGGAGCGGCTGCATTTCGACATCCAGCGCGACATTGCCGAGCGGCTGGGCTACACCACCCATCCCGGCCTGTCGGCGGTCGAACGCTTCATGAAGCACTACTTCCTCGTCGCCAAGGATGTCGGCGACCTAACCCGCATTTTCTGCGCCGCGCTCGAGGAGGAGCAAGCCAAGCATGTGCCGGGCTTCAACCGCATCTTCCTCACCTTCTCGCGGCGCAAGCGCAAGCTCGCCGGCACGGCCGATTTCATCGTCGACAACCACCGCATCAACATTGCCGACGACGAGGTGTTCGAGCGCGATCCGGTTAACCTGCTCAGGCTGTTCTGGTTTGCCGACAAGCATGGCCTGGAATTCCACCCCGATGCGCTGAAGCTTTTGACCCGTTCGCTCGGCCTCGTCGGCAAGGCGCTCAGGCGCGACGAGGAGGCCAACCGGCTGTTCCTCGATATCTTGACCTCGGACCGCAATGCCGAGCTCAATCTGCGGCGCATGAACGAGGCCGGACTGCTGGCAAAGCTGATCCCGGATTTCGGCAAGATCGTCGCCATGATGCAGTTCTCGATGTACCACCACTACACGGTGGACGAGCACCTCATCCGCTGCATCGGGGTGCTGGCCGAGATCGAGCGCGGCGACGGGGAAAAGATCCATCCACTCGCCCACTCGCTGATGCCGGGGCTGAAGAAGAGCCGCGAGGCGCTCTATGTCGCCGTGCTGCTGCACGACATCGCCAAGGGCAGGCCGGAGGACCATTCGCAAGCCGGCGCCAGGATCGCCCGGCGCATCTGCCCGCATATGGGGCTCTCGCCGGCCGACACCGAAACGGTCGCCTGGCTGGTCGAGAACCACCTCGTCATGTCGATGACGGCGCAGACCCGCGATCTCAACGACCGCAAGACGATCGAGGATTTTGCCGCCATCGTGCAGTCGGTCGAACGGCTGAAGATGCTGCTTGTGCTTACCGTCTGCGATATCCGCGGCGTCGGGCCTGGGGTCTGGAACGGCTGGAAGGGCCAGCTGCTGCGTACGCTCTATTACGAGACCGAGCTTTTGTTGACCGGCGGGTTTTCGGAGGTGTCGCGCGCCAAACGGACGGCGGCGGCGCGCGAACAACTGGCCGAGGCGCTTGCCGACTGGCCGGAAAAGGCCCGCAAGCGTTATGTCGGCCAGCACTACGAGAACTATCTGCTGGCGGTCGATCTTCCCGACCAGCTCCGCCATGCCGAATTCATCCGCGAGGCCGATCACGCCGGCAAGAAGCTCGCCACCATGGTGAAAACCCACCAGTTCGAGGCGGTGACCGAGATCACGGTGCTGGCGCAGGACCATCCGCGCCTGCTCTCGGTGATTGCCGGCGCCTGTGCCGCGGCCGGCGGCAACATCGTAGACGCGCAGATCTTCACCACCTCGGATGGTCGGGCGCTCGACACCATCCTGATCTCGAGGGAGTTCGACCTCGACGAGGACGAGCGCCGCCGTGCCGAGCGCGTCGGCCGGCTGATCGAGGACGTGCTGTCGGGCAAGAGCTGGCTGCCCGAAATGATCGAGAAGCGGACCAAGCCGCGGCGCGGCGCCAAGGTTTTCCGTATTCCGCCACGCGCCGAGATCCGCAACACGCTGTCGAACCGTTTCTCGGTGATCGAGGTCGAGGGGCTGGACAGGCCGGGCCTTCTGTCGGAGATCACCGGCATGTTGTCGGACCTGTCGCTCGACATCGCCTCGGCCCACATCACCACCTTCGGCGAAAAAGTCATCGACACGTTCTACGTCACCGATCTCACCGGCCAGAAGATCGACAGCCCGTCGCGTACGGCGACCATCCGCAACAGGCTGATCGCGGTGCTCGAGGGCACGGCGTCCGAGCGCGGCAAGACCAAAACGGCCGCCGAGTGACTGTTACCTTCCATTTGCCCCAATCGCACAGGCAGTCTTCAAGCGCATGAGCCTTGTCAAGAAATTCGCCACGGTCGCTTCCGGCACGCTGATGAGCCGCGCCCTCGGTTTCGGCCGCGAGATGCTGATGGCTGCCGCACTCGGCACCGGGCCGATCGCCGACGCCTTCAACGCCGCCTTCCAGTTTCCCAACACCTTTCGCCGGCTGTTCGCCGAAGGCGCCTTCAATGCCGCCTTCGTGCCGCTGTTCGCCAAGGAGATCGAGACACACGGCACCGACGGCGCCAAGCGCTTTTCCGAAGAGGTGTTCGGCGTCTTGTTCACGGCGCTTCTGGCGCTGACCATCGCCATGGAACTGGCGATGCCGCTGATCGTGCGCTACCTGGTGGCGCCGGGCTTTGCCGACACGCCGGGAAAATTCGAGACGACGGTGGCGCTGGCGACCGTCATGTTCCCCTACCTGATCTGCATGTCGCTCGGCGCCATGATGGCCGGGATGCTGAATTCGCTGCGCCGCTATTTCGCCGCTGCGGTGGCGCCGGTGTTCCTCAACGTCATCCTTATCGCCGTGCTTGCCTATGCCTGGTACAAGGGTTCGGACGCCGGCACCGTTGGTTTCGGCCTGGCCTGGGGCGTGCTGGCGGCCGGCCTGGTGCAGCTGGCGATCGTCTGGGCGGCGGTGCGCCATGCCGGCATTTCGATCGGCTTCCGGCGGCCGAAGATGACGCCGAACGTCAAGCGGCTGCTGATCCTGGCGCTGCCGGCGGCGATCACCGGCGGCATCACCCAGATCAACCAGCTGATCGGCACGGCGATCGCATCGGCGCAGGACAGCGCGGTGTCGTCGCTGGCCTATGCCGACCGCGTCTACCAGCTGCCGCTGGGCGTCGTCGGCGTCGCCGTCGCCATCGTGCTTTTGCCGGAACTGTCGCGGGCACTGAAATCAGGCAATCTGGTCGAGGCCGCCAATCTGCAGAACCGCTCGGTCGAGTTTACCCTTTTCATGACCTTGCCGGCGGCGGCCGCGCTGCTGGTTATGTCCGAGCCGATCGTGCGGCTGGTCTATGAGCGCGGCGCCTTTGCCGCCAACAATTCGACGCCGACGGTCGCGGCAATCCTGGCGATCTTCGGCCTCGGCCTGCCGGCCTTCGTGCTGATCAAGGCGTTCACCCCAGGCTATTTCGCCCGCGAGGACACGCGCACGCCAATGATTTTCGCCGCCATCTCGGTGGCGGTTAACATTACGACGGCGCTGACGCTGTTTCCGACCATGGGCGCGCCCGGCATTGCCGTTGCCTCCGCTGTCGCAGGCTGGGTCAATGCGGCGATGCTGCTCGCCGTGCTGATCCGGCGCGGCCATTGGGGCCGCGACGTGCCGCTCATGAAACGCATCCCGCGGCTGGTGCTGTCGGCGGCGGTGATGGCCGCGGCGCTCTATTTTGCCGAGCACTGGTTCGCCGCAAGTCTCGGCTCCGGCTCGCCGCTGGTGATCAAGGCGGTAACCCTGCTTGCGCTCGTCGCCGGCGGGGCGCTGCTTTACTTCGTCACCGCCTTCGCCACCGGCGGCGCCGATTTCGGCATGATCCGCCGCAATATCGGGCGCAAGGGCTCCCAGCCGGTCAAGCAACAGTCTCCAGATCCGTGAAGCGGAATTCGTCCGCCGTCGAAAGCATCGGAACGGCGTAGTAGCGCGCACAGGCGTAGTGGAAACAGTCGGCCATGTTGAGGCGGCCAGCGTTGTTGCGAAACCGCGACGCAGCCTCGACTGACAGAGATGCTGCGTCAGAGGAAGGCGGAAGCTCCCGCAAGGTGATTCCACGCTCTTCGAGAAAACGGCTGACTATCTTGAAGCTTGTGGCGACCGGTACGGCCAGCTTTTCCGATCGCGAAAGCGCCATCGCGGCTTCCCAAACCGCGATCGCCGACGTGAACGGAGCCGACGCTTTCATGACCGCCTGCGCGCAGCGCGGGGCTTCGGTCTCGTTGCTCAGTATGGCAACGATAGCGGCAGCATCGATGAACATCAGTCTTCGCCGGACAATTCGTCGTAGACCGAGCGCGGCAGCGGCTTGCGCGCCTGCTCGCTCAGCTCAATACCGAACTCGGCCCGGAGCCGTGCCGCCGTCTCCAGCGGCGTCTCGCGATTGCGTCGGCGCTCCAGAGCTTCGCGCATGGCGATCACGATTGCCTCGGTGATCCCGACACCTTCAAGCCTGGCAAAAGCCCGCGTCAGGCTGTCCGCTTCCTTGTTGTTGATGTTGATCGTCATTGTTTTGCTTCCGCTGTGTAAAATATTATGTAGCTATCTACATCAGTCCGTCAATGTGGCCCTAAGCCAAATCGAAGCGATTGCCGAGGCGAGCTATTTTGTTCTTGCTTTGTGCCGGCAGCTATGCTAGTAACTTCGGTATGGGTGCTCATTGGCGCCGAAGACCCGCCGCAAGGCGGGTTTTTGTTTCTGGTCGGCGTCATCCCCTTCAAACAGCCTCCTGCGGCGTCTTGCTCGGCCGACGCCAAAGCCTGCGCGCCCAGTCAATACCCCTCTTGATCGCCTCCTCGCTCTCGTCCATAAGCGCGCCGTCGCAAGACTTTCGCCGCGCGCGAAACGGCCCTCCACAAGCCAGGGAAACACTATGACCGACCTCAACCAGCCCGCCTTCAAGCCGCTCGTGTTTTCCGGCGTCCAGCCAACCGGCAATCTGCATCTCGGCAATTATCTCGGCGCCATCAAGAAATTCGTCGCCCTGCAGGACACTTCCGACTGCATCTATTGCGTCGTCGACCTGCATTCGCTGACCGCGCAGCTCGTCTATGAGGACCTTCAGGACCAGACGCGTTCGATCACCGCGGCGTTTCTCGCCTCCGGCATCGACCCGACCAAGCACATCGTCTTCAACCAGTCGCGGGTGATGCAGCACGCCGAGCTTGCCTGGATCTTCAACTGCGTGGCGCGCATCGGTTGGATGAACCGCATGACGCAGTTCAAGGACAAGGCCGGCAAGGACCGCGAGAACGCCTCGCTCGGCCTGCTTGCCTATCCCTCCCTGATGGCCGCCGACATCCTTGTCTACCGCGCCACCCACGTGCCGGTCGGCGACGACCAGAAGCAGCATCTGGAGCTGACCCGCGACATTGCGCAGAAATTCAACAACGACTTTTCAGACCGCATCGCGGCGCTTGGTGTCGGCGTCGAGATGCAGGTCGGCGAAGAGACGGTGAACGGCTATTTCCCACTGACCGAGCCGGTCATCGGCGGCCCGGCGGCGCGCATCATGTCGCTGCGCGATGGTTCGAAGAAGATGTCGAAGTCCGACCCGTCGGACCTGTCGCGCATCAATCTGACCGATGATGCCGATGCCATCTCGAAGAAGATCCGCAAGGCCAAGACCGACCCGGAGGCTTTGCCCGGCGAACTGGACGGGCTTGCCGGTCGGCCGGAAGCGGAAAACCTCGTCGGCATCTATGCCGGCCTCGCCGAAATCTCGAAAGAGGCCGTGCTGAAAGAGTTCGGCGGCCACCAGTTTTCGGTGTTCAAGCCGGCGCTGGCCGATCTTGCCGTGGAAAAGCTGGCGCCGATCGCCGGCGAGATGCGCCGCATCTCCGCTGACCGCGCCTATGTCGACGCGGTGCTGCGGGATGGCGGCGAGCGTGCCGGCACATTGGCCGAAGCGACGATGAAGACCGTGCGCGACATTATCGGCCTGCTGCAAGGCTGACCTTAGAGCGGCGCCCTGTCGCCACAGCCGCCGGTCGCTTGCGGGCGGGCTGTGGCGGTGGCAGATTGCGAACCGAAACCATCGAACAGGGTGAATATGGTCTCCAAACGCCTCAGCCGCGAAGCCGGTCATCGTCGCAAGTTCCTGGCGATCATCGACGATACGCCAGAATGCGAGCGCGCCGTCGCCTACGCCTCGAAGCGGGCGCAAAGCACGGGCGGCGTACTGGTGCTGCTCTATGTCATCGAGCCGGATGATTTCCAGCACTGGCTGGGCGTCGAGAAGATCATGCGCGAGGAGGCGACCGCCACGGCGCGTGCGGCACTCGACAGCTACGCCAACAAGGTGCGCCAGAAGCTCGGCATCGAGCCGGAACTGGTGGTGCGCGAAGGCAAGCCGACCGAAGAGATCCACAAGCTGATCGAGGAAGACCAGGACATCGCCATCCTGGTGCTGGCGGCAGGCGCCGGCAAGGAAGGGCCTGGGCCGCTGGTCGGCGCGGTCGCCGGCAAGGGCGCCGCCTTTCCGATTCCGGTCACGGTGGTGCCGCAGAACCTGTCGGACGAAGAGATCGACAGCCTCGCCTGAGCGCGCCTCGCTCAAGGCAGGGGTAAAACATTCCGCCTGCCGCTTCCGCCGACGATGCCTTTCGCTTGAATGTCGGGCGGATAAAGCCTAATTAGAATTATTCCAAACTAGCTGCCCGAAACGGGCACGGAGACGGCCATGTTCATCCAGACCGAGTCGACGCCAAACCCGGCGACGCTGAAATTCCTGCCCGGCAAGGAAGTGCTGCAAGAAGGCACCGCCGATTTCCGCGATGCCGATAGCGCCGCGACGGCTTCGCCGCTCGCCGGCCGGCTGTTCGAAATCCCCGGCGTCACCGGCGTCTTCTTCGGCTATGATTTCATCACCGTGACCAAGGACGGCCCCGACTGGCAGCATCTGAAGCCGGCTATCCTCGGCGCCATCATGGAGCATTTCATGTCCGGCGCCCCGGTGATGGCCAAGGCCGGCCCCGCCGCCGAGACCAGCCAGACCGGCGAATTCTACGACAAGGCCGACGAGGAGTTGGTCGTCACCATCAAGGAGCTGCTCGACACGCGGGTGCGCCCGGCGGTGGCCCAGGACGGCGGCGACATCACCTTCCGCGGCTTCGAGAACGGCACCGTGTTCCTGCACATGAAGGGCGCCTGCGCCGGCTGCCCGTCGTCGACCGCGACGCTGAAGCACGGCATCCAGAACCTGCTCCGGCACTTTGTGCCGGAAGTGCAGCACGTCGAACAGGTCTCCTGACGCACCGTTCCATCGTCAACATCGATAGACAACAAAAAACCGGGCCAAAGTGCCCGGTTTTCTGTTTGCGACGTCTGTGTTGTTGCCTAGACGGTCCGCGTATAAGGGTCTTATATCACGATGACCTTGGCGCCGACCGAGGTGCGGTCGTAGAGGTCGATAATGTCCTGGTTCATCAGCCGGATGCAGCCCGACGACATCGCCTTGCCGATCGAATTCCATTCCGGGCTGCCATGCAGGCGATAACCCATGTCGCCGCCCTTGTTGAACAGGTACATGGCGCGCGCGCCGAGCGGGTTCTTCAACCCCGGGTCCATGCCACCGGCAAACTTGGCCAACTCCGGCTGGCGCTTGATCATCTGCGAAGGCGGTGTCCAGGTCGGCCATTCGCGCTTCAGCGCGATATGGGCGGTGCCGTGCCATTCGAAACCCTCACGGCCGACGCCGATGCCGTAGCGCATCGCTTCGCCGTCGCCCATGACGAAATAGAGGAACTTGTTCTGCGTATCGACGATAATGGTGCCCGGCTTTTCCTTGGTGTCGTAGTCGACGATCTGCCGGCGGTATTTGAACGGCACCTTTTCGATCGGAACGCGCGGCAGGTGATAGCCGGCGTCGGTCACCGCGCCGTAGTTGTTGGTGAAGATCTGCGAGCCGATGGTGCTGCAACCGGCGACAGCCGTCGACAGCGCCAGGGCCGCGACGATTGCAAGTGACTTCATGCGCATGAAAAGGTCCGATGCCTGCCCAAACAACAGCGGCTCGAGTCGGCCGCTTTTTTCATCTTCATTCATGCTGGCATTTGCTTTGCTTGCCAAGCGGGCGATGCCTATATCCTTGGACTTGTGTGCTGGTAAACCTGCGACTATGGCATTTCGGCAACAGCCCCCGCAGGATTATGTTGCAAAATCAATGGGCCAAGAACAAGAACCAGGAGACGAAGAAATCACCCATGAATGTCGGTGACGCTGCCCGGCGCTCTGGCCTGCGGCCAAGACCATCCGTTGCTGCGAGGAGATCGGACTGAGACGCGGCCGCTGCAGGAGAAAGTCCAGACGGGCCGGGTTTAATAAAGGACGCCGCGAAGCACGGTCCAAGCCAGAAGCCCGAACGTGCCGATCACCACCAATGCACCCAGGACCGTGCCGATCGTTTCAGGCAGTCCATCGGGGCGACCAGGACCGTCGGCCATTCAACTATCGATCATGACGTAGGCCGCACCAAACACGGCAACGATAATTGCCCCAAGCACCGCCCATCCTCTGATGGCCGGGCGGATTTCCTCCGGCGTCGCTGATTTCCGGTCGTCATCTTCCGTCATCTAATGCTCCTCGTAAAACACCGTAGCCGACATTGAAAGCGCAAGCTGCCGGCGCTGCCAAGAGCCGCAGTGGACTCTTTTGCGCAAAAGTTTAGGAACGTGCGCAGTTCGCGAGCAAGCGTTACCAGCCTTCGACACTCCGCAAAGCGCGGGCGGCGGTCACGATCCCGGTGGGCGATACCGGATCGACTTGGCTTTCCCAAGGGCTTCCATCGTCTCTTCGACACTTAGCAGCACGGTGGTCTCGTAAGAGCTGAGCGCGCCTCCCGCACCGATGGCGAGCATGACGGATGCCATCGACACGTTGTCCGGCGCCTCCCATAGGTTCCAGCCATCGTACTCTCCGAAGGCATACCAGAACCCGTGCAGCTTTCCGCCGACCGACTCGATGTAGGAACGGGCAGCCTCGCGTCTATCCTCGGGATTATCCATCAAGCGCGCCCAGGTTTCGGGCCTGTAGCTGAATCGCGTGAGATACATCGGCATGGTTCGTCTCTCCCAGAGCTGCCCCCACCAAGACAGTTAAGCGCCCCAATCCGGGAGAACGCGAGTCGTTTCCGAGGCGTAGTACCGCTGGCTTAGTTGCGGGGCCGCTAATAGACCTGTTTCAATGTTTTTTTCAGGGAGTAAGGTCAATGGCCGCATATCTCATTGCTGATGTAGACATAACCGACGCCGCCGTTTTCGAGGAATACCGCCGGGATGTGCCGGCAACCGAAGCCCGCTATGGGGGGAGGTACATCGCTCGCGGCGGAGCCACCAAAGTTCTGGAGGGCGATTGGGAACCTCATCGCCTCGTCATTGTCGAATTCCCGGACATGGCGTCCCTCCTGGCATGGTACGACTCTCCAGAATACAGCCGCCTCAAAGCCATCCGCGAACGCTGCGCAAAGACGAGAATTATTGCCCTGGAAGGGATGATGCCGATTAGCTGAGGGCCGGGTCGATGACAATGGCAAATCTGAGTTGCCATATCTGGTGCGGCCCGGCGACGGGACAGGAGCATTCTGATATGAATCAGCAAGCTTTAAACTTGCGGGCGGGAAATGACGGCCAATGATGGGAGGATGACGCCGGAAGCACTCATTGACGGGACCTACAAATCAATATGACCCAACACCAGATCGGCAGGCGGTGTTGCAGCGTGACCTAGGGTTGTGTCATGGCATTGAAAATGCCGGCGCCAACTATCGCACATAAGGCTGCGGCCCCAAGCCCTCCCACAATGATGCACCACCAGGCGCGGCCATTTCCCCGAAGCACGGGATTCATTTTTATCATCCGTCGCGCCAGAAGCCCCTGGTAGAGTGCATAAGAAGACCCGAAACCGGCGAGCCAAATGACGGAAAATACGACGCCCCGCGTGAGCATCCTATTGAGCCTAGTCTGCTCGACCGTCAAACTTGCATTCTCAGTAACCATGCTTCGCCACCTTTTTGATTATGCTGCGACCACTATCGGGCCTGCAGCGGTGAATATTAGATCAACCGCGACGCCTCGCGAAAACATAGCTCCCCTCACCAGTAGGAAACGCATTCATAACGCGAGCGGCCCGCCTTGTGGAAGGGCGGGCCTTGTAGCGCCCGCTCCACAGTATTTTGCAGATTAGGTTTGTCAGCCAGATAATCGCCGCGACCGGGTTCAAACCGTGAACAAAATCTGGCATGGTGCGGTAATGCCGATCATCTCACCTCTACCCCTCAATCCGCTCATCGACGGCCGCCAGTCGGAGCGCGCCATGCTGGTCAGGCGCGGCGTGCAGCGGCTGCTCAGGCAGATGGGCGCGCATGTCTTGCCCGAACTGTCGCTGGCCACCGGCCGGCGGGCCGACCTGGTTGCGCTGACCCGCCAGGGCGACATCTGGATCATCGAGATCAAATCCTCGATCGAGGATTTCAGGGTCGACCGCAAATGGCCGGACTACCGGCTGCATTCCGACCGGTTCTTCTTCGCCACCCATCCCGGCGTACCCCAGGAAATTTTTCCGCAGGAGTGCGGCTTCATTCTCTCCGACGGTTACGGCGCCGAGATTTTGCGCGATGCGCCCGAGCACCGCATGGCGGCGGCAACGCGCAAGGCGCTGATGCTGAGGATCGCACGCGCCGGTGCGTCGCGGCTGCTGGCGGCGGAGCTTGCCGGCGTGTCGGTGCCCGCGCTGGACGGCGAGAGCGAATAGAGGTTTGCGCTCTCCGTAATTATAGACGTCGCGCTGCCCCTCATCCGGCTGCCGCCACCTTCTCCCCGTAAGTGACGGGGAGAAGGGAGTAAGCCGGACTGCTATTCCACGATGCGGTAGATGTTCCACAGGCTGGTGCCCGACACGACATAGGGCTCCATCTCCTTGCCCCATTTGGCGTGCGCGTCGATCTTGGCGATCCTGGCGAAGAACGCCTCCAATTGGGCGAGGCTTTCGACCTGGTGATGTGACCCGACCGTCGCTTCCCGCGCGCCGTTCGATTCGGTCATGATCTGGAACTTGAGGTCGTCGAGGCCGACCTGCGAGCCGATCTCGCGTTCTCATTCTTTAATAGTTCGAGCACGGTCTGCTTGTGGCCGAACTTGGCGTCGATCTGCCACCTGGCACTGAACATCGCCGCCGCCTCACTCGTCCCATGCCTGCACGACGGTCTGCCGCACGATCAGGCCGTTCTTCAGCTCCAGCATCGCCGCGCAGAACACCTTGGTCCCGTCCGGATAGGCGCAGGCCTGGGTGAAGGCGAGATTGTTGCCGTCGGCGATGGTGGTGTCGACCTTGTGGGTCATCGCCCGGCTGCAGATGTCGTCCCAGAACGTGGTGATCGCAGCGCGCCCGCGGATTTCGCGCGGCTTGCTCGGCGGGTTGTTGCGGTCGATCACCCGCACCAATGCGTCGTCGGCATAGAAGCTCGCCAGCAATTTTCCATCACGGCCCTCAATCGCCTTCTTGATCGCAGCGCCGTCTATCGTCTGTGTCTTGGTCGGCAATTTTTCCTCCATAGGCCCGTCTTCTCGGATCGGGTGGTTGCTTGATCAGGCACTGCCCGGCGCTCGCCGCCGGGCAGTGGCTTCTTCACTGCGACTTCGCCTTGACGGCCGCGAACACCTCGTCGGACTGCTTCTTGAAAGTGGCGAGATCGACCTGGCTGCCGTTGAGCATCGTCGACCAGTGGCGCACGATCGCCGCCATCGCCACCGCCTCCTTGATCTCCTCGTCGCTGGCGCCATTGAGCTTGGCCGCCTGCGTGTGGAAATAGATGCAGTACTGGCAGGGGATCTGCGAGGCGACGGCGAGGCCCATCAATTCCTTGGTCTTGCCGTCGAGCGCGGTGTTTGGGTTGAGCTGCACGCCCTTGATCTCGGCCCAGGCGCCGGCAACGGCGACGTCCGGCAGCGTCTTGAACATGTCCGGTACCGAGCCGAGCGTTGCCTGGATGTCCTTGTAGGCAGCCGTCGCCGAGGCGTCTTCGGCCTTGGCAGGAACGATCGCCAACAGCGCGCCAACGCCTGCCGCCAGCACCAGTGATTTGAGTGTCGACTTCAGCATTTTATTCCTCCCTTCGCAGCGCCTTTCCCGGCGACATCCGCCTGGCCTGCATGGGACGAAGTGATAGCGCTTACGCATGCCCGGCCGCTTCGCCCGAAAGCGCCATGGCTCCTATGGCCCGTGCGGGCCAGCGTGCCGGGCCGAGAACGCCGCCGCCGCCGCCCGCGACGGCAGGTCCAGCTTGAGCAGAATATTGGCTACGTGGCGCTTGACGGTGTGTTCGCTCAGCCCGAGTTCGGCGGCGATCGCGGCATTGCTCTTGCCATCGGCGATGAGGTTCACCACCTCGCTTTCGCGTGCCGTCAGTGCGGCCGGCTCGGCAGCCTTGGCCTTCGGCCGGCAGGCCGGCTCCAGATGCTGTTCCGAGGTCGCCTGCACCAGCGCCAGCGGCTCATCCAGCTCGTCAAGCGCGATGCGCCCGGCGTCATTGAAATGAAGGCCTGAACCGGCGGCGAGGTCGGCGACCAGCCGCGAAGCGAGGATGTCGCCGCGCCCGGCATGCGCGGCAAGCTGCATCGTCACGCGCGCCGTCAACCCCGTCGGCGGCCCACGCAACTCGACCTCGCCGACATGCACGCCCTGCGCGCTGGCGACGCCGATCTCCTGCGCCGCATCGCGCAGCGCCGCCGCACAGCGTACGGCCCGCGCCGGGCCGTCGAAGCGCGCCATCATCAGCTCGCCATTCGTGCCGGCCGGGCGGCCGCCATGGCGCCCGACCAGCAGCCGCCATGTTTCCTGAAAACGCTGGCTGCGCTCGCTCCACATGCGGTCGCCAAGCCGCGCCGTGTCGTAGATCCGGGTGACCAGCAGTGCAGCCAGCACGCGCTCGGCCTCGGCAACGGCGCGCGCTCCGGTCAGGAACTCCTCGATCAGATCGGCCACCCGGTCGACATCGCCGGTCCAGATCGGGTGATCGCGCCCGGGCACCTCGACCAGCCGCGAATTCGGGATCTTCCTTGCCAGGAAGCGGCTGGCCTCCGGGTCGACGCGCGCATCGTTGCGGCGATGGACCAGCAGCGTCGGTGCGCTGATCGCCGCCAGCACGCCGCGCACGTCGATAGCTGCATTCATGCGGGCCAGGGCGATTGCCGCGGTCGGGCTCGCCGACAGCCGCTCGAAGCGCGCCCACCATGTGGCGAAACGCGGATCGTCGACGCGGCCGGGTGCGAAATGCGGCAGGGTGGCGCCGGTGCCCCATGCGGTCTCCGCCGTCGCGATGAACGCCTCCAGGCGTTCCGGCGGCATCACCCATTTGTGGAAATGCGAATAGCCGCCATAAAGCGCCAGCGCCCGCGTCCGCTCCGGGTAGGTGGCGGCGAACAGCATTGCCATCGGCGCGCCTTCCGAAGCGCCGAGCAAGGCGGCGCGGCCGCTGCCGGTCGCATCCATCACCGCGCGCACATCGTCCATGCGGGTTTCGAGGCTGGGCAGATGGTGGGCATCGACGCGATCGGACAGACCGGTGCCGCGCTTGTCGAACAGGATCAGCCGTGAGAACGCGGAAAGCCGCTTCAACAGCCGGGTGTAGCCCTCGTCTTCCCAGTGCAGGTCGAGATTGGAAATGAAACCCGGCACGAAGACGAGATCGAGCGATCCCTGGCCGACCACCTGATAGGCGATCCGCACGTCGCCACTGAGCGCGTATCGAGTTTCGATCGGCCTCACGAGGTTTGTCCGCCCGACCCGACGAATTCTTGTCGCCGATCATAGCAGAGGCGCGCAGCTTGCGGCAGATGAAACTTTAGAGAGCGTGAATGTGGGCCCGCGGCGCCTACTTCTGTGACGCGGCGGTCGTCTCGGTGTTCGCTCCGCCAGCGCTGAAACCTGCGCCCTCCGGCGCGCCAGGCCGCTTGATGTGTGGCGCGGCCGCGACGACAAGCTCGTTGAACCCTTCGCCGCCGCTGTCCAGCATCTCGAACAATTGCCGGCGCATCCTCGGCTCCCAGAACTTGTTGATGTGCTCGGCGACGCCGGCAATGCCTTGCTCGCGCGGCTTTGAGTGGAAAAAGGCGGCGATCTGGTTGGCCATGCGAACCAGCTTTTCGCTGGTGCTCATGAGGTGGCCCTCGTCATGCGACATGCTTGGCAACTCCGGAAACCACTCGGTCAGGATGGGTAAAAATATCGAAATCGTCGCCGCGCACCAGCGCCACCAGCGTCATGCCGGCATCGTCCGCGGTGCGGATGGCAAGTGCGGTCGGCGCCGAGACGGCAATGATGACGGCCGAGCCGATCGCCGCGGTCTTCTGCACCATCTCGACCGAAACGCGCGACGTGACGACGACGGCCCCCGACCTGCCGTCGATACCGGCTTTGGCCAGCGCGCCAGCCAGCTTGTCCAGCGCGTTGTGGCGGCCGACATCCTCACGCGCCATGACGATGCCCTTGCCGGGGAGGTAAAAACCGGCGGCGTGGACGGCACCGGTCTCGGCGTGCAGCGGCTGCAGCTTCGACAAAAGCTTGACCGAGCGGACGATGTCATTGGCCTGAAGTGTAAGTTGCGACGCACCGACCGGGTTTACCGAGCGCATCGCCTCCTCGATCGATTCGATGCCGCACAGCCCGCAGCCGACCGGCCCAGCCAGCCTGCGCCGCCGCGCTTCGAAGCGGGTGTTGGCCTGGTCCTTCAGCCGGATCTGGATATCGATGCCGGCGCCGTGATCCTCGACCTCGATCGCTTCGATTTCGTCCGGCGAGGCAATGATGCCTTCGGTCAGCGAGAAGCCGAGCGCGAAATCCTCGAAATCAGCCGGGCTTGCCATCATCACCGCATGCGTGGTGCCGGCAAAGGAGAACGCCACCGGCGTCTCTTCCGGCACCATGCGGTTGGCGGCCGCAGTGCCGCCGGCGCGGCGCGCGAGGCGGCTGATCTGTGTGACAGCACGACGTTTGGGCATCACGCGGCACCCCCCTCTGGCCTGCCCTCTTTGTCATCATTTGGCATCTCCCCCTCAAGGGGGGAGATCGGCAGTTCAGGCGTCGCGGCGCACCTTTCGACTTTGGTGATTGGCGAAAGTCGAGATGACATCCAATCTCCCCCCCTGAGGGGGAGATGGCCGGCAGGCCAGAGGGGGGTACTCCGGCACGAAACCAAAACCGCTACTCCGCTGCTTGCAGCGGGGCGATGCGGCGGCTTTGCTTTGCCTGCTCGTCATAGTCGCGCTGCCATTCCGACGGGCCGTTGGATGCACCCACCTGCACCGCGGTCACCTTGTATTCCGGGCAGTTGGTCGCCCAGTCGGAGAAGTCGGTGGTGATGACGTTAGCCTGGGTGTCGGGATGGTGGAAGGTCGTATAGACGACGCCCGGCGACACCCGCTCGGTGATCAGCGCGCGCAGCGTCGTCTCGCCGGAGCGGCTGGTCAGCCGCACCCAGTCGCCGTCGCGCAGGCCGCGATTTTCGGCATCGTGCGGATGGATCTCCAGCCGGTCCTCGCTATGCCAGACCACATTGTCGGTGCGCCGGGTCTGCGCGCCGACATTGTATTGCGACAGGATGCGGCCGGTGGTCAGCAGCAGCGGGAAGCGCGGTCCGGTCCTTTCGTCGGTCGCGACGTATTCGGTGCGGATGAACTTGCCCTTGCCGCGCACGAAGCCGCCGATATGCATGATCGGCGTGCCTTCCGGCGACTTCTCGTTGCAGGGCCACTGCACCGAGCCCACCCGGTCGAGAAGGTCGAAGGAAACGCCGGCGAAACTTGGTGTTGTCTTGGCGATCTCGTCCATGATCTGGGACGGATGCGTGTAGTTCCAGCCGAGGCCGAGCGCCTTGGCGAGCTCCTGCGTCGTTTCCCAGTCGGCATAGCCGCATTTCGGCTCCATCACCTTGCGCACCATGTTGATGCGGCGCTCGGCATTGGTGAAGGTGCCGTCCTTCTCGAGGAACGTCGAGCCGGGCAGGAACACATGCGCGTAGTTGGCCGTCTCGTTGAGGAAGAGGTCGTGCACGACGACGCATTCCATCGCGGCGAGACCGGCGGCGACATGCTTGGTGTCGGGGTCCGACTGCAGGATGTCCTCGCCCTGCACATAGAGCCCCTTGAACGAGCCGTCGACGGCCGCATCCAGCATATTGGGGATGCGCAGGCCGGGCTCGTCGTCGAGCTTGACGCCCCACAGGCTCTCATAGATGGCGCGCACCGCGTCGCCTGAAATGTGGCGATAGCCGGGAAGCTCGTGCGGGAACGAGCCCATGTCGCAGGAGCCCTGCACATTGTTCTGGCCGCGCAGCGGGTTCACGCCGACGCCCGGCCGGCCGATATTGCCGGTCGCCATGGCGAGGTTGGCAATGGCGATGACAGTGGTCGAGCCCTGGCTGTGCTCGGTCACGCCGAGGCCGTAATAGATCGCGCCGTTACCGCCGCGGGCGTAGAGCCGCGCCGCGCCGCGTATGTCGTCGGGATCGACATTTGCAAGCTGGCCGACCACTTCCGGGCTATTTTCCGGCAGCGCCACGAACGATGCCCAGTCCTGGAACTCGTCCCAGTCGCAGCGCTCGCGGATGAAGGCCTCGTCGAACAGGCCCTCGGTGACGATGACATGGGCAAGTGCGGTCAGCATGGCGACGTTGGTGCCCGGCTTCAGCGGCAGATGGAACTGCGCCTCGACGTGGGCCGAGCGCACGATGTCGGTGCGGCGCGGATCGAGCACGATCAGCTTGGCGCCCTCGCGCATGCGCTTCTTCATGCGCGAGGCGAACACCGGATGCGCATCGGTCGGATTGGCGCCGATCAGCAGGATCACGTCCGTCTGCTCGATCGAATCGAAGTCCTGCGTGCCGGCGGAGGTGCCGAAGGTCTGGCCGAGACCATAGCCGGTCGGCGAATGGCAGACACGGGCGCAGGTATCGACATTGTTGTTGCGGAAGCCCTGCCGGACAAGCTTCTGGACGAGGTAGGTCTCCTCGTTGGTGCAGCGCGAGGAGGTGATGCCGCCGATCGAGGTGCGGCCGTACTGGTACTGGATGCGGCGGAATTCATTCGCCGTATGGGTGAGCGCCTCTTCCCACGACACTTCGCGCCACGGATCGCTGACCTTCTCGCGGATCATTGGTTTCAGGATACGGTCCTTGTGCGTCGCGTAGCCATAGGCGAAGCGGCCCTTGACGCAGGAGTGGCCGTGGTTGGCCTTGCCTGCCTTGTAGGGCATCATGCGGATGACCTCGTCGCCCTTGACCTCGGCCTTGAACGAACAGCCGACGCCGCAATAGGCGCAGGTGGTGACGGTCGAGCGCTCGGGCAGGCCCTTCGCCAGCACGGTCTTTTCCCTCAGCGCATCGGTCGGGCAGGCCTGCACGCAGGCCCCGCACGACACGCATTCGGAATCGACGAACGCCTCGTGCATGCCGGCCGAGACCCTGGATTCGAAGCCGCGGCCCTCGATGGTCAGCGCGAACGTGCCCTGCACCTCCTCACAGGCGCGCACGCAGCGCGAGCAGACGATGCACTGCGTCGGATCGTAGGTGAAATACGGGTTCGATTCATCGCGGGCGATGTAATCGATGGTCAGCGAGCCATGGCCGGGCGCCACGCCGTTTTCCTGCTTGACGTGGTTGCGGCCGTCCACGCCATAGCGGTTCTCGGTCAGGCCGACCGTCCTGACGACCTTGTCGAACTCGCTGGCGCCAGTGCCGGCCTTCTCGCCCCACGCCGCAGGATGGTCGGAGACGTAGAGTTCCATCACGCCGCGGCGAATGGCGTCTAGCCGGTCGCTCTGCGTATGCACGACCATGCCTTCGCCGACCGGCGTCGTACACGAGGCCGGCGTGCCGCCGCGCCCGTCGATCTCGACGAGGCAGACCCGGCAGGAGCCGAACGAGTCCAGCATGTCGGTGGCGCAGAGTTTCGGGATTTCGACGCCCGCTTCCATCGAAGCGCGCATGATCGAGGTCCCCGCCGGCACCGTCACCGACTTGCCGTCGACCGTCAGCGTTACCTTTTGTTCTGCTTCAGAGGCGGGTGTGCCGTAGTCGATTTCCTGGACCAGCGATTTGATGTCGAATGCCGCGTTCATACCTGTCCGCTCCTATTCCGCTGCTTCGGCGACCGGCGTCGGCCGAAAGTCGTCCGGGAAATGGTTGAGTGCACTCATCACTGGATATGGGGTGAAGCCGCCGAGAGCGCAAAGCGAGCCGAACTTCATCGTGTTGCAAAGGTCGGTGACCAGCGCGATCTGCTTTTCCGGTTCGACGTTCTGGGAGAGCCGGTCCAGCACCTCGACACCGCGCGTCGAGCCGATGCGGCACGGCGTGCACTTGCCGCAGCTCTCGATGGCGCAGAATTCCATGGCGAAGCGTGCCTGCTTCAGCATGTCGGCGCTGTCGTCGAAAACGACGATGCCGGCATGGCCGATCAGCCCGTCCTTGGCCGCAAACGCTTCGTAGTCGAACGGCGTGTCGAACAGGGCGCGCGGGAAATAGGCGCCGAGCGGACCGCCGACCTGTACCGCCTTGACCGGACGCCCGGTCGCCGTGCCGCCGCCGATATCGTCGACGATCTCACCCAGCGTCATGCCGAACGCGGCCTCGTAGAGACCGGGATACTTGACGTTGCCGGCAATCTGGATCGGGATGGTGCCGCGCGAACGGCCCATGCCGAAATCCTTGTAGAAGGCAGCGCCCTTGTCCATGATCACCGGCACCGAGGCCAGCGAGATGACGTTGTTGATCACTGTCGGCTTGCCGAACAGGCCCTTGTGCGCCGGCAGCGGCGGCTTGGCCCGCACCTGTCCGCGCTTGCCTTCGAGGCTGTCGAGCAGGGCGGTTTCCTCGCCGCAAACATAGGCGCCGGCGCCGACGCGCACTTCCATGTCGAATGAATTGGCCGAGCCGAGCACATTGACGCCGAGCACGCCGGCCTTGCGGGCGATCTCGACGGCCTTCTGCATCACCGCCACCGCGTGCGGATATTCGGAGCGGATATAGATAAAGCCCTTGGTCGCGCCGGTGGCGATGCCGGCGATCGCCATGCCTTCGATCAGCACGAAGGGGTCGCCTTCCATGATCATGCGGTCGGCGAACGTGCCGGAATCGCCTTCATCGGCATTGCAGACGATGTATTTGCGGTCGGCCGACGTATCGAGCACAGTTTTCCATTTGATGCCGGTCGGGAAGCCGGCGCCGCCGCGACCGCGCAGCCCGGACTCGGTCACCTGCTTGACGACCTCGGCCGGCGTCATCGCCACTGCATTCTGCAGGCCCTTCAGCCCGCCATGCGCCTTGTAGTGATCGAGCGACAGCGGATCGGTGACGCCGCAGCGCGCAAAGGTCAGCCGCGTCTGCCTGGCAAGGAACGGGATCTTGTCCGGTGCGCCCAGCCAGCGCTTGTGGTGGCCGCCGGTGAGGAAGCCGCAGTCGAACAGGCTTTTGACGTCGGAGGGCTTCACCGGCCCATAGGCGACGCGGCCATTAGCTGTTGCCACTTCGACCATCGGCTCGAGGAAATAGGCGCCGCGCGAGCCGTTGCGCACGATCTTGGCCTCGATGCCGCGCTCGGCCAATTCCGCACGAACCGCCTTGGCGACCTTTTCCGCACCGAGCGCCAGCGCGCCGGAATCGCCGGGAATATAGATACGCGGGATCATGAGCGCACCTCGGCAACGATCTCGTTGAGCTTTTCGTCGTCGAGCCGCCCGATCACCTCGTCATCCAGCATTGCCGACGGCGAGCAGGCGCAAAGGCCGAGGCAATAGACCGGCTCCAGTGTCACCGAACCGTCGCGGGTTGTCTCGTGGAAACCGATGCCCAGCAATGATTTGAGCTTGGCGGCAATCGCATCCGAGCCCATCGACTGGCAGGCTTCCGCCTGGCAGAGCTTCAGCACATGGCGGCCAGCCGGCTGGCTGCGATAATCGTGATAGAAGGTCACGACGCCGTGCACCTCGGCCCTGGAAATGTTCAGCGCCTCGGCGATGACCGGCAGCGCGTCCTGCGGCACATAACCGAACTCTTCCTGGATGCCGTGCAGGATCGGCAGCAGCGGGCCTTCGAGGCCTTTCAGCTCGTGGATGATCGCCGCGGTGCGCGATGCGATCTCGGTACTTGCAGGCTGCATCGTCATGCAGCGCCCTCCCTGGTCGTGGCGGTCTTCCGCTAAGTGCTTAGGAAATCAGAGGAAACCCGCTAAATCAATAAAGCCGATCCGTTGCTCGATAGAAATTTTCTATCGTTCGCGGTCACCAGCCTTGTCTAGCCTAGCGGCGGGCGCGGAAATCGTCCGCCAGCGCCATTGCCTCGTCCAACAGCGCCGAGACCAGTGGCGTGTGCGGTTCGCGCGGTGCCGCCACCAGCCCGACGGTGTGGCTGGCATCCGGCTCGACGATCGGGATAGCCCGGATCGGCTCGGAAAAGCCGAACGTTTCCGCAAGGTTAAGCGGCATGATGGACGACCATTTGCCGGTGCGGATATGCGAAAACAGCACGATCATCGAGTTGGATTCCAATGTCGGCCGCACCTGCACGCCGGCTTCGGCCAGATGCTGGTCGATGATGCGGCGGTTCTGCATGTCGGGCGTCAGCAGGCAGAGCGGCAGCTGACTGAGTTCCGCCCATGTCACTTTGTCGCGGTCGAAATAGGGGTTCCCGACGGCGGTGATCAGTTGGTAGCGCTCGTCGTAGAGCGGCACGCTGGTGACGCGTCCGAGCGGTTCGTTGTCGAGATAGGTGATACCGGCGTCGATGTCGAAATTGCCGAGCAGCGACAGCACCTCGATCGAGGTGCGCGACAGCACCGAGAAGGTGACGCCGGGATGCTTTGCCCGAAACGGCGTCGTCAATCGCGCCACCATGGCCAGCGCCGTCGGGATCGCGGCGATGCGGATGCGCCCCGACAGGCCGTGGCGTGCCGCCCGCATCTCCTCGCGCATGGTCCTGCTGTCGCCGACGATGCGGCGCGCCCACACCAACACCTGCTTGCCTTCCGGCGTCAATCCCTGGAAGCGCGAGCCGCGCAGCACCAGCATCACGCCGAGCTGGCCTTCCAGCTGCTTGATGCCGGCCGAAAGCGTCGGTTGGGTGACGCCGCACACCTCCGCCGCCCGGCCGAAATGTTCTTCCCTGGCAAGTGCTATGAAGAATTCCAGCTTATCGATCATGCCGTCGGGAGCCTGTCACGGACGCTGTGTCCGATTGTAGCGCGCAACGTCGTGGAAATCGCCTTCGGCCGCAAGCCGCGTGTGTAAATCGTCCGCATCCACATCTTTCAGCCGGCTTACTGTTTCCCGCGATGGAATGCGGCGCTATGTGAATGAGACGGGGTCGTGGACTGGACACGACGGGAGACCGAACATGCTGGGCTGGTTCCGCAAGCTGCTGCCGCGCGAAGATCGCTTCTTCGACCTGTTCGAGCGGCATTCCCGCACCGTGGTCGGTGGCGCCGAGGCACTGCAGCAGCTTTTGCAGGGCAACGACATCGACCGCTGGTGTC
Source organism: Mesorhizobium sp. M0159 (assembly GCF_040322295.1). Taxonomy (NCBI): domain Bacteria; kingdom Pseudomonadati; phylum Pseudomonadota; class Alphaproteobacteria; order Hyphomicrobiales; family Phyllobacteriaceae; genus Mesorhizobium; species Mesorhizobium sp. M0159. The sequence continues at coordinate 48,893 of NZ_JAMYTF010000003.1, forward strand.
AGACGATCATCGATCTCGAGGACGAAGCCGATCAGATCACCGCGGAAGTGCTGCTGGCCGTGCGCCGCTCCTTCATCACGCCCTTCGACCGCGGCGACATCAAGGACCTGATCCAGTCGATGGATGATGCCATCGACATGATGCACAAGACCGTCAAGACGGTAAAGCTGTTCGAAAAGAAGGAATTCGACCCGCTGATGCAGGAAATGGGGGGCGTCATCGTCGAGGCCGCCAAGTTGGTGGCCGAGGCGATCCCGCTTCTCGGCAAGGTCGGGGCGCATACGGTGCGCCTCAACGCCATCGCCGAGGAAGTCATGCGCGCCGAAGGCCGGGCCGACGACCTGCACGAACAGGGCCTGAAGGACCTGTTCAAGCGGCACGGCCGCAGCGATCCTATGGCCTATCTGATCGGCAGCGAGATCTACGGCCAGCTGGAAAAGGTGGTCGACCGCTTCGAGGACGTCGCCAACGAAATCAGCGGCATCGTCATCGAGAACGTATAGTGGAAGCCGCGATAGCCTTTCCGGTGCTGGTCGGCCTTGTCGTCGTCGCGCTGTTCTTCGATTTCCTCAACGGCCTGCACGATGCCGCCAACTCTATCGCCACCATCGTCTCCACCCGGGTGCTGCGGCCGCATTATGCGGTGTTCTGGGCGGCCTTCTTCAATTTCATCGCCTTCATGTTCTTCGGTCTCCACGTAGCGGAGACGCTCGGAACCGGCATCATCGACGCCAGCATCGTCACGCCGGCAGTGGTCTTCGCAGCACTTGTCGGCGCCATCGTCTGGAATATCGTCACCTGGCTCGTCGGAATTCCGTCCAGCAGCTCGCACGCTCTGATCGGCGGTTTGGTCGGCGCCGGCGTTGCCAAGGCAGGCACCGGTGCCATCGTCTGGACCGGGTTGGGCAAAACGACGGCGGCCATCGTGCTATCGCCGGCGGCAGGCTTTCTGCTGGCGCTTGTCTTGATCCTCGCGGTCTCCTGGCTGTTGGTGCGGCAGACGCCGTTCGCCGTCGACAGCACCTTCCGCGTCATGCAGTTCTTTTCCGCCTCGCTCTATTCGCTCGGCCATGGCGGCAACGACGCGCAGAAGACTATGGGCATCATCGCCGTGCTGCTCTATTCGCAAGGCATGCTCGGCGCGAATTTTTACGTGCCGCTTTGGGTCGTCATCACCTGTCAGTCGGCGCTGGCGCTGGGCACGTTGCTCGGCGGCTGGCGCATCGTCCACACGATGGGCTCGAAGATCACGCGGCTGAACCCGATGCAGGGTTTCTGCGCCGAGACCGGCGGAGCGATCACCCTGTTCGCCGCCACCTGGCTCGGTATTCCTGTATCGACCACGCACACGATCACCGGCGCCATCATCGGCGTCGGCGCCGCCCGCCGCGTCTCCGCCGTTCGCTGGGGCATTGCCGGTAACATCGTGGTGGCATGGATCGTCACCCTGCCGGCAACCGCGGTGATCGCGGCTCTCACCTACCTCGCGGTCGGCCTGGCATGGTGACAGCACCGTAGCACTGCGCGGCAGGCGATGCGCCGTATCTACCTATCCACAAGGTTCAGGATGTTGCCGTCCGGATCCTTGAACCATGCGACCTTCATGCCCTGACCGACATGAACATCACCCTCCAGCGTCAGGCCGGGCATGTCGTAATGCTCGAAGGTCACGCCCTTCGATGTCAATGCCTCAACGATCTTGCCGAGTTCGTCGCCGACCGTCCATGTCACAGCCGTCGCCTTGTTGGTCCCAGCGAAGTTCGAACGGTAGACGTTGATGCTGGTCTCGCCGCTTTTATAGACGATCAGTTCGCCACCTTCATTGTGCACCTCTTTCAGGCCAAGGACCCCTTCGTAGAATGCCCTGGCCTTGGCCAGGTCCTTCACGGCGAGATTGGCCGTCGCGTTGCTGTTTGCGAGCATGATTCGTCTCCTTCCCTGGCTGTCATTCCATGCTCATGAAATAGGCTGCGTTGACGATTTGGCGACGGCTGCTCCCACTGGAAATGCCGTCATATGCTCGCTGCCTCCCCGATACGCCGCTGCAATTGGTGGTCCATCGCTTGGTTCTGTTCCTGAACTGCATTATCTGGAGCGGAAAAGTAGAGGAAAAACTCATGCCCGCCGCCAATGAAAACGTGACCAAGGAAATCGTTGTCGAGCGCCTGAAGACGGTCAATGGGCCGGATTTCACCGGCAATATCGTCGACCTCGGCCTGGTTTCCGAGATTTTCATTGCCGATGCCAAGGTGTTCTTTTCGATCACCGTTCCCGCTGCCCGTGCCCAGGAGATGGAACCGCTGCGTGCGGCGGCCGAACGTGTCGTCAAGGCGATCCCCGGTGTTGCCGGCGCCGTGGTCGCGCTGACGGCGGAAAAGAAGGGCGGCGGCATGGAGGCGCCGGTTCCGCAAAGACCGGCTCAGAGGCCCGCTCCGCCGGCCGCACCTGCGCGTCCCGCGCCGCAGGCGCCCGCCTCGCACAGCCAGGGCAAGCGCGGCGTACCCGGCATCGAAGCGATCATCGCCGTCGCTTCCGGCAAGGGCGGCGTCGGCAAGTCGACCACCGCCGTCAATATCGCCCTTGGGCTTGCCGCCAACGGGCTGCGGGTCGGGGTGCTCGATGCCGACATTTATGGCCCTTCCATGCCGCGTCTGCTCAACATTCGTGGCAGGCCTCAGACCGTCGACGGCAAGATCCTGAAGCCGATGCAGAATTATGGCCTCAAGGTCATGTCGATGGGCTTCCTCGTCGATGAGGAGACGCCGATGATCTGGCGCGGGCCGATGGTGATGTCGGCATTGACGCAGATGCTGCGCGAGGTCGAATGGGGACCGCTTGATGTGCTCGTCGTCGACATGCCGCCCGGCACCGGCGATGCCCAGCTGACCATGGCCCAACAGGTGCCGCTGGCCGGCGCCGTCATCGTCTCGACGCCACAGGACCTGGCCCTGATCGATGCGCGCAAAGGCCTCAACATGTTCAGAAAGGTCGACGTGCCGCTATTGGGTATCGTCGAAAACATGAGCTATTTTCTCGCCCCCGATACGGGAAAACGCTACGACATCTTCGGCCATGGCGGCGCCCGCCGCGAGGCCGAGCGTCTCGGCGTCACCTTCCTTGGCGAAGTGCCGCTCGAGATGGGCATCCGCGAAAGCTCCGATGCCGGCACGCCAGTGGTGGTCTCCAAGCCGGATGGCGCTGAGGCGAAAATCTATCGCGACATCGCCGCCAAGGTCTGGGACCGCGTCAATGAAGAGCGCGGCGCGGCCGAGGCTGCAGTGCCGAGCATCGTGTTCGAGTGATGCGGATGTCCCTCCCCCAAGTGGGCCCCTTGAGGGGGAGGGTGGCCGGAAGGGTCAGGTAGGGTCCGCGGCGACGCGCTCCAACTTTTCCGGGATAGCGGGCTGACAAACCACGATCCCGTCTAGCGCGGAGGCAGGTGTATGTCTTTCGTACCAAAGAGCGGATTCGGATGGCGCGTGCCCCTTGCCTGCTCCCGCGCGTTGTCATATCGATTTGTCATACAAATACGGAGACCACGATGGCAGGCGCCCCCACCCACAAGAAAAAATTTCGCTCGCAGGAGTGGTTCGACAATCCCGACAATCCGGGCATGACGGCACTCTATCTGGAGCGCTACCTGAATTACGGGCTGACGCGGGCCGAACTGATGTCCGGCAAGCCGCTGATCGGCATCGCCCAGACCGGCTCGGACCTGTCGCCCTGCAACCGCCATCACATCGAACTGGCCAAGCGCGTGCGCGAAGGCATCGTCTCGATGGGTGGCATCCCTTTCGAGTTCCCTTGCCACCCGATCCAGGAGACCGGCAAGCGGCCGACTGCTGCACTTGACCGCAACCTTGCCTATCTCAGCCTGGTAGAGGTGCTCTACGGCTATCCGCTCGACGGCGTGGTGCTCACCATCGGCTGCGACAAGACGACGCCGGCCATGCTGATGGCCGCGGCCACCGTCAACATTCCGGCTATCGCGCTTTCGGTCGGCCCGATGCTCAACGGCTGGCACAAGGGCAAGCGCACCGGCTCCGGCACCATCGTCTGGGAATCGCGCCAGCGCCTGTCGGCCGGCGAGATTGGCTATGACGAGTTCATGGATATCGTTGCCTCCTCGGCGCCGTCGACCGGCTATTGCAACACGATGGGTACCGCCACCACGATGAATTCGCTGGCCGAGGCGCTCGGCATGCAATTGCCGGGCTCGGCCGCTATCCCCGCCCCCTATCGCGAGCGCGGCCAGATCGCCTACGAGACCGGAAAGCGCATCGTCGACATGGTGCATGAGGATCTGAAGCCCTCCGACATCATGACCCGTAAGGCCTTCGAGAACGCCATCGTCGTCAACTCGGCGATCGGCGGCTCGACCAATGCGCCGATCCACCTCAACGCCATCGCCCGCCATCTCGGCGTGCCGCTCGACAATGACGATTGGCAGAAGGTCGGCCTCAACATACCGCTCATCGTCAATCTGCAGCCGACGGGCGAATATCTCGGCGAGGACTATCACCATGCCGGCGGCGTGCCGGCCGTGGTCGCCGAACTGATGAAGGGCGGCCTGCTGCCCTATCCGGAAGCCATGACAGCTAACGGCAAGACCATCGGCGACAATTGCAGCGGCGCCGTCAACGAGAACCTCGACGTCATCCGCACGGTTGCCGAGCCGCTGAAAGCCAATGCCGGCTTCATCAATCTCAAGGGCAATCTGTTCGATTCGGCGATCATGAAGACCAGCGGCATCTCGCCCGAATTCCGCGAGCGCTATCTGTCGAACCCGAAGGACCCCGAAGCCTTCGAGGGCAACGCCATGGTCTTCGACGGCCCCGAGGACTATCACGCCCGCATCGACGACCCGGCACAGGGAATTGACGAGCACACCATCCTGTTCATGCGCGGCGCCGGCCCGATCGGCTATCCCGGCGGCGCCGAAGTCGTCAACATGCAGCCGCCTGCCTATCTGATCAAAAAGGGCATCCACGCGCTGGCCTGTATCGGCGACGGTCGCCAGTCGGGCACGTCGGGCTCGCCGTCGATCCTCAACGCCTCGCCGGAAGCCGCCATCGGCGGCGGCCTGGCGCTGCTGAAGACCGGCGACCGCGTCCGCATCGACCTGCGCAAGGGCACCGCCGACATCCTCGTCAGCGACGACGAGATCACGCGGCGCCGCGCCGAGCTGCAAAACAATGGCGGCTATCAGTATCCGAAGCACCAGACGCCCTGGCAGGAAATCCAGCGCGGCATGGTCGACCAGTTTTCCGAAGGCATGGTGCTGAAGCCGGCGGTGAAATACCAGGATGTGGCTCATACAAGCGGCGTGCCGAGGGACAATCACTGACCAGGGTCCGTCGCACGAGCCAGCCGCCGGTGCAGGCAATTTGCCGAGGTCAGCGCCAGGAGGGGTAGGGGTGGGGGTACATCGTAGAGCGAAAGCCTCGGCTTTCCACCTGCGATAGCCTGCCGTTAATGGGCAGAAATGCCCGGCACAGGGTTGGACGCGGTCATTTGTCAACAGCGATTGCTCCCGCGAGAACGGCAATGCTTGACAAGCGGGCGTGACAAATCCACGATCATCACAAGGGGTGCATCGCGACGACCCCGTGAGGCGTCAGCCCAACGTTCGCGTCCAAGCTTCTCTTTCAAGGAGGTGGACGCCATGCCGTCAACAACCGCTATCACTGTATCGCAACTGTCCCGTCTGATTGGGCTGCCGGGTGCACCCGCAATCATCGACGTCCGCATCGACGATGACTACAACGCCGATCCGCGCCTGCTGCCGGGGTCGGATCGTTGTGATTTCAGGAGTGTCTCGAACTGGGCTGCCGACTTCGTCGGCAGGCAAGTGACAGTCGTCTGCCAACAGGGAAAAAAGCTCTCGCAAGGCGTGGCCGCATGGCTACGGCAGGAGGGCGTTGCCGCCGAATCGCTCGATGGCGGGTTTGAAGCATGGCGCGATGCCAAGGGCCTTCTCGTTCACGCCGATAAGATACCGCCCGCCGATGCCAAGGGCCGCACCGTTTGGGTAACGCGTACGCGCCCGAAGGTCGATCGCATCGCCTGCCCCTGGCTGATCCGGCGCTTCATCGATCCTCACGCGGTCTTTCTCTTCGTCGAGCCGGCCGAAGTGGCGGCCGTCGCCGATCGCTTTCAGGCCATCCCTTTCGACATCGAGAACGTGTTCTGGAGCCACCGCGGCGAACGCTGCACCTTCGACACCATGATCGAGGAGTTCGGGCTCAAATCCGAAGCGCTCGATCGCCTGGCCACGATCATACGCGCTGCCGATACTGCGAGCCTCGATCTTGTTCCACAGGCGGCCGGGTTCCTGGCCGCCTCGCTTGGCCTGTCACGGATGTTTCGCGACGATCTGGAGCAGCTCGAGGCCGGCATGCTGCTTTACGATGCGTTCTTCCGCTGGTGCCGCGATGCCACCGAGGAGACGCATAACTGGCCGGTCGCCGGCGCAGTCAGTCTCGGCGCAGGCAAACCATCGTGAGCGCCGTCTTTTCGAAAAAGCCGGCGGAGATCCAGGAGCCCGCTGTGCCGAGCTTCCGGCAGGCCGTGAAGGTCTGGGCGAAAATCGGCGTGCTCAGCTTTGGCGGCCCGGCCGGGCAGATCGCGCTCATGCACAAGGAACTGGTCGAGGAACGGCGCTGGATCGGGGAACAGCGCTTTCTGCATGCGTTGAACTACTGCATGCTGCTCCCTGGCCCCGAGGCCCAGCAACTCGCCATCTATATCGGCTGGTTGCTGCACAAAACGGTCGGCGGCCTTGTTGCCGGCCTCCTCTTCGTCGTGCCGGGCGCGCTTGTCATGCTCGTCCTGAGCAGCCTCTATGCGCTCTATGGCGATGTACCACTCGTCGCGGCGCTGTTTTTCGGGGTCAAGGCGACCGTGCTCGCCATTGTCATCGAGGCGGTGATCCGGATCGGCAGACGCGCGCTGAAAAACCCGGTCATGGTGTCGATCGCACTCGCCGCCTTCATCGCCATCTACGCGTTGAACGTGCCGTTTCCGCTGATCGTGCTGCTTGCCGGGCTGGCAGGCTGGATCGGCAACCGTAGTGCGCCGGCAGTTTTTTCCGGCGCCTCGCATGGCAAGGGCGATGTTCCCGACATAAAGGGCGTGGTCGATCTGATGTTCGAGCGCGGTGAACTGACCCACGTCAGGCCGACACGATGGCACGCGCCGCGCACTTTGGCGATCTGGCTGCCGATCTGGCTGGGGCCTGTTCTGCTGGTCTGGGCTTTCACCGGCCCTGCCAGCGTTTGGACTCAAATCGGTGGCTTCTTCAGTGTCATGGCGGTCGTCACCTTCGGCGGCGCCTACGCAGCCCTTGCCTATGTCGCGCAGGCAGCGGTCGAGTACTTCGGCTGGCTGGCACCCGGTGAAATGGTCGACGGCCTCGGACTTGCCGAAACCACGCCGGGTCCGCTCATCCTGGTCTTGCAGTTCGTCGGCTTCGTTGCCGCGTTCCGCCAGCCGGGCTTGCTGGCGCCGCTGCTTGCCGGACTGTTTGGCGGGCTGTTCACGCTGTGGGCGACGTTTACCCCATGTTTCCTATGGATATTCCTTGGGGCGCCTTACATCGAAGCGCTGCGCGGCAACAAGGCGCTGTCGGCGGCGCTCGGTGCGATCACCGCCGCCGTCGTCGGCGTCATCATGAATCTCGCTCTATGGTTCGGCTTGCACGTCATCTTCGGCGAAGTGCGCAATGTCGGGCTTGGAATGGACGTGCCGGTGCTTTCATCGATAGACTGGCGCGCGGCGCTGCTTTCCTGTGCCTCGATGATCGCCATTCTGAAGCTGAAGATCGGTATGCTGCCGACGCTTGCCGGATCGGCGCTGGCCGGTGTCTTGTTGCTGGCGGCGAGCGGGTAACGCTCAGCCGCCCATTCTGCCGCGCGGCAGCTTGATCATATCGCCGAAGCGGGCGCGCAATTTGTCGTCGACCGGCTTTGGCACATGGCGCGGGAAGCGTTCGGCAAGCACGCGTTTCTTCTCGACGATCGCCCGCTGCAGGATATCGGGCCTGCCTTTCTCATTCCATTCCTTCGGCGAAAAGCGGTCGCCGACGGCCGGATAGAAATATTCGGTCTGCATCAGCCGCAGCGTCTGCTCGTTGCCGAGATAATGGCCCGGGCCCTTCAGGCAGACATCGGCAATCGTGTCGATCGACAGCGACTCGTCCGTCACTTCGATGCCGCGCACGCAGCGCAGGCAGTGGCCGAGCATGTCGTTGTCGATGATCAGGCTCTCAAGGCAAAAGCCGAGCAGCGAGGCGTGCATGCCGGCCGATTCGTAAACCAGGTTGAGGCCGGCAAGACCGGCCATCACGTCGGTTATGCCCTTTTCGTAGCCGGACTGAATATCAGGCAGTTTCGAATCTGTCATGCCGGCGGCCGAACCGCCCGGCAGGTCGTAAAATTGCGCCATCTGCGCGCAGGCCGCGGTCAGCACCGCCTGCTCGGCCGAACCGCCCGACATGGCGCCGGTCCGGAGATCCGAGACAAACGGCCAGGTACCGAAAATCGCCGGATGGCCTGGCTTGATGGCGTTGACGTAGATGAGGCCGACGAGCACTTCGGCGACCGCCTGCACCACGGCGCCGGCAATCGCCGCCGGTGCCGTCGCACCCGCCTGTCCTGCCGACAGCAGCAGGATCGGAATGCCGCCCTCGACGCAGGCTTCGAGAACGCCACAGGCGTCCTCGGCAAACTTCATCGGCGGCACGACGAAGCAGTTCGAATTGGAGACGAAAGGCCGCGCGCGAAAATTCTCTTCGCCGCCCGCGATCGCATAGAGCATGTCGAGCGCCGGCTTGACGTTCTCACGCACGGTAAACGAGGTGCCGACATGCTTCGACGTGCCCATGACGCAGGCGTAGAGCGTGTTGAAATCCATATCGAGCGGGTCGGGAATGTCGCGCGGCACCATCGGCCGCTGGAAGAAATGGATGTTGTCGAGCCCTTCGACTAGGCGCGCGGCATCATAAATGTCCTGCAGCAGCGACTCGCGATACTCACGCTTTTCGACATCGACAAGATGCACCGCAGCACCGGCCGTGCCGTAGTGCACACGCTTGCCCTGGATCACCATGTCGTGCTTCGGATCCTGGCCGTGGAGGGTGAAATGCCGCGCCGCGTTCTTGATGGTGTCGAGCACAAGGCCGCGAGGAAAGCGCAGGCGGCCGTCCTCACTGAAGGTCGCGCCGGCTTTGGTCAGCGCCTCGATGCAGGAGGGGATGGCGTTGGCGAAGCCGACCGTCTCAAGAAGGGTAAGCACGGCCTCGTGGATACGTTCGCAATCGCTGCCGCTGAGCGGGCTGTAGCTTCCGCCTTCGAGGCCGGCACGCACCGGCTTGACGTCGTCGGCAAGCGGTGCCGCCCGCATGGCGCGGCGCGCCTCGCGCCCGCCGGACCGCCGCGAACGCTGGTCTGCGGACACGTCCTGCTTCTCATGGGCCATTGGCATGAAGGCACTCCAACTTTAGCTGCGGAGCGGGCGCGGCGGTTGGTCCACCATCGGCCTGCTTCGTCCCCTCTATACAGCGACTATGCCGCCGGCATTGGCACAGCCTATGTGCCAGCCGGTCCCGTCGCATATGCCAAGGAGCTAAAGAACCGGCGCCGCACTACATGCGCCAGGCTCCGGTCGGGGAAGGGAGATCAGGCCGCTGCCGGCCTGCGTCCAGCTGCCGTCGCCAGTTCGCGGATGCCGGGTTCGATGTGCTGCAACGCGATCGAGGAAATGCCCAAGCGCATGAAACGCGATGGCTTTTCGGTGCGGTCGAAGAAGCGGTCGCCAGGCTCGATGATGACGCTGCGCGAGGCCGCGGCCTCCGCCAGCCCGCGCGAATCGGTGCCGCGCGGCCCCTCGAGCCAGAGCGACGTGCCGCCGGCCGAATCGGTCGAGCGCCACTCCGGCAGGAAGGCGGAAATCGCATGGACCAGACGCTTGCGCCTCTCGTCGAAGGCGCTCGACAGCCGCCGCACCAGCGCCTCGTGATGGCCGAGCGACAGGAACAATGCGACGGCGCGCTGGTTGTTCGCCGGCGGATGGCGCAGCATGAAGCGGCGTAGCGCCCGAAGCTCGGAGATCAGCCCGGCCGAGGCGACGATGTAGCCGAGCCTGAGGCCGGGAGCCAGCGTCTTCGACATCGAGCCGACATAGACGACGCGGCCGGAGCGATCGAGGCTCTTCAGCGCCTGCTGCGGCGCCTCGTCCAGGAGCTGGCTGTCATATCCGTCCTCGATGATGATCTGGTTGTGCCGGTTGGCGCGCGCCAAAAGCTCCTGCCGCCGCTCTGCCGACAGCGGCACCATGGTCGGGCAATGGTGGCTGGGCGTGACGAAGACGAAGCCGGAATCATTGGGAATGGCCGAGGTTACGATGCCGGAGTGGTCGACCGGAACCGGCTGGATCTCGGCGCCGGCCAGCCGGAAGATCGAACGTGCATCGGGATAGCCCGGGTCCTCCATCGCCACCTTGGAGCCCTTGGTCATCAACAGCGTCGCCAGCATGTAAAGCGCGTTCTGCGCGCCCAACGTCACGATGATCTCGTCCGGATTGGCGAAGATGCCGCGTCGCGGCAGCAGCCGTGCCTGGATCTGCTCGATCAGGAGCGGATCGTCGCGGTCGACCATGTCGGATGCCCAGTTGCGGATTTCGAGCACCGCCAACGCCATGCGGTTGCACTCGCGCCATTCGGCGGTCGGGAACAGCGCCGGGTCGAATTGGCCATAGACGAAGGGGTATGACGACTTGATCCAGTTGTCGTGCTTGGCCGGCGGCGGCATGTCGCTCGCCGCGATCTGCCGACGCGCCTTCCAGTCGATCTCGTTGGCCTGGTCGGGCGCCTTCTGATGCGGCTTGGCCGGCGTCGCCAGCACTTCGGGATTGACGAAATGGCCGCGGCGCTCGCGCGCCACCAGGAAGCCCTGATCGACCAGCTGCTGGAAGGCCAGCACCACGGTGCCGCGCGCCACGCCGAGTTTTTCGGCAAGAATCCGGCAGGACGGAAGCGGCATGGAAGCCGCGATCTGCCGGTCGAGGATGGCGGCGACGATCGCCTGGCGGATCTGCGCCTGCAGGGTCTGACCGGATTCCGCCGAAATCCGGAACAGGCCGGACCATATGGCCGTGTCGTTTCGCTGTGGCATGGGAGATGTTCCTCGATGGCCAGCTTTTTTCACTTGGCTGGACCAGTCGAATGTACCGGTGGCACAAGGTGTTGCGCCAATCAATTTTTCTGATCGCTGGGATTTATGCCAGTGATCCTTTGAGCCGGCCCACGCTGCGCTGCGGCATCGCTGCGCATTGAAACAGATGGAATTCGACCCGATAGTTTGCCGCGACGACACGCGCCGGAAACATCCGGCCTGATAAGATGCATCTCAAGAGACCGGAGCGAAGCAGTGGATCAATCGTCCTTTCAAAAGCAGCTCGACGCATTGCGCGATCATCGTGCGGCCAAATCGGGCTCGATGCGCGAGGCTTTCGCTGCCGATCCGCAGCGCTTCGAGAAATTCTCCGCCAGTGACGGCGACCTGCTGCTCGACTGGTCGAAATGCGCGGTCGATGCGCGGACTATGGAGTTGCTGGAGAAGCTGGCTGAGGCCGCTGACCTCGAAGGCCGGCGCGACGCGATGTTTGCCGGCAAGAAGATCAACGTCACTGAAGGCCGTGCCGTGCTGCACACGGCGCTGCGCAACCTGACCGGCAAGGGCATCGTGCTCGACGGCCAGGACGTGAAGGCGGAAGTCCTTGCCGTACTCGACGCGATGGGCGCCTTCGCCGACGCGGTGCGTTCCGGCAAGGCGGCCGGCGCGACCGGCAAGAAAATCACCGACATCGTCAACATCGGCATCGGCGGCTCCGATCTCGGCCCGGCCATGGCGACGCTGGCGCTGGCGCCCTATCATGACGGGCCGCGCGCGCATTACGTATCCAATATCGACGGTGCCCATATCCACGACACGCTGAAGGGTCTTTCCGCCGAAACCACCCTGTTCATCATCGCCTCCAAGACCTTCACCACGGTCGAGACGATGACCAATGCCGAAACCGCGCGCAGATGGGTCGAGAAGGCGCTCGGCAAGGAAGCGGTCGGCAAGCATTTCGCCGCCGTCTCGACGGCGCTCGACCTGGTCGCCAAATTCGGCATCGCGCCCGATCGCGTCTTCGGCTTCTGGGACTGGGTCGGCGGCCGCTATTCCGTCTGGGGTGCGATCGGTCTGCCGGTGATGATCGCCATCGGCCCGAAGGATTTTCACGCCTTTCTCGACGGCGCCCATGAGATGGACGAGCAGTTCCGCACCGCGCCGCTGGCGAAGAACCTGCCGGCGCTGATGGGGCTGATTGGCTGGTGGCACCGCGTGATCTGCAAATACCCCGCTCGCGCCGTCATCCCCTACGATCAGCGTCTGTCCAGGCTACCGGCCTATCTGCAGCAGCTCGACATGGAATCGAACGGCAAGAGCGTCACCCTGGACGGCGGCGCTGTAACGACGCCGACCGGCCCGCTGGTCTGGGGCGAGCCCGGCACCAATGGCCAGCATGCCTTCTTCCAGTTGCTGCATCAGGGCACCGATTTCATTCCGGTCGAATTCCTCGCCGCTGCCGTCGGCCACGAACCGGAGCTGAAGCATCACCACGACCTTCTGCTTGCCAATTGCCTGGCGCAGTCGGAAGCCTTCATGAAGGGCCGCACGCTTGAGGAAGCCCGCGCGCAGATGCTGGCGAAAGGCATGAAGCCCGCCGATGTCGACAGGATTGCTCCGCACCGCGTCTTCTCCGGCGACCGCCCCTCGGTGACGATTCTCTACAGAAAGCTCGACCCGCATACATTCGGACGGCTGATTGCGCTTTACGAACACCGCGTCTTTGTCGAAGGTACGCTGTTCAACATCAACTCCTTCGACCAATGGGGCGTCGAACTCGGCAAGGAACTGGCGACCGGGCTGCTGCCCGTCGTTGAAGGCAAGGAGAACGCCGCAAAGCGGGATGCCTCGACTGCCGGACTGGTGGAATACATCCACCGCTTGCGCGGCCCGGAGTGAAAAGCTTGGCGGACATTAAGGGAATATTGTTCGACAAGGACGGCACGCTCGTGGATTTCAACGCGACATGGCTGGGCATCGCCGACTTCATGGCGATGGATGCGGCCGAAGGCGATCGGTGGAAAGCAGACAGGCTGCTTGCGGCGGCGGGCTTCGACTTCGCCACCAAGCGCTTCAAGCCGGATTCGATTTTTGCCTCCGGTACCAACATGGACGTCGTCGAGCTGTGGTTTCCACGGCTGTCCGACGAGGACCAGATGCTTGCCGTCGCCCGCTTCAACGCCATCACTTCGGCGCAAGGATCGGCAATGGCGGTGGCGCTGCCGGGTGTGGTCGAGACGCTTGGGCTGCTTCACAGAAAATCCTACCGGCTTGGCGTCGCCACCAACGACTCGACCAGCGGCGCGGAAAAAACCTTGGTCACGCTGGGCGTCGCGCAGCTTTTCGACGCCGCCTATGGTTACGATGCGGTGGCCAATCCAAAACCGGCGCCGGATACGATCCTTGCCTTCTCGGACCTGACAGGGCTCAGGCCGGCGGCGATCGCAATGGTCGGCGACAATCGCCACGATCTGGAAATGGCGCGCGCCGGCGGCTGTGGCCTGGCGATTGGCGTGCTGTCCGGCACCGGCACACGTGAATCGCTGTCGCAGATCGCAGACGTCATCCTCGATTCAGTTGCCGATCTGCCCGATTTTCTAGCGGCGCGGGTCAGCGAGACAGTCTAGACTCGCAGCTAGCTGGTTCGAACGAGAACACGCCGCTCGGTTTCATCGCCGCATTCCTGCCTTCGCCGACATCCGGCACCTCGTATTCGGCCAGCAGGCGAAGCCGCGAGCGGGGCAGATAGGCGCGGCCCGGATCGCCGATCAGCACGGCGATGCCGGCTGCAAGGCAGCGGTCGAGGAAAGAAAGGGCCCGGCCGGCAAGATCATGGGCGTAAAACAGGTCGCCGACCACCACGACATCCACCGGTGGCGGCGGACCGCTGGTGATGTCTTCGCCAATGATCATGATAGCGACGCCGTTCGCAGTCGCGTTGAGACCGAGCGCAACCACACCATTGCGATCGATCTCGGCCGCGACGACCGCGCTTGCCCCGGCTTTTGCCGCTGCAATGCCGACGAGACCCGAACCGGCGCCGAGGTCGAGCACGCGACGGCCGGCCACGGTCTCCGGCCGGTCGAATATGTAGCGGGCGAGCACCGCGCCGCCGGCCCAGACATAGGCCCAGTACGGTGGCTCCGGTTCAGGTCCGTCTTTTTCGGTCGCATGTTGGTTCCATTCGAGAAGCCGCCTGAGCCCGCTTCCCGGATGGGCGGTGTAAAGCCGAATTTCGGGAAGCGCGGGCACGGGGGCGATCCGCATGTTCGCCCGGATGAACTCTGCCGGGTCCGGGCGCGAACCTATACTCACGGCGTTGGCGCCGGCGATGCAATCGCTCAAGCTGCGCCTAGCCCCGCAACGCCCGTCGCAGGATCTTGCCGACCGGTGTCTTCGGCAGCTCGGTGCGGAACTCAATATACCTGGGACGCTTATAGCCGGTCAGGTTCTCGCGGCAATAAGCCGTCAGCATGTCGGCGGTCAGTGCCGGGTCCTTCTTGACGACGAACAGCTTCGGCACTTCACCCGAATGCTCGTCCGGCACGCCGATCGCCGCCACTTCGAGTACGCCTGGATGCTGCGCCACCACTTCCTCGAGTTCGTTCGGATAGACGTTGAAGCCGGAAACCAGGATCATGTCCTTCTTGCGGTCTACGATCTTGGTGTAGCCAAGCTCGTCCATGAAGCCCATGTCGCCCGATTTGAAGAAGCCGTCCTCAGTCATCACCTTGGCGGTCTCGTCCGGCCGGTTCCAGTAGCCGGCCATCACCTGCGGTCCGCGGATGCAGATTTCGCCGACTTCGCCGAGCGGCAAATTGTTGCCGTCGTCGTCGCGGATGGCGATCTCGGTCGAGGGCAGCGGCAGGCCGATCGTACCGGTGTAAACGCCGTCGCTGAATTTGTTGATGGTTGTCCCCGGCGAGGTCTCGGTGAGCCCGTAGGCCTCGCTGATCGGGCAGCCGGTCAGCGCCTTCCAGCGTTCGGCGATGGCCCTCTGCACCGGCATGCCGCCACCCAGCGTCAGGATCAGCGGCTTGAAATCGAGCTTGCGAAAATCCTCATTATTGAGCAGCGCATTGAACAGCGTGTTGAGGCCCGGAAAGATGTGGATCGGGTATTTCTGCAGCTCCTTGACGAAGCCGGGAATGTCGCGCGGATTGGGGATGAGGACATTCTGCGCGCCTTGCTGCATGCCTACCAGCACGTTCGCCGTCAGCGCAAAAATGTGATAGAGCGGCAGCGCGCAGAGGAAGTTCAGATGCGCCGGCTTCGGCTTGACGGTAAAAGCGTCTTCGGCCCACAGCGCGTTCTGCGCGACGTTCGCCAAAATGTTGCTGTGCAAAAGCATCGCGCCCTTGGAGATGCCGGTCGTGCCGCCCGTGTATTGCAGGAAGGCGATGTCGTCGGCCGCGACCTTTGCGGGCCTGAAGGCCATGCCGGTGCCGGCCTTCAGCGCGGCGTTGAACTTGACATGGCCGGGCAGCGACCATGCCGGCACCATCTTCTTGACGCGGCGTACAACGAAGTTGACGATCGTTCCCTTGAGCCCGCCGAGCATGTCGCCCATCGAGGCGACCACGACATGCTTGACTGCGGTCCTGGCGATCACCGCCTGCAGGGTGCAGGCAAAATTTTCGAGGATGACAATGGCTTGAGCGCCGGAATCCTTGAGCTGGTGCTCCAGCTCGCGCGGCGTGTAGAGCGGATTGATGTTGACCACGACATAGCCGGCGCGAAGCACTGCCATAATCGCCACCGGATATTGCAGCACATTCGGCATCATCAGGGCGACGCGCGCGCCCTTCTGCAGCCCCGTTGATTGCAGATAGGCGCCGAAGGCGGCCGACTGTCGCTCGAGGTCGGCATAGGTGATCGATTTGCCCATGCAGACGAAGGCCGGCCGATTCGCAAACTGCTTGCACACGGCGACGAGAAAGTCGCCGATCGAACTGGAGGGCAGGTCGCCAATCTCGGCCGGCACGATCTTTGGGTAACTCTGGAGCCACGGTTTTTCAGGCAGGCCAGCGGCCAGTGCGGTGATCGCCCTCGGTAATCTCTTGGCCGGACCTGCCGGCGGTCGTGGCGCTGTCGGCACTGCCTTCGCCGCCGGCTTGGCGGCAGATTTTGCAGCAGGCGCAGTCTTGCCTGTTGCCGGTTTAGCAGCCGTTCCAGCCGTGGTCTTCGCCGCCGGCTTCGCGCTTGCCTTCGCGGTAGCCGTCGGCTTGGCGGCGGCCGCTTTTGGCTTGACCGCTTTCGATGTTGCCTCGGCCTTTGCTTTCGCCGCGTTGGTTGTCTTTGCCGGTTTTGCCACCTGTCGCTCCCTCAATCGTTCTTATTGTTTCGGCATGCTTGCGCGCCACCACCGCCTGATCAACAAAGATATCCCACCGCTTGCCGCAATATCCGGAACCTGGGAAAATCCGGCACGCTGCCCATCTATCTATGTATTGCCACAAGCGGCGGCCGTGCAAGCCTCGCCACCTGGAGTGCGGCAAGACTTGCCGTCAAACCTCTTGGCCGCGACCGGTTTTCGGACGCGCATCTCTTGAACCGAACGGCTCGATTCCCCCAATCGGCGGCATTACCGATCAACAAAAAATTGAAGTCGCTAATAATGTCGTGATCTGCGGATTCGGCTCGTTTTTTCCACAATTTGCCGCGTGCCGGAATTTTTTTCTGCTTCCCGTGGGTTAGGCAAACAAGCAGTTCCAAAGCTAGAAAAACGGTGCTTATATGCGGCCTTCGCGAGCCTGACAGAGGGGCTTGGAAGAACATCAGGGAGTGCTCAATGAAAAAGAAACTGACTTTTGCAGCCGCGTTGCTGGCTGCAAGCGTCCTCGGCGGCGTGGCCAATGCAAAACAACTGGTCTATTGCTCGGAGGCTTCGCCGGCCGGCTTCGACCCGTCGCCATGGAGCGGCGGCAACGACTTCGATGCCTCGTCGCGCACCATCTATTCGCGCCTGGTCGAGTTCGAGCATGGCAAGACCACCATCTCGCCCGGCCTGGCCGAGAGCTGGACGGTTTCCGACGACGGTCTCGAATACATCTTCAAGCTTCGCCCGGGTGTGAAATTCCAGACGACCGATTATTTCACGCCGACGCGCGACCTCAACGCCGACGACGTGATCTTTTCCTTCGAACGCCAGTGGAAGAAAGAAAGCCCGTGGTACAGCTATCTGGAAGGCACCGGCTGGGAATATTTCACCGGCATGGGCTTCCCCGATCTCCTGAAGGAAATCGTCAAGGTCGACGACCTGACGGTGAAATTCGTGCTGAACAAGCCTGAAGTCGCGTTCCTGCCGGACCTCGGCATGGATTTCGCCTCGATCGTTTCCAAGGAATATGCCGACCAGCTCGACAAGGCCGGCACCAGGCAGCAGTTCACCCAGAAGCCGGTCGGCACTGGTCCGTTCCAGTTCGTCGACTATCAGGTCGATGCGGTCGTGCGCTATGCAGCATGGGACGGCTACTATGGCGGCCGCCAGAAGATCGATGATCTGATCTTCGCCATCACGCCCGACCCCGCCGTGCGCGCGCAGAAGCTGAAGGCGGGCGAATGCGATATCATGTCATACCCGGCGCCGGCCGACATTGCCGGACTGCAGGCCGACGCGAACCTCAAGGTCGACGAGCAGGAAGGCCTGAACATCGGCTACATGGCTTACAACACGACGCAGCCGCCCTTCGACAAGGTCGAGGTCCGCAAGGCCCTCAACATGGCGGTAAACAAGAAGGCGATCATCGACGCGGTCTATCAGGGCGCCGGTGCGCCGGCCATCAACCCGATCCCGCCGACCATGTGGTCCTATAACAAGGACATCAAGGACGATCCCTATGATCCGGAGGCGGCCAAGAAGATGCTGGCCGATGCAGGCGTCAAGGATCTGTCGATGAAGATCTGGGCTATGCCGGTCAGCCGCCCCTACAACCCGAACGCCCAGCGCGTCGCCGAGTTGATCCAGGCCGACTATGCCGCCGTCGGGGTCAAGGCGGAGATCGTCAGTTACGAATGGACCGAGTATCGCCAGCGCGGCAAGGCTAAGGATCGCGATGGCGCCTTCCAACTGGGGTGGACCGGTGACAATGGCGATCCGGACAACTTCTTTTTCCTGCTCGGTTGCGATGCCATCGGCCAGTCCAATTATGCGATCTGGTGCAACCAGGAATTCGAAGCCCTGCTGAAAAAAGGCAAGGCGACGACGGACGTCGCTGAGCGCACCAAGATCTACGAGGAAGCTCAGGTGGTGTTCAAGCGTGAGGCTCCGTGGCTGACCATCGCCCACTCCAAGGTCTTCATGCCGATGAACAAGAAGGTGTCGGGCTTCGTTATGGACCCGCTCGGCATTCATCGGTTTGACGGCGTCGACGTCACCGAATAAGTCCTGAGAAATTGAACGGCGGCGCTGGACTTCCCGCGCCGCCGTTCTATGAAGCAAGATGCTCCGTTATCTCCTCCACAAGCTCGCTTTGATCATCCCGACCGTGTTCGGCATATCGCTGGCGGCGTTTGCTTTCGTCCGGCTTCTGCCCGGCGATCCTATCCTGGCCCTGGCGGGCGAGCGCGGCGTCAGCCCCGAGCGCTACGCCCAGCTCATCGAGCAGTTTGGCTACAACCGGCCCTATGTCATCCAATACCTGGAATATATCGGCAGGGTCCTGACCGGCGATTTCGGCATATCTATTGCCACCAAGCGGCCAGTGCTCGGCGAATTCCAGGCGCTGTTTCCAGCCACGCTGGAACTGGCGACAGTGGCGTTGATCATCGCCGTCCTGCTCGGCATTCCTGCCGGTATCTTCGCCGCGGTCAAGCGCGGCTCGTGGTTCGACCAGGCGACGATGGGTGTCGCGCTGACCGGCTATTCGATGCCGATCTTCTGGTGGGGGTTGCTGCTCATTATCTTCTTCTCCGGCTATCTCGGCTGGACGCCGGTTTCCGGCCGCATCGGCCTGCAGTATTTCTTCAGGCCGACGACCGGGTTCATGCTCATCGACAGCCTGATCTCCGGCAGGAGCGGCGCTTTCAAATCTGCCGTCAGCCATTTGATCCTGCCGTCGATCGTGCTGGCGACGATCCCGCTTGCCGTCATAGCGCGCCAGACGCGCTCGGCGATGCTCGAGGTGCTGGGCGAGGACTATGTCCGCACCGCGCGCGCCAAGGGCCTGGCGCCGCGCCGCGTCATCGGTCTGCACGCTTTTCGCAACGCGCTGATCCCGGTAGTCACCACCATTGGACTGCAGGTCGGCACCTTGATGGCGGGCGCCATTCTGACCGAGACCATTTTTTCCTGGCCGGGCATCGGCAAATGGATGATCGATGCCATCGGCAAGCGCGACTATGTCGTCGTCCAGAGCGGATTGCTGATCATCGCGCTGATCGTCATGGCGGTGAACCTGATCGTCGACGTGCTCTACGCCGTCATCAATCCGCGCATCCGGGTGCAGTGAGATGACCGACGAATCCGCCGCCGAAGCTACCGCCGCCTCCATCCCGACAGGCGGCAGGCAACGGGCTTTCGCCGAGTTCTGGCACTACTTCTCGATGAACACCGGCGCGGTCATCGGCCTTGTCGTGTTTTCGGCGCTGGTGCTGGTGGCGATCTTTGCGCCGTTCGTCGCCCCACATTCGCCCGACGAGCAGTTTCGCGATGCGCTGCTGGCACCCCCTGCCTGGCAGGAAGGCGGCAAATCGATGTTCCTGCTCGGCACCGACGCGGTCGGCCGCGACATGCTTTCACGGTTGATCTTCGGGGCGCGTTTCTCGCTGTTCATCGGTCTGGTGGTCGTTGTCTTCTCGCTCACCAGCGGCATCGTGCTTGGCGTGCTCGCCGGCTATTTCCGCGGCTGGGTCGACACGCTGATCATGCGCATCATGGATATCATCCTGGCCTTCCCGTCGCTGCTTCTGGCGCTGGTGCTGGTGGCGATCCTTGGCCCCGGCCTTTTCAATGCCATGCTGGCGATCGCGCTGGTGCTGCAGCCGCATTTTGCGCGCCTCACCCGCGCCGCCGTGATGGCCGAAAAGAACCGCGAATATGTCATCTCCGCCAAGGTGGCTGGTGCCGGTCATCTTCGCTTGATGGTGAGGACGATCCTGCCGAACTGCCTGGCACCGCTGATCGTGCAGGCGACGTTGTCCTTCTCCAACGCTATTCTCGAGGCTGCGGCGCTCGGCTTCCTCGGTGTCGGTGCGCAGCCGCCGACGCCGGAATGGGGCACGATGCTCGCCTCGGCGCGCGAGTTCATCCTGCGCGCGCCTTGGGTGGTGACCTTCCCCGGCCTTGCTATCCTGATCACTGTGCTTGCCATCAATCTGATCGGCGATGGCTTGCGCGATGCCTTCGATCCCAAGCTGAAGAGGTCATAATCCAATGCCTCTTCTCGAGATCAAGAACCTGACCGTTTCCTTCGACACCGCCGCTGGACCATTCATGGCGGTACAAGGCATCGACCTGTCGGTCGAACCGCGCGAGGTGCTGGCGATCGTCGGCGAATCCGGTTCGGGCAAGTCGGTGGCGATGCTGGCGGTGATGGGGCTTTTGCCCAATACCGCGACAGTGAGGGCCGACCGCATGGCCTTCGACGGCATCGACCTGCTCAAGCTCGGCCCATCCGAGCGGCGCAAGATCGTCGGCAAGGACATTTCGATGATCTTCCAGGAGCCGGTCGCCAGCCTCAACCCGTGCTTCACCGTCGGCTTCCAGATCGAGGAGGTGCTGCGCTTCCATATGGGCATGGACCGCGCCCAGCGCCGGGCGCGTGCCATCGAATTGATGAAGTTGGTCGGCATCGCCGACCCCGAGGAACGGCTGGGCTCCTTCCCGCACCAGATGTCGGGTGGTCAGTGTCAGCGCGTCATGATCGCCATCGCCATCGCCTGTAATCCCAAGCTTTTGATCGCCGACGAGCCAACCACGGCGCTCGACGTCACCATCCAGAAGCAGATCCTCGATCTGCTGGTCGGCCTGCAGGCCAAATATGGCATGGGCCTGATCATGATCACCCACAATATGGGGGTGGTTGCCGAGACCGCCGACCGTGTCATCGTCCAGTACAAGGGCCGCAAGATGGAAGAGGCCGACGTGCTGTCGCTGTTCGAGTCCCCCAAGAGCAACTACACGCGCGCGCTCCTGTCGGCACTGCCCGAAAACGCCGTCGGCGACCGGTTGCCTACTGTTTCCGACATGCTGTTTGAGCCGGCCCCATCTGTAGTCGCAGCCCGGTCCGCAGGAGGAACCGCCTCATGAGCGTGACCGTAGTCGAAGGCAAGAACATCGTGCGCGACTATCATGTCGGTGGCGGGCTTTTCCGCCCCTCCCGTACGGTTCATGCGGTCAAGGGTGTTTCGTTCAGCGTCGACAAGGGCAAGACGCTGGCCATCGTCGGCGAGAGCGGCTGCGGCAAGTCAACACTCGCCCGCATCATCACCCTGATCGACCCGGCGACCTCCGGCGAGCTTTTCATCGACGGCAAGAAGGTAGACATCGGCAGGAACGGCCTGTCGAAGGAAATGCGCCGCAAGGTCCAGATCGTCTTCCAGAACCCTTATGGTTCGCTCAATCCACGCCAGAAGATCGGCGACGTGCTTGGCGAGCCGCTGCTCATCAATACCGACAGCACGGCCGACGAGCGGCGCGATCTTGCCATGAAGATGCTAAAGAAGGTCGGTCTCGGCCCCGAGCACTTTAATCGCTACCCGCATATGTTTTCGGGCGGCCAGCGCCAGCGGATCGCCATCGCCCGCGCGCTGATGCTCAACCCCAGCCTTCTGGTGCTGGACGAGCCGGTCTCGGCACTTGATCTTTCGGTGCAGGCGCAGGTGCTGAACCTGCTCGCCGACCTGCAGGACGAGTTTCAGCTAACCTATGTTTTCATCAGCCACGACCTGTCGGTGGTGCGCTACATCGCCGACGACGTGATGGTAATGTACTTCGGCGAAGCGGTCGAATACGGCTCGCGCGACGAGGTCTTCGCCGACCCCAAGCACAGCTACACCAGGACGCTGTTCGCGGCGACGCCGCGTGCCGACGTTGCCAGCATCAAGGCACGGTTGGCCAAGAAGAAGGCCGCCTGATCCGGCGAGGTTTGCCGGCCGGCTACCGCTTCTCGATCCCCGGAATGCCGGAGATCTGCTCGGCGAGAAAGTCGACCAGCAGCCGCACCCGGGCAATGCCCGCACGCTCCGGAACGATTAGCATGCTCAGCGGGACGGGAGGCGGAAAATAGCCCGGCAGGACCACTTCCAGCCGGTCGGCCGCCAGAAGATCATCGACAAGCCAGTGGTGGGCGGGTGCGATGCCGCGTCCGGCGACAAGGGCTTCGCGCGCAGCAAGCCCATGGTCGACCAGAAATCTGCCGCCAAAGGGCACCGCAAAGGTCTCGTCGCCCGGCCCCTGCAAGGTGAGCGTGTCGCTTCCCGCGATGTTCGACATCCGGATGCCTTCATGGCCAGGCAGATCCTGCGGGACAGCCGGTCTGCCCCGCGCCGCCAGATAGGCCGGCGCCGCCACCAGCAGACGCCGGGATTGCCCGAGCGCCCGCAGTTTCATTGAGCTGTCGGTGAGCGGGCCGAGGCGAAGCGCGATGTCGACGCCCTCCCGCACAAGGTTGATGCGCTCGTCGGTAAGGCTGAGATCGATGCCGATGTAGGGATAGCGGTCCTGAAAGGCGAAGATCAGCCGGCTGACATGTAAGACCCCGAGCGCCGCCGTGCAGGATATCCGGATCGTGCCGGCTGACGCGCCGCGCGTGCCCCGCGCCTCATCGCCGGCCTGCTCGACGAGGCGCAGGATCTGGACGCTGTCGGCATAGTAACGGCTGCCTTCATCGGTCATCGTGACGCGCCGGGTGGTCCTGCTGAGCAAGGGCACTCCGACGGCCTCCTCGAGTTCTCGCAAATGCCGTGTGACCGTCGACTGCCCAACTCCGAGCTCGCGCGCCACCGCCGAGAGGCTGCCGCGCTCGGCGACGCGAACGAAGGTGCGCATGCGCTCAAGGGTGACGTCCGATCTATCCATTATTCGGCATTATCTTATACATTTCCTACATATAGTGGATCAGCCCACAGCTGGCTACCTTTGGTGTCTATCGTCCTTCTTCGGAGTAGACCCATGAAAGTCCTGCTTGTTTTTGCTCATCCTGAACCGCGTTCGCTCAACGGCGCACTGCGTGACGTCGCCATCGGGGAACTTGAGGCCCAAGGCCATGAGGTGCGGGTGTCTGACCTCTACGCCGATGGCTGGAAAGCCGAGGTAGACCGTGCCGACTTTCCGTCGTGGCCGCCTGAAGCACGCTTCCTGCCGGCCGGCGCCTCCAAAAAAGCTTTTGCGAGCGGCACTCTGACCGAAGACGTCAAAGTGGAGATCGACAAGCTGCTATGGGCCGATACCCTGATCCTCCAGTTCCCGCTGTGGTGGTACGCCATGCCGGCGATCCTCAAGGGCTGGGTCGATCGCGTGTACGCCTACGGCTTCGCCTATGGCGTTGGCGAGCACAGCGACAAGCGGTGGGGTGACCGCTTTGGTGAGGGAACGCTCGCCGGCAAGCGCGCAATGCTGATCGTGACCACCGGCGGCTGGGAGGAGCATTATTCCGCCCGCGGCGTCAACGGCCCGATCGACGACCTGCTGTTCCCGATCAATCACGGGATTCTATACTATCCGGGCTACGACGTGCTTCCGCCGTTCGTGGTTTACAGGGTGGACCGTTTCGGGGAGGCGGATTTCGAGCCTGTCGCGGAGCGACTGCGCGAAAGGATGCGAACGCTCGAGACAATCCGGCCCATTCGTTATCGGCAGCAGAATGGCGGCGATTACTTGATCCCAAGCATGCAATTGCGCCCCGGCTTGGAGAACCCGGGTGCGACCGCCTTTGCGCTTCACGAGGATCGCGCCGGCGCCGCCGCCCAGTCCGATCAGGACAGCCGGGCGATGATGGTGCGCAGCGCCTCGCCGAAGCGCCGGACTTCCTCGATCGTATTGTAATGCACCAGCGAGGCGCGCACGGCGCCGCTGTCCATGCTGAGGTTGAGCCGCTTCATCAGACGCGGCGCATACATGTGGCCGTCGCGAATGCCGATCTGCATCTCGGCCATTTCCTCGACGATCCTCTGCGGCGACAGCGTGCCGACATTGAAGCAGAAGGTCGGCACGCGCTCGCTGAGGCGTGCCTCTTCGGCCACGCCGTAGATCGTCGCGCCGCAATCTTTGAGCACCGCCAGCATTTCGCGCGCCAGCACCTGTTCGTAGTCGCGGATGGCATTCATGCCGGCGACGATGTTGTCGCGGCGCGACCGGTTATTCTCTGACAAGAAATTGCGGCCGATCGATTCGAGGTAGCGCACCGCGGCATCCATGCCGGAGACGTTCTCGTAAATGAAGGTACCGGCCTCGATCTTGTAGGGCGGCTCGTCGGGGATGAAATCTTCGCGGAAGGTCGGCAGGCGCTTCAGAGTTTCGAAGCGGCCCCACAGGAAGCCCATATGCGGCGAGAAATTCTTGTAGCCGGAGCAGACCAGATAGTCGCAATCCCAGGCCTGCACATCGATCAACCCGTGCGGCCCAAAATGCACGCAGTCGAGGAACACTTCGGCGCCTGCCGCATGCGCAATCCCAGCCACGGAGGCAACGTCGACAATCGAGCCGATCGAATGCGCCGTTACCGTGCAGGCGACGAGCCGGGTGTGCTCTGAGACCAGCGGGCGCAAATCGTCGACATGCAGATTGCCGTCCTCGCGCATCCGCCACCATTTGAACTTGGCGCCGGCGGGCGCCAGCGCCAGCCACGTCGCGATATTGGCATCGTGATCCATGTCGGTGATGACGATCTCGTCACGCTCCCCGTTTGGGCGCTCGGAAAGCATCTGGCCGATGCCGAGGCTGACCAGGCGGATGAACGAAGTGGCGTTCATGCCGAAACAGATCTCCGCCGGGTCGGTGGCGTTGATCAGCAAGGCCACGCTTTCGCGAGCGCCGGCGACGGCTTGGTCGACGGTGACGCTGCGGCCATAGCGGCCGCCGCGCTGCACATTATGCGCGACCAAATGGTTGGTGACCGCATCGAGCACGCTTTGCGGGATCTGCGCGCCGGCGGCATTGTCCATGAAGACGAAGTCCCCGGCTTGCTGCAAGGCGGGAAACATGGCGCGGATCGTCTCGACCGGGAAAGCTGCGGCATCGCCGGTTTTCGAAATCTGATGCTGGTTCAAGGTCGTCTCCTGCGAGGTGCGCTGACAGATTCAGCGGGTCTTTTCGGTTTGAAAGCGGCGTTCAAGGAGGCTGACGAGACGGACCATCGGCCAGAGAAAGATGAGATAGACCAGCGCCGCGCCGATCAGCGGTGAAGGATTGGCATAGAGCGATTGCGCGTTGGTCGCTTCCTTCAGCAGTTCGGGCAGCGCCACGGTGGAAGCGAGCGAAGTATCCTTGAACATCGAAACGCAATTGCTGGTCATTGGCGGAATGACGACGCGGATCGCCTGCGGCAGCACTACCTTGCGCAAGGTCAGCAAGAACGGCAGGCCGAGCGCCTGCGCCGCCTCGAACTGGCCGCGCGGAATGCTCTCTATACCGGAGCGGAACACCTCGGCCGAATAGGCCGCCATGATGATGGCGAAGGCCATCACCGCGGACGTCCACGATGACAGGCGAATACCGAGGAACGGCAGCGCATAGTAGATCAGGATCAGCACGACCAGCACCGGCATCGCCCGGAAAATGTCAATGTAGCCGACAGCCAGCAGCCGAAGCGGCTTTGGCGCATAGAGCCGCACCAGGCTGATCGCGAGGCCGACGGGAATACCGATGCCGATGCTCATGATTCCGAGCAGCAGGGTGTTCAGGAAACCGCGCAGCAGCGCCGGCAGGCTGGAGACCATGACGTCGGCGTTGAAGAAGGTGTCCAGCAGCGACATCGCAGCATTTCCGAAACGTTTGGCGTCCCGCGACGCTCGAGCCCGAGCCCGAAATCCGACATCGTGCCGGCATCGAAAGCCGGCACGACATTTAAGCGCGAACTGCCGCTCAGGCCTTCGGCATAGGCATTTCCTTGACGGTCGAGGAATCGGCAGGTGCGTCGCTGCCGAACCACTTCTTGTGGATCGCGGCCAGCGTGCCGTCCTTCTTCATCGCGGTCAGCGCGTCGTTCAGCTTGCCGAGCAGCGGGTGGTCTTTGGTCATCATCAGACCGTACTGCTCGCCGGTCTTGATGCGCTCTTTTACGGCGAGATCCTTCATCCTGGTGAAAGAATATTCCAGGCCCGGAATATCGCTGACCGCCGCATCGACGCGGCCGGAGCTGAGATCGAGCAGCAAATTCTGCTGCGTGTCGTAGCCCTTGACGTCACTGAACCCGTCCGCTTCCTGGTGGGCCGTGACCCAGGCTTCGCCGGTCGAGCCGGACAGCACGCCGACGATCTTGCCCTTGAGGTCGGCCTCGGCCTTGATCGGGCTGTCGGCCTTCGCGGCGATGCCCATGTCGGAATCATAGTAGGGCTGCGTGAACGACTGAGACTTCAGCCGCTCCGGCGTGATGGTGATCGACGAGATGGCGACGTCGATGCGCTTCGAGGTGGTGGCGGCGAACAGCGCCTGGAAACCGAGATCGGCGATATCAGTGGTCATGCCGATACGCTTTGCCGCCTCATTGATGATGTCGACTTCGAAACCCTCGAACGTGCCGCTCTCGTTCTTGTATTCAAAAGGCGGATTGGTCGGATAGGCGCCGACATTCAGCGTGCCTTCGGCGTAGGCCGGGCCGCCAGCGATGCCGATGGCAGCAGCAAGAAGCAGCAGGTTGCGACGGGTGAAGTTCATTTTCGTTCCCTCTGGTTGTGATCGGACGGGTTTGGCCCCGCACGGTTTTGATGCGCCAAGTGACGGGACTGCCGGAAAGCCCTCCCGGCACGGCAGTCGCAAGACATTGGATGCTATCCAAAGTACCGCGCTTTTCAAGGCGAAAGTTTTAAGCTTAAAAAATTGCCACGTGTTGCCGTCACTCCGGAATAACCGCCGTGGCCTGGATCTCGACCTTGGCGCGATCCTCGACCAGCGCCATCACCTGCATGGCGGCCATCGCCGGGAAATGCCGGCCGATCACCTCGCGATAGACCTCTCCGATCCCCTTGAGATTGGCCAAATATTCCGCCTTGTCGGTAAAGTACCAGGTCATCGAGGTGATATGTTCCGGCTTGGCGTCGGCCTCGGCGAGCACAGCAACAATATTGGCCAGCGTCTGCCGCACCTGGCCGACAAGATCATCGGTCTCGAAGCGGCCCTGTCCGTTCCAGCCGACCTGCCCGCCGACGAAGACAAGCTGCCCACGCGCGGCGACGCCATTGGCGTAGCCGACGGGTTTCGCCCAGCCTTCCGGCTGCAGGATGGTGTGCATGTCAAAACCTCCCAATGCTCAAATCCGGTCGCTCAAAACTCGAAGACAATAATTTTCACGCAAACTCCTGTCTCAGGCCGCTCCCATCACTTGCCGTGCAATCACCACCTTCTGCACGTCGGACGCTCCCTCGTAGATGCGCAGCGCCCGGATCTCGCGATACAGGCTTTCGACGATATGGCCCTTGCGGACGCCGTCGCCGCCATGCAGCTGCACAGCCTTGTCGATCACCTCCTGCGCTTTGTCGGTAGCGAACAGCTTGGCCATGGCGGCTTCGCGGGTAACCCGAGCCGCGCCCATGTCCTTGGTCCAGGCGGCACGATAGACCAGCAACGCGGCGGCATCGACATCCAGCGCCATGTCGGCGATGTGGCCCTGCACCATCTGCAGCTCGGCCATCGGCGCACCGAACAGCCTGCGCTCGGCCACTCTTGTGATGCTTTCGTCCAGCGCGCGCCGGGCAAAGCCGAGCGCCGCTGCGCCGACGGTCGAACGGAACACGTCGAGCACGGACATGGCGATGCGAAAACCGTCACCGGGTTTGCCGATCAGCGCCGAGGCTGGAATGCGTGCATTGTCGAAGGACAGCCGGGCGAGCGGGTGCGGCGCGATCACCTCCAGCCGCTCGGCAACGATCAGCCCCTCGGTTTCGGAAGGCACGACAAAGGCGGATAGCCCCTTGGCGCCGGGCGCTTCGCCGGTGCGGGCAAAGACAGCATAAAAGTCAGCGATACCGCCGTTGGAGATCCAGGTCTTTTCGCCGGACAAGAGATAGCTGTCGCGGTCACGCGTGGCCGTCATTTCCATATTGGCGACGTCCGAGCCCGAGCGCGGCTCCGACAGCGCGAAAGCCGAAATCGCCTTACCGGCCCGTGTCTTAGCCAGCCAATGCTGCTGGTCGGGCGAGCCGAACAGGCTGAGTGCGCCGGTGCCGAGCCCTTGCATGGCGAAGGCGAAATCGGCCAGCCCGTCATGCCGGGCCAGCGTCTCGCGCGTGAGGCAGAGCGTGCGCACGTCGAGTGCTGCAGGGTTGTCGGTATCGAGCGCCGTCGGCTTTAGCCAGCCGTCCTTACCGAGCTTGGCCACCAGCTCGCGACAGGCGGCGTCGACATCGTCATGCGCAACCGGCAGGTTCTTGGCGCACCATGCCTCCAGCCGCTCCGCCAGATCGCGGTGGCGATCCTCGAAGAACGGCCAGGAGAGGAAGGAACGGTCAGGCATTGCTGCCTCCACAATTCTCCGGCCCTGGCGCTCCACGGCGCCCCCCTCTGTCCTGCTGGACATCTCCCCCTCTAGGGGGGAGATTGGCGGCTTCGCTGCCACGGCTCTCCCTGCGATGTTGGAGATTGGCGAAAGCGGGCCTGATATCCAATCTCCCCCCTTGAGGGGGAGATGGCCGGCAGGCCAGAGGGGGGTGCTGTCCCGCCAGCGTGGAAGCGATCATCTCAATTTCCCTCGAACACCGGCTTCTCCTTGGCCACGAAAGCCGTGTACGCCCGCTCGAAATCGCGGGTCTGCATGCAGATCGCCTGCGCCTGCGCTTCCGCTTCGATCGCCTGGTCGAGACCCATCGACCATTCCTGGTTCAGCTGCGTCTTGGTCATGCCATGGGCGAAGGTCGGGCCGGAAACGATGCGCGCGGCCATGTCGAGCGCGTCGGCCTCAAGCGTTGCGGTATCGACCAGCCGGTTGTAGAAGCCCCAGCGCTCGCCTTCCTCGGCACTCATCGTGCGGCCGGTATAGAGCAGCTCGGCGGCCCGGCCCTGGCCAATGATGCGCGGCAGGATCGCGCAGGCCCCCATGTCGCAGCCGGCAAGGCCGACGCGGGTGAACAGGAATGCTGTCTTGGCCTGGGGCGTGGCGATGCGGATATCGGAGGCCATGGCGATAATCGCGCCGGCGCCGACCGCCACGCCATCGACCGCCGCAATAATCGGCTTGCCGCAATTCAGCATCGCCTTGACGAAATCGCCCGTCATGCGGGTGAAGGCGAGCAGCGCCTTCATGTCCATCTTGACCAGTGGGCCGATGATTTCGTGGACATCGCCGCCCGAGCAGAAATTGCCGCCATTGGGCAGGACCACCACAGCATCGACATCATCGGCGTAGACAAGGTCGCGAAATATGTCGCGCAATTCGGCATAGCTGTCGAAGGTCAGCGGGTTCTTGCGCTCCGGTCGATCGAGCCGGATCTTTGCGATCTTGCCTTCGACCTGCCAGAGGAAATGCTTCGGCTTGCGGCCGGCCAGCTTCGTCATTCCCGTCCCTCCCAATTGCTGCGGAAGGAGGTCAGCATGCCGGTCAGCCGGCGCGCCTCATCCTCGCTCACATTGCCCAGCAACTCGCCGACCCATTTCTCATGCGCGGCGGCGATCACGGCGAAAATCTTCGATCCCTCTTCTGTCAGCCGCACCATCGAGGTGCGGCGGTCGCCATTGCGTCGGGCCCGCATCACCAACCCTTCCGAGACCAGCCGGTCGATGATGCCGGTGACATTGCCGTTGGACACCAGCAGGAAGCGCGAAAGATCGCTCATCAGCATGCCCTCCGGCGCGCGGTAGAGCGCGGCCATCACGTCGAAGCGTGGCAGCGTTGTGTTGAACTCTTGCCGCAGTCGTTCGCGCAGCTCGGCCTCGATGGTGCGCGAGGCGCGCAGCAGGCGTATCCACAGCCGCAGGCGGTCCTTGCCGGGTCCGGAAGGGGCGGGCAGGGGACCGGCTACCATGTCTCACCTCCGGAGATCGAAATCGTCTGCCCGGTAATCGACCGGGCGGCGTCGCCACACAGATAAAGTACCGCGGCCGCAA
This sequence comes from Mesorhizobium sp. M0159, assembly GCF_040322295.1. Classification (NCBI taxonomy): domain Bacteria; kingdom Pseudomonadati; phylum Pseudomonadota; class Alphaproteobacteria; order Hyphomicrobiales; family Phyllobacteriaceae; genus Mesorhizobium; species Mesorhizobium sp. M0159. The sequence continues at coordinate 79,259 of NZ_JAMYTF010000003.1, forward strand.
TTTCTTCCGGCTGGATGAAGCGGCCTTGCGGGTTGGTCGCGGCTAGGCTTGTCCGTGCCTGCTCGGACGAGCGGCCGGTCGTTTGGACGATGCGCTGGACGGTGCTCTCCAGCATCTCGGTTTCGACAAACCCTGGGCACACGGCATTCACTGTTATGCCGGACTTGGCGGTCTCGACGGCGAGTGCCCGCATCAGGCCGACGACGCCATGCTTGGCGGCAACGTAAGCTGCGACATAGGGATAGCCTTTCAGTCCGGCGGTGGAAGCGACGAAGATGATACGGCCAGTCTTGCGCACTGCCATGCCGGCCAACGCCGGCTTCACCGTCAGGAACGTACCGGTCAAGTTGACGTCGAGCGTGCGCTGCCAGTCTGCCAGCGAGGTCCGCTGCGCCGGGGCACTGCCGGACATGCCGGCATTGGCAACGACGATGTCGAACGCTCCGCGTGCCGCTTCCGCGGCCTCGTAGAGCGACGCCATCGACGTCTCGTCGGTGACGTCGGCGGCAATGGCGAAGATGGACTTGTTCTCCGCGGCGACCTCGGCAAGCGGCTCCACGCGCCGGCCGCAGATGGGCACGTCAACGCCCGCGCCGGCCAGCGCCAGCGCGATCGCGCGGCCGACGCCGGAGCCGCCGCCGGTGACCAGCGCATGACGCCCCGAAATCGTCGCCGCGGCACTCATACTTTCAACCCCGCTGCCGCTTCGCGTTCGGCCAGCCGGTAGAGCTGGTCGCGGCCGGGCAGATAGGGATCCGGCCATTTGACGCCGCGATCGCCAAGCATGACGGCCGCGTGCAGCGTCCAATACGGATCGGCAAGATGCGGCCTAGCCAGTGCGACGAGATCGGCGCGGCCCGCCATCAGGATCGAGTTGACGTGGTCCGGCTCATAGATATTGCCGACCGCCATCGTCGCCATGCCGACCTCGTTGCGGATGCGATCGGAAAACGGCGTCTGGAACATGCGGCCATAGACCGGTCTTGCCACGGCCGAAGTCTGGCCGGCCGATACGTCGCAGATGTCTACGCCGGCCTCATGCAGCAGCCGCGCGATCTCTACGGCATCGGCCGGCGTCACGCCTTCGATGCCCAGCCAGTCATTGGCGGAGATGCGCATCGAGATCGGCTTCTCGGCCGGCCACGCGGCGCGCACCGCATGAAAGATTTCCAAGGGGTAGCGCATGCGGTTTTCCAGCGAGCCGCCATAGGAGTCGGTGCGCCGGTTGGTCAAGGGCGTGATGAAGGAGGACAGGAGATAGCCGTGCGCGGCGTGGATTTCGAGCATGTCGAAGCCGCAGCGCGCCGCCATCTCGGCCGAAGCGACAAACTGGTCGCGCACCATATCCATGTCGGCGCGGTCCATCGCCTTAGGCACCTGGTTTTCCCGCGACCACGGCACGGAAGACGCTGCCATGACGGGCCAATTGCCTAAGGGCAGCGGCACGTCGGTTCCCTGCCAGCCGAGCCTGGTCGACCCCTTGGCACCGGAATGGCCGATCTGGGCGCAGATCTTGGCCTCGGTTTCGGCATGGACGAACTCGACCAGCCGCTTCCAGGCGACCTCATGCTCGGGCGCATAGAAACCGGGGCAGCCAGGCGTGATGCGGCCCTCCGCGCTGACGCAGGTCATCTCGATGTAGAGGAGACCGGCGCCGCCCTTGGCCCGTTCGGCGTAATGGGCGAAATGCCAATCGGTCGGACAGCCGTCGACCGCTTTGTACTGCGCCATCGGCGAGACGACGACGCGGTTCTGCAGCGCCATGCCGCGCAGCCGGAACGGCGCGAACATCGGCGCGCGACGCAGATTGTTGCCCCCGGCGCCGGCCTGGCGCTGGAACCACTCCTCGGCGCCGGCCAGCCATTCGGCATCGCGCAGCCGCAAATTCTCGTGACTGATGCGTTGCGAACGCGTCAGCAGCGAATAGTTGAACTGCACCGGATCGAGGCCGAGATAGCGCTCGACCTCCTCGAACCATTCGAGCGAATTGCGCGCCGCCGACTGCAGCTTCAGCACTTCGGTGCGGCGGGCGTCCTCATATTTGCTAAAGGCGGCCTCGAGGTCTGGCTCGGACTCGAGATAGTCGGCCAGCGCCACCGCGCTTTCCAGCGCCAGCTTGGTGCCGGAACCGATCGAGAAATGCGCGCTCGCCGCCGCGTCGCCCATCAGCGCCAGGTTCTTGTAGGACCAGCGTTCGCACAAGACGCGCGGGAAATTGATCCACGCCGAGCCGCGGATATGATTGGCGTTGGTCATCAGCGCGTGGCCGCCGAGATGACGGGCAAAGATGCGCTCGCAGACGGCAATCGATTCCTGCTGCGACATCGCGCCGAAGCCGAAGCGCTGCCAGGTCTGCTCGCTGCATTCGACGATGAAGGTCGCGGTATCGCTGTCGAACTGGTAGGCATGCGCCCACACCCAGCCATGCTCGGTCTTTTCGAAGATGAAGGTGAAGGCGTCGTCGAATTTCTGGTGGGTGCCGAGCCAGACGAACTTGCATCTACGAATGTCGATATCGGGCTTGAACACGTCGACGAAGGCGCTCCGCGCTTTCGAGTTCAACCCGTCGGCGGCGACAACCAGGTCGTGCGTCTCCATATATGGCTTGGGATCGGCGATGTCGGTTTCGAAGACCAGCTTGACGCCGAGTTCGCGCGCGCGCCGCTGCAGCAACGTGAGCAGCCGCTTGCGGCCAATGCCGCAAAAGCCGTGACCGGTCGAGACCGTGCGCACGCCGTCATGGATGACGGCGATATCGTCCCAAAAGGCGAAATGCTTGCGGATCCAGACGGCGCTGACCGGGTCGTTTTTGGTCAGATTCTCCAGCGTTTCGGCCGACAGCACGACGCCCCAGCCAAACGTATCATCGGCACGGTTGCGCTCGAACACCGTGACCTCATGCGCGGCATCCCTGAGCTTCAGCGAGATTGCAAAGTAGAGCCCGGCTGGTCCGCCGCCGAGAACCGCAACTTTCATCGTGCGATCTCCTCTTCGCTTCTGTTTGTCGAGTTTACGCCTGAGACGGATTAATTCAAGCTTGAAGTTTCAGGATTGAAACAATCCGCCCCAGAAACCCAGCTTGCCGGCAGTCGGCTTGCGCAGGCCAGGGACGCCCCGGGCTATTTTTCCGGGTTCTTCGGGCTCCACAGCACCGTCTCCGCATCTTTTTCATAGGCCATGCCATTGGGATAGCTGATCGCTTCCAACTGCAAGCCCCAGGGCGCCTGGAAGTAGAGGATGGTCTGGCCGGCGGCCGGGCCTTCGGTAACCGGCAGCGGTCCCATCCGCGTCTTGACGCCCTTGCCGTCAAGATAGGCTTTTGCGGTGGCGATGTCGTCGACATAGAAAGCGATATGGAAGCCGCCTATGTCGCTGTTGCGAGGCGTCAGGTCCTTCTGGTCCGGCGCGGTGTATTTGAACAGCTCGATGTTCGACCCGTGTCCGCAGCGGACCAGGGTGATCTCCTCAATCACCGCCTTGGGATCGACGCCCAGCAGATCCTGCATGAATGTGCCCTTGTCGTCGGCGAACGGGCCGAACGACATCGCCTTCTTGCAGCCAACCACCTCGGTGAAGAAATCGACCGCCTGCTCCATGTCGGGGACGGTGACGCCGGTGTGGTCGTGGCCACGCATGCCGGGAATGGAACTGGCGTAAGCCGTGCCGATGCCTCCCAGCACGGTGGCGGTGAGCACTGCGTAGCGGATTGCATTCTTCATGTCAGTCATCCTCCATCGCGGGACATTTTGCCGGGTGCACGCCTGAGGCCCGCTCTTTAGCGTGCGAATAGGATTGTGTTTCATGCCGGCGCCTTTGCGGCGGGAAGTAGCCAGGCATCATCGATCTCGGGCAGCGGAATGGCGGCGAGGAGGTCGCGCGTGTAGCCCTGCTGCGGCTGCTCGAACAAAGTATCGGTCGCGCTGGCTTCGACGATCGCGCCTTCGCGCATGACGATCACGTGCCGGCAGAGCCGCCGGATCACCGACAGGTCATGGCTGATGAAGGCAACGGTCAGGCCCATTTCGGCGGCGAGTTTTTCCAGCAGCGCCAGGATCTGTGCCTGCGTCGACACGTCGAGGCCTGAGACGATTTCGTCGGCCAGCACGAATTTCGGCGACAGCGCCAGCGCGCGGGCAATGCCGACGCGCTGGCGCTGGCCGCCCGACAGTTCGTGGCGGTAGCGGCTGGCGAAACCTTGCGGCAGGCCGACGCGCTGAAGCGCTTCAGCAACTCGGGCTTTCAGATTGTCGCCGAGGCCATTCTGTTTGAGTGGTGCGGCGATGATGCTGGCGATGGTGCGGCGCGGGTTGAGCGACGACATCGGATCCTGGAAGATCATCTGCAGATTGCGGCGCAGCGGCCGGAGCTCGGCCTCAGGCAGGTGTGTGATGTCGCGGCCGTCGAAGATGACGTTGCCGGCACTGGGCTCCAGAAGCCGCACCAACGCGCGGCCAAGCGTCGATTTGCCGGAGCCGGATTCGCCGACGATGCCGGTCACCGATCCCTTTGGCAGGTCGAAATCCAGCCCTTTCAGGATCTCGGCCAAGGGCGCGCGGCCGATCAGCGGCTTGCGCGTCATGTCGGGCAGCGCGACCTTCAGCCCACGCACGGAAAACAGCGGCTCAGCCATGCGGGCGCCTCCAGGCCTGATCGGCGGCGGCGATCTCCGAAGCAAGCCCGGCCAGCACCGTCTCGTCCACCGGCTTCAGCGAGGCGAAGGGGTCGGTGTAGCGTGGCGTCGCGGCCATCAGAGCTCGCGTGTAGGGGTGCTGCGGAGCGGCGAAGAGAGCGGCCGTTTCGGCCTCCTCGACCACCTTGCCAGCATAGAGCACCGAGACCTTCTGGCTGATCTTGGCGACGACGCCGAGATCATGGGTAACGAACAGGATCGCCGTGCCGTGCTCGCGCTGCAGTTGCGCGATCAGCCGCAGGATCTGCTTCTGCACAGTCACGTCGAGCGCCGTGGTCGGCTCGTCGGCGACGATCAGCCTTGGTTCGGCAGCAAACGCCGCGGCGATCAGCACGCGCTGGCGCATGCCGCCGGACAGCTCGTGCGGATAGCATTTGAGGACACGCTCGGGGTCGCGGATTTGCACCTCGTCCAGCAATTGGCGGATGCGTGCATCGGCCTTCTCGCCGCTCCAGCCGAGGATGCGCACCAGCCGGTCGGTCATCTGCGGGCCGATGCGGCGTGACGGGTTGAGTGCGGTCAGCGGATCCTGCGGGATCAGCGCCGTGCGCGCGCCGATCAGGGTGCGCCGTGCCTTGGCCTGCAGTTTGCCGAGGTCCTCGCCCTCAAGCAGCATGTCGCCTTCGACGATGCGCACGCTCGAAGGCAGCACGCCAAGCACCGCCTTGCCGATCATCGTCTTGCCGGCGCCGCTCTCGCCGACCAGCGCGCGCACCTCGCCGGGCTCGACGGCGAGCGACACCGAGCGCAGCACGCGCAAGCCATTAGGCAGCACCGCGCTAAGGCTGCGTATGTCGAGGCAGGGTTTCGCCAGCGCGTTCATCGCAGCACCGGATCGAAACGTGCCCTGAGGCCCTCGCCAAACTGGCTGAACGACAGCACCGTCAGGATCAGCGTGACCAGCGGGAACACCAGCACCCACCAAGCCTGATGGATCGACAGGCGGCCCTCGGCGATGATGCCGCCCCAGGTCGGGTCGTCGGTCGAGATCGACAGATTGACGAAGGACAGGATCGCCTCGACGATGACGGCAATGCCCATCTCCAGCGACAGCAGCGCGACGATCGATGGCACCACATTGGGCAGCACCTCGCACAGCATGATGCCGATGCGGCCGTAGCCGGCGATGCGGGCGTTCTCGACATAATCCATGCGCGACTGGCCCATGGTCTCGGCGCGGATCACCCGGCAGAAGCGCGTCCAGTCGATGACGGCAATGGCAATGATGACCGAGCTCAAGCCGGTGCCGAGCACGGCGACCAAAAGGATGGCAAACAGCACCGGCGGAAACGCCATCCAGACATCGACAACGCGCGAGATGATGCGGTCGGCCCAGCCGCCGAAATAACCAACGATCAGGCCGAGCGTCGAGCCGACCAGGCAGGCCGCGATGGCGGCGGCGAAGGCGACGATGAAGGCGATACGGGCGCCGAAGATCAGCCGTGACAGGAGATCGCGGCCGAGACTATCGGTGCCGAGCCAGTAGCCGGGCTCGGCTCCATCGAGCCAGAACGGCGGCAGGCGCTCCAGCATCAAATCCTGCGCCAGCGGGTCCTGCGGTGCGACCAGCGGCGCAAAAATTGCGGCCAGCAGCGCAATCAGCAGCCAGCCGCCGGCCAGCCACAGGCGTGCCCGCGAGCCATGTCTCGAAATGCGGGCCTCATCCATGGCGCAGCCTCGGATTGAGCAGGGCGTACATCATGTCGACGGCAAGGTTGATCAGCACAAACAGCAGCGCGAAGACCAGCACGATGCCCTGGATCAGCAGCAGGTCGCGGTTGATGACGGCATCGATCGCCATGTTGCCGAGACCTTCATAGGAAAACAGTCGTTCGACGATGACCGTGCCGCCGATCAGGAAGGTGAACTGCACGCCGACCAGCGTCAGCGTCGGCAGGGCCGCGTTCTTCAGCGCCTCGCGCAGGATGACCTGCGTTTCCGAAAAGCCCTTTACCCGCGCCAGCACGACGTAGTCGAGGTCGAGCACTTCCTTCAGCGACTGTTTCAGCAGCTGCGAGATGATCGCGGCCAGTGGCAGCGCCAGCGCAATCGCCGGCATCAGCATGTGTGCCAGCAGGTCCCTGGTCAGGTCGAAGCGCAGCCGTACGATGCTTTCGAACAGATAGAATTGCGTGGCGAAGGGCAGGTCGAGCTGCGGCGACACCCGGCCAGAAATGTCGAAGATAGGCACCAGCACGCCGAACAGAAGGATCAGCACCAGGCCCCACAGGAAATCGGGAATCGAGAGTGCCGCACCGCCGGCAATGTCGATGCCGGCTTCGACCGCGGTGCCGCGTTCGCGCGCGCCGAGGATCGCCGTCGTGCCGCCGATCGCCAGCGCCATCACAAGCGCGACGATGGCGAGTTCCAGCGTGGCCGGGAGGCGATTGAAGACCAGCCCAAGCACGTCCTGCCGCAGTGAGATCGACGTGCCGAAATCGCCCCTGACGACACCGGCCAGCCAGATGAAGAATTGCTGGACGATGGTCTTGTCCAGCCCGTAAAGCGCGCGCAGCCGAGCGATGTCGGCATCGGTCGCGCCGGGCGGCAGCATCATCGCGATCGGGTCGCCCGGCGCGACACGGATGACGATAAAGACGACGACGGCCACGCCGAACAGCGTGATCGCCATCGTCAGAAGACGGATCAGGAATCTTTGCAGCAGCATGGTCGCCCGTGGCGGAAAATGCGCGCCGTCATTCCGGACGGCGCGCGGCAAGCCGAAGACTGTCTCAGGCCGGGCTCATCAGCGCCGGCAGAAGTGCGCCCGACACATGCTGCACCACATTGACGCCCTTGGCATGCACGATCGGCTGCGCATACTGGATCAGCGGCAGCACATAGGCCTGTTCGGCGATGTATTTGTCGACGGCCTTCCAGCCGGCAATGCGCTTGGCCTCGTCCTTCTCGCCCCATAGTGGATTGATCATGTCGATCAGGTCCTGGCTGTCCCATACCGAATGCGGGCTTGGGCCATACATGGCAAAGCCGGTCGACGTGGTGGGATCGCCGATGGCATTGCCCCAATTGTAGAAGGCCGCCGGCGCCAGCTTGTCGGCGGCGCGCAGCTCGTAGTGCTTGGCGATCTCGTAGACCTCGATCGTTGCCTCGATGCCGACCTTGCGCCACATGCCGACGATCGCCTGGATCATCTCGTAGTCCTTGGGCTTGAAGCCCTTGGTCGTCTGTATCGTGAACTTGACCGGCTTTTCCGGCGAATAGCCGGAGGCGGCCAGCAGTTCCTTGGCCTTGTCCGGATTGTGCTCCACCTTGATCGACGCATCGTAGGCCTCGTATTCCGGCGTCTCCAGCGTATCGATGGGCTGGCCGTAACCGCGCAGCAGCCGGTCGACCAAAAGCTTTTTGTCGACCGCCATCACCGCCGCCTGGCGCACGTTCTTGTCCAGCATCACGTCGATGTCGTTGAAGAAGATCATGCCGATGTCGGAGACGTTCTTGCATGAGCCGGCAAGTCCATCCTTGGCGATCAGGCGGTCATATTCCTCATAGGGGATTTCCAGCGTCACCTGCGAGGAACCGGACTCGATCTCGGCGACGCGGCTCGCCGCATCGGTGACGAACTTGATGGTTACGTTTTCGAAGGCCGGCTTGCCGCCCCAGTAGTTCGGGTTGGCCTTGAGCCGCAGGAAGGCGTTGCGCTCGAATTTGTCGACCATATAGGGCCCGGTGCCGATCGGGGCTTTCTCAAAACCCTCGGCGCCGACCTTTTCGTAATAGGCCTTCGGCATGATGTAGCCGGTCAGGAACGACATCCACTTGAAATACACCGGGTCGAATTGCACGACGTCGCCGGTGATCTTGTTGCCGTCGATCTTGAAGTTGTTGACGTTCTTCCAGACGAACTGGATCGGGTTGCCGGTCTTTTCATCGCCCGCCCGCTGCAGCGACCAGACCACGTCTTCGGCCGTGAATGGCGAGCCGTCATGCCAGGTGACGCCCTCGCGCACCGTCATCATGATCTTGCTGCGATCCTCGTTCCAGCCCCATTCGGTGAGCAGGCCGGGCGCGAAAGAAAGATCCGGCTTCTGCGGGATGAACTGGTCGAACACCGACTGGTAGAGACCCTGGATGGTCGGGTTGACCGCCGAAGGCCCGGTGGTCGGGTCCCAGGACGGCAAATTGACATTGTAGGCGATGGTCAGTTCGCCGGCAGCCTTGGCGATTTGCGGCAGGCCGAGCGCCGTGGCGCCAAGTGCGGCCGCGCCATATCCGAGCAATTCTCGTCTGTTGATTGTCATGGTCGTTCCCCTGTTGCTTTTATGCGCGGTGTCGTTGTCAATCGGTGGGTTCAGGCTCCTTGGGCAACCGCGCCTTGTCCTCCTTCACCCTAGATGAAAAATGGAGCCTACCTCCCGCCAAGTTGTTGCGCGAGCATGTAGCCCGACGCCGCCCCGGTGCCGGCGCCGGGCCATGTTGCCGCCCCGGTCAGGTGCAGATTGCCGACCGGCGTGTTCCAGCCGGCGTAACCGCGCGCCGGCCGGAACAGGAAATTCTGCGCCAGATGATGGCTGCCGCAGATCTGGTCGCCGCCGACAAGGTTCGGGTTCTCGCGTTCGAGGTCGATGGGCGAGAACACGGCGCGGCCGAGGATCTTCCGACGAAGGCCGGGCGCATAGCGCTCGATAATGTCGAGGACGCGCTCGGCGTAGTGCTCCCTAGCCTCGTCCCAGTGAGCCGCCGCGATCGTGCCCGCTGCATCGCCTGCAATCTCGGCTGGCAGCATGCGCACCTGCACCCAAAGTACGTGCTTGCCGTCCGGCGCGCGCGAGGGATCGACGGCCGTCGGCTGGCCGACGACCAGCACCGGTTCATCCGGCAGCATGCCTGCCATCACCTGCTGGTAGGTCAGCGACATGGCGTCGAGCGACGGCGAAAGGTGCACATAGGCGAACTGCCGAAGCTCGGCGCCGGCGCGCCAGTCCGGCAGATCGTCGAGCGCCAGATGGATCATCAACGTCCCCGGCGCGTGGCGGAATTTTTTCACGGCCGTGTCGAAGCCGGTGTCGCCCGATCCGTTAGGCAACAGTTTCCCGGTCAGCGCCTTGGGCGCGACACCGGCGATGACGGCCTTGGTGGCTGTGTGGGTCTCGCCGGAAGCGAGCCGCACGCCGGTCGCTTTGCCGGCCGAAACCGTGATCTCGGCGACATCAGCCCCGGTGACGATCTTGCCGTCGGCGGCCGTGAGCATGCCCGACAGAGCGCGGATAATGGTGTCGGCGCCGCCTCTGCCGAGCACCATGCCGAAGCGCTGGTTGGCCATGGATTCGAGGTAAGGGAACACCGCGCCGCCGGCGATATCGGGGGCGAAGTCGAGATGCATGCCCCAGGTGGCGAGCGTCGCCCTGACATGCGGTGACTGGAAAGTCTCCTCGAGCCAGGCGCGGGGTGACGAAAGCAGCAACCGACCAGTATCGAGCGCGCCCGCAAAACCCTTCTTGCGCCAGAGGTTCCAGGCGGTGCCGGCGAGCGCACGGCCGCTCATCGGCGAGCCCAGCAGCCGGAACAGATGCTCGGCCTCCGCCGGGAATGCCGCAACCAGACGGCGCCATGTCTGTGCGTCCGCGTCGGAAAAAGCGGCCATGCGCGAGGCGGTCTTTTCCAGGTCGCTGCTGACGCCGAACCAGCGACCGTCGGGGAAGGCGCTGGCAAAACAGTCGGCCACCGGCACGAATTCCAGCCCGTGGGTTTTCAATTCATTTGCATATTTCTTGTGAAAGGCCGAGCCGGCGAACAGGCTGAGATTCATCGCGCCGAAATCGTGCCGGAAGCCCGGAAGCGTCAATTCGCGCGTCTGGACGGCGCCGCCGATCGTTGCATTACGCTCGAAAACTGCCGTTTTCCAGCCTTTGAGCGCCAGATGCGCGGCGCATGCCAGACTGTTGTGGCCTGCCCCGACAAATATGGCGTCGAACTCGCTCACGCCCCGTCCCATTTGCTTTATGCTTAAAGATAATTGCAGATGCATATGTTTTCGTCTAGTAGGATATTAAGGGCCGCGAGAGCCTTCAGCACCATCGAGAAAGAGGGAACAGAGACCATGGACACACAACAACTTCTAGGCGAAGTCGCCGGCCAGCTGCTTTCAGGCGCCATCCAGGTGGTCGACCTGACGGCGCCGCTCGGGCCCAACACGCCACTGATCAAGCTGCCGCCGGAACTGGCGGTCGACACGCCGAAGATCGAGATCCACGCCATCTCCGCCTATGACAAGAATGGCCCGTGGTGGGCGTGGAACTGGCTCAAGCTCGGCGAGCATTCGGGCACCCATTTCGACGCACCCAACCACTGGATCACCGGCAAGGATTATCCGGACGGCGCCACCGACACCATTCCGGCGCAGAACTTCGTCGGCCCGGTCAACGTCATCGACTGTTCGAAGCAAGCGGCAGCCGATCACGATTTCCTGCTCACCGTCGATCACATCAAGGCATGGGAAGCCGAACATGGCGCTATCAATCCCGGCGAGTGGGTGGTGATGCGCACCGACTGGTATAAGCGCAACGGCTCGGAAGCCGAGTTCCTCAACGCCAATGAGACCGGACCGCACACGCCTGGCCCGACCGCCGAAGCCATCCAGTATCTGATTAGCAAGGACATCAAGGGCTGGGGCAGCGAGACGATCGGCACGGATGCTGGAAAAGCAGGGGGAATGGAGCCGCCGTTTCCGGCGCACAGCCTGATGCACAAGGCCAACCGCTACGGCCTCGCCAGCCTCTGCAACCTCGACCGGCTGCCGCCGAAAGGCGCGATACTGATCGCTGCACCGCTCAAGATCGAGCACGGCACCGGCAGTCCGATCCGCGCGTTGGCGTTGGTGCCAAGGCAATAGGGTAGCTGCGGTCTTCGGGAGAAGATCATGTGCGGAAATGGCACTGTGGTGACGGAGTGGGAGCGGCAGCCTTGCAAAGCTGCGGCTCTACGGCGCCGTAGAGCGCCAATCTCTGCAATTGAACTCCTGCCGGCTAGGAGCACGCATCGATGAGCGCTCCCGATCACATCGTCGTCGGCAGCGGCATCAACGCGCTGGTCTGCTCGGCGATGCTTGGCGGCAAGGGGGCGAAGGTGCTGGTGCTCGAGCGCAACGACCGCATCGGCGGCTGCATGCGAACCGAAGAAATCACCGCGCCCGGCTTCATCCACGACGTGATGGCGACGACCTTTGTCCTGTTCATCACCTCGCCGGCGTATGCGGCGCTGGGCAAGGATCTGGCGCGGCACGGCCTGGAGTTTTGCAACACCTCCACGCCGACCGGTGTGCTGCGCCCGGACGGCAGCCATGCCGTCCTGCGCACCGATCGTATCGCCAATGTAGCGGCGATCAATGCGCTTGCCGCGGGCGACGGCGACCGGCACGCAAACGATGTCGGCGAGATCGAGCGCAACGCCGGTCTGCTGTTCGGACTGCTCGGTGGCAGCCTGTGGTCCTACCCGACGGCCAGGCTGCTGGCGGGTGAAGCCTGGCGGTGCGGCCCGCGTGGCCTTGCCGCCTTTCTCGGCAGCGCGCTGGTGCCAGCGCGCGGTTGGCTGGAAAGCACCTACCAGTCGGAAACCATGCGCGCGCTGTGGGCACCCTGGGTGCTGCATGCCGGCCTCGGGCCTGAGGACGCGTTCTCCGGCCAGATCGCCAAGGTCATCGCCTTCGCGCTTGAGGCGGCCGGCGCGCCGATCGTCAAGGGCGGTGCCAGGAATCTGCTGGCCGCCTTCGAAGCCTTGATCAGGGAACGCGGCGGCGAAATCCGCACCGGCGCCGACGTCGCGGCTATTGTCCAAAGCGGAGGCCGCGCCGCCGGCGTGCGGCTGGCTTCGGGCGAAACGATCAACGTGAACAAGAGCGTCATCTGCTCGGTCACGCCGACCCAGCTCTACCAGCGGCTGCTCGGCGACGCGGCGCCGAAAGCCGACGTCGAGGCAGCGCAAAAATACCGCTACGGCAAGGGCAATTTCCAGATCCACTATGCCTTGGACAAGCCGCCGGCATGGCGCGGCGAGGGCCTGGACAAGGTCGCGCTGCTGCATCTGACGCCGGGGCTCGACGGCGTCTCGAAGGCCTGCAACGAAGCCGTGCGCGGCATGCTGCCGGAGGTGCCGACCATGTGCGTCGGCCAGCCGCACGCGCTCGACCCATCGCGCTGCCCGGCCGGCAAGGCGGTCCTGTGGCTGCAACTGCCCGAGGCGCCACGGCATATCAAGGGCGATGCCGCCGGCAAACTGCAAACACCGGCAGACGGTCGCTGGACCGAGGCGCTGCGCGAAGCCTATGCCGACCGTGCCGAAGCGATCCTCGCCAGCCATATCGATGGGTTCAAGGACAGCGTCATCGCACGCCGCGCCTGTTCGCCGACCGACCTGGAAGCTATGAACATCAATCTGGTCGGCGGCGACCCCTATGGCGGTTCCTCGGCTATCGACCAGTCGTTTCTGTGGCGGCCGTTCAAGACGAGCCGCAATCACGCCACCGAGGTCAGGGGTCTCTACCACATCGGTGCCTCGACCCATCCGGGTGCTGGCTTGGGCGGCGGCTCCGGCTTTCTCCTGGCGGGGAGGCTGTGATGGAACAGAAGGTTGAAAAGCGCCAGCGCATCTCGACTTTGGGCCAGATCGGCCTGCAGCAATTCGCGCCCTATCTGATGAACCGCATCATGGGCCGCTACAACGCCACCTTGCGCGACAATTTCCGCAAGCAGGGCCTGACCATTCCGCAGGTGCGCACGCTGGCGGTGTTGTCGGTCACCGATGGCGTCACCGTCAACGATCTCTCGGTCTATACCGTCATCGAGCAGTCGACCTTGAGCCGGACGCTCGACACGCTGGAGGGGCAAGGGTTTGTGCGGCGCGAGCAGGGGGTCACCGACAGCCGTATCCGCCATGTATTCCTGACCGACGATGGCCGCGCCGAGTTCGCGCGCGCCTGGCCGGCCATGCACGACGCTTTCGAGGCAATGTTCGACGATGTCGACGATGCCGAATACGCGGCGCTGATCGCGACATTGCAGAAGATGCTGAAGAACATTCGCAAGCACGACATCTGATCTTACGCGCCGCCATCGGGGCGGTAACGGAAGGAGCCCAAAATGGCCGAACGGTCTTTTGCCAAGGAAGTCGAAAAGCTCAGGCTCGGCGCCGGCGAGGAGTTTTCCGGCGAAGGCATTCTCGCCATCACCAAGGCGCTGCTGCAATGCGGCGTCGGCTATGTCGGCGGCTATCAGGGCGCGCCGATCAGCCATTTGATGGACGTGCTGGCCGACGCGCAGGATATCCTGGGCGAGCTCGGCGTGCATTTCGAGGCGAGCGCCTCGGAAGCCACGGCCACCGCCATGCTTGCCGCATCGGTGCATTATCCTATCCGCGGCGCGGCGACCTTCAAGTCGACGGTCGGCACCAATGTCGCCTCCGACGCGCTCGCCAATCTCGCTTCCGGCGGCGTCACCGGCGGTGCATTGATCATCGTCGGCGAGGATTACGGCGAAGGCTCCTCGATCATGCAGGAGCGCAGCCACGCCTTTGCCATGAAGAGCCAGGTCTGGCTGCTCGACCCGCGACCGAACCTGCCGTCGATCGTCAAGGCGGTGCAGGACGGCTTCGAGCTGTCCGAGGTTTCCAACACGCCGGTCATGCTGCAGGTCCGTATTCGCTGCTGCCATGTCCACGGCCATTTCATCGCCAAGGACAACAAGCGCCCGGCAATGACTGTGGCCGATGCGCTCGAGGCGCCGCGCCGCGACACCGGCCGCATCGTGCTGCCGCCCGCGTCCTTCCTGCACGAGAAGGAAAAGGTGCAGAAACGCTGGCCGGCGGCGGTGGATTTCATCCGCACCAACAAGATCAACGAGTTTTTCGGCCCGGAGCACGGCTCGGTCGGCATCGTCATGCAGGGCGGCATGTACAATTCGGTCATCCGGGCGCTGCAGCGGCTTGGCCTCGCCGACACTTATGGCGACACCGACGTGCCGCTCTATGTGCTCAACGCCGTCTATCCCTTAGTCGACGACGAGTTCCTGTCTTTCTGCGAAGGCAAGGACGCCGTCCTCGTCGTCGAGGAAGGCCAGCCCAACTACATCGAACAGGCCTTTGCCGCGATGCTGCACAAGGCCGGCCGCGGCACCAGGCTCGTCGGCAAGGAACATCTGCCTATGGCCGGCGAATATACCGGCCAGGTGATGCTCGACGGCATCGGATCGTTCCTGCGCGCCACCATCCCGCATCTGCTGCCAAGCGAGGTCCGCGCGCCGAACAAGATCGGCGACGGGCTCGACACCGCCGACCTGATCAACGTCGTCCCGGGCCGGCCGCCCGGCTTCTGCGTCGGCTGCCCGGAGCGGCCGATCTTCGCCGCCACCAAGCTGGTCGAGCAGGAGCTGGGCAAGCACCACATCGCCTCCGACATTGGCTGCCATCTGTTCTCGATCATGCCGCCTTTCGAGCTAGGTGCCACTACCATGGGCTACGGGCTGGGGCCGGCCTCGGCTTCGGCGTTCAATTCGCCCGATGCCAAGCGCCGCTCGATCTCCTTCGTCGGCGACGGCGGCTTCTGGCACAACGGTCTGACCTCGTCGATCGGCAACGCGGTGTTCAACAAGAACGACGGCGTCATCGTCATCGTCGACAATTTCTATTCGGCCGCCACCGGCGGCCAGGACATCCTGTCGTCCCGCGCCGGCAACAAGACCAAGTCGACCAAGCACCCGATCACCGAGGCGGTGAAGGGCATGGGCGTCAAATGGCTGCGCCACATCGACCGCACCTACGACGTAACCAAGATGCAAGACACGCTGCGCGAGGCGCTGACGACGGACGAAAAGGGCCCGAAAGTCATTGTCGCCTCGTCCGAATGCATGCTCAACCGGCAGCGCCGCGAAAAGCCGCTGGTCGACAAGGCGATCAAGGGCGGGGCGCGCATAGTCAAGCCGAAATTCGGCGTCGACGAAGATATCTGCACCGGCGACCATGCCTGCATGCGGCTTTCCGGCTGCCCGTCGCTGTCGGTGAAGTCGCTGGACGACCCCCTGCGCGACGATCCGGTGGCGCATATCGACCAAAGCTGCGTCGGTTGCGGCAATTGCGGCGAGGTCGCCGATGCGGCGGTGCTCTGCCCATCCTTCTACCGCGCCGATGTCGTGCACAATCCGAGCCGCTGGGACCGTTTCCTTGAAGCCGCTCGCCGCGCCATGATCGGTCTCTTGCAGCGGCGCCGTGAAAGCCGGCGCCTGATATTCGCCGATGCTTGACGCCGTGCCCTCATCGCGCTCGAAAGCCGGCGCCCCCGAAGACGAGCGCGTCATCAAGCTTGCCGTGCTGGCGGTCGGTGGCCAGGGCGGTGGCGTGCTGGCCGACTGGATCACCGACGTCGCCGAGCGCAACGGCTACGTCGCGCAATCGACCTCGGTCGCCGGCGTCGCCCAGCGCACCGGCGCCACCATCTATTATGTCGAAATGTGCCCCGACACCGGCCGCCTGCCGGTCTTCGCGCTGTCGCCGTCGCAGGGCGACGTCGACATCCTGATTGCCGCCGAACTGATGGAGGCCGGCCGCGCCATCATCCGCGGCTTCGTCACGCCCGAGCGCACGACGCTGATCGCCTCGTCGCACCGCATCGCCGCGGTCTCGGAGAAGATCGAGCCCGGCGACGGTCGCGCCTCGTCCGCCAAGGTGCATGCCACGGCGGAAGCCGCGGCCAAGCGCTTCATTGCCTTCGACATGGAGAAGATCGCCGCCGACAATGGCTCGATGATCTCGGCCAGCCTGCTCGGCGCGCTGGCCGGCTCCGACGCCTTGCCGTTCAGTCGCGAAAGCTATGAGCAGGCGGTCAGTGCCGGCGGCCGCGGTGTGAAGGCCAGCCTCGCCGCCTTCGGCGCCGCCTACGATCGGGCGCGCGGCATCGCGAGTGCGCCTTCGGGCGACAAGACTGCAGGGCCGGCGGCCGCTGAAACCGGCTCGGGCGCCGCGACAGAAGTCAGCGGCCCGGAAAGCCTGTTGAAGGGCTGGCAACAATTGGCGGCGCGCGGCGCCACGCTGCCTGTACCCGTGCGCGAAATGGCGCTTCGCGGCCTGAAAAAAGTGGTCGACTATCAGGACGTTGCTTATGGCGGCGAGTATCTCGATAGGCTCGACCGGGCCGTCGCTCTGGACGATGCCGAACACGCCTACGCGCTGTCGATCGCCGCCGCCAAGCATCTGGCCAACGCGATGTGCTACGACGACATGATCCGCGTCGCCGACCTGAAGACGCGTTCTAGCCGCGACCGACGCGTACGCCGTGAGGTTGGCGTCAAGGACGGCTCGGTCCTGCAGGTGACCGAATATTTCCATCCGCGCATCGAGGAATTCTGCGGCACGCTGCCGGCCGGGCTCGGCAGCTACATCGAGGCGCGGCCGAAGCTCGCCGCCTTCCTCGACCGCCGCATCAACCGCGGCCGCCATATCCGCACCGACAGTTTTGCCGGCTTTGCCGCATTGTGGTTCATCGGCGGCCTGCGCCGCTGGCGCCGCCGGCTGCTGCGCCACAAGATCGAGACCGCGCATCTCGAGCGCTGGTATGCGCTGGCGCTGGGCCAAGTCGGCGAGGACTACGCGCTTGGCACGGAGATCCTCAACTGCCGCCGGCTGATCAAGGGCTACAGCGACACCCACGCCCGCGCGCAGTCGAAATTCGACCGGGTGCTGTCGGCGCTCGACCTGGTCAAGGGCCGCCCGGACGCCGCAGACTGGACCCGGCGCCTGCGCGAAGCCGCGCTGAAGGACGAAAAGGGCGACATGCTCGACGGCGCGCTGAAGACGGTGGCGTCGCTGGGCGACGGCGACGTTCCATCAAGTTGATCTGTGAAATGGTCCCGTTTAATTCATCGAGAATTTTGGTGCCGCTTAGGTGACTCGAACACCTGACCCCATCATTACGAATGATGTGCTCTACCAACTGAGCTAAAGCGGCCCGGGAAGCCGAGCTTCCAGGATGGGCTGCGTGATAGACGCAACCGGCCGCGAATTCAAGATGGCAGTCGCGATTTCAGGACGAGGCAATTCGTGCCGCCTCCGGCCGGGCGCAAGGGCAGCCGCCGCGCGGATCTACCATTGGCCGCGTGATGCCGCATCGGCACGCCGCCCGCCGCCGTGACCGGGAAAATCAGCGAAAAATGTTGATTCCTTTACCGAAAATCACCGAAATGAGCTTTGTGCCCCTCGGCAAGGCAGAATGCGGCCGCTCGCTTGTTGATTGATTGGTCGCCTGCGGCTAACGATCATGGCAAAGTGAGTGAAATTGCAGAGGGAATTCGCTTGGACGCGATCGAAAAAGCGATCCGCAATGCCTTCGAGAAAGGCAATGCCGACGACCGGGCGTTTCGCGAGCGGGTCTATCGATCGGCTTTCGCGGCACTCGACCGTGCCCTGCAGGCCAATCCAAACGTGACAGTGGAAGTCGCCATCAAGCGCCGCAAGGCGGTCCAGGCGAAGATCACCGAAATCGAATCGGAATTCCTGCCGGCGGTTGCCGACGTCGCCGCGCCGACCGACAGTTTGCAGGCAGCACCGGAGGTGGAGCCCCCGGCCGAAGCCGAAGCCGCGCCGTCGCCCGATGTCGTCGTTGACGGTCCGGCGCAGCCGCCCGAAGCCGATGCGCCGCGGTCGCGCGTCCTGCCGGTCGTTCCCGACATCATGCCCGATGCGCCTGTTGCCGAGGCGCCGGTGATCGACATGGGGGCTTCGGCTCCGACCGAAACCGACGATGCGGAAGTGACGCCCGACCGCGACGACCGGCGGGCGAGGCGGCGGCGCCTGCCCTTGACCGCGATCTTCTTCGGTGTGACGCTGCTCGCAGCCGCCGGCATCGGCCTTTATTTCGCCAACCAGACCGGCGTCTTCAAATCGGCGACCGAGCTCGACACAGCGCCACCGGAAGCGCCGCCAACGGTCGATGGCGAAGATTTCACGCCGGACGACACCGCTTCGCCGCCAAAGCAGGGCGAGGAGGACCAGGCGCGCGACTGGATCAACGTCTTTTCGCCGGGTGACCCGACGCAGGTCAATGCACCGTCGGACGCCAAGGCCGACGTTGTCCAGGACGAAAGCGGTTCCTTCCTGCGCATCCGCTCGGGCGCATCCGGCTCGGCCATCAGCTTCGACGTCGGACAAGGCGTGTTGGAAAGACTAGCCGGCAAGCATGCCACATTCGACATCATCGCGCGCTCCGAGGAGGGGCAGGAGACGCAGATTTCCGTCGATTGCAATTTCGGCGAACTCGGCGACTGCGGCCGCAAGCGCTATGCGGTCGGTCGCGAGCGCAATGAATATCTGTTCGACGTGCGCTTTCCCGACAAGCGTCCGGGTGCTGCCGGCACCATCGCCATCAATTCCGACTTCGACAAGCAGGGCAAGTCGGTCGACATCTACGAGATCCGCGTTTCAGTCGTTCCCTAAAGCACGTGGCGTTCGGACCGGCCTCATGCGACGCACTTTAGGTTCTTGTTTTGATGCATGTCGTTACCGCAAAACCGCTGCACACTTTTTGCGCGACATGCGTTAACTATCGAGCAGCGCCTGCAGCGTCTCGATGCGGTCGGCTTCCGCCGCCGGCTTGTCCCAGCGCAGCCGCGAAATGCGCGGAAAGCGCATGGCGACGCCGGATTTGTGCCGCGTCGAGCGGTTGAGCCCTTCGAAGGCTACCTCAAGCACCAGCCCGTTCCTGCGGTCGGCACGCACCGAGCGGACCGGGCCAAAGCGCTCGATCGTGTTGTCGCGGACATATTTGTCGATCTGCCTCAGTTCCTCGTCGGTGAAGCCGAAATAGGCCTTTCCCACCGGCACCAGCTCCTCCGATCCTTCCGGCCCGGACCAGACGCCGAATGTGTAGTCGGAATAGAAGCTCGAACGCTTGCCGTGGCCGCGCTGGGCATACATCAGCACCGCGTCGACCGTGTGCGGATCGCGCTTCCATTTGAACCACGGGCCCTTCGGCCGCCCGGCCACATAGGGCGAATCCCAGCGCTTCAGCATGACGCCTTCGATAACCGGATGCAGCGGCTTGCGGCGCAATTCCTCGAGTGCCTGCCAGTTGCTGAATTCGACCAGCGGCGACAGATCGAAGCGGCTCGGATCGAGTGTCCTGACGAAGGCCTCGAGCCGGCCGCGCCGTTCGCGGAAGGGAAGTCCGCGCAAATCCTCGTTACCAATCTGCAGCGCATCGTAGCAGCGCATGAAGGCGGGGTATTGCTGCTGGATCTTGGGTGACACGCTCTTCCGGTTCAGCCGCTGCTGCAGGTCCGAGAACGTGCCCGTCGCCTGCCTGGGGTCACCGACCAGAAGCTCGCCGTCGAGGGCTCCTGAAAAATCCATAGCCTCGGCAAGATCCGGAAAGGCGCCGGAGACGTCGTCACCGGTGCGGGAATAGAGCCGACGAATGCCGCCTTCGCAAACCGCCTGGACGCGGATGCCGTCCCATTTCCATTCGGCCGCGTAGTCGGCCGGGTCGAGCTTTTCGAGGTCGCCGTCGCCGACGGCATTCGACAGCATCACCGGCCTGAACAGCGCCAGCGCCGTCTTCCTGGGTTTTTCCGCTTTACCCTCCAGCCAGGCGAACAGCCCGATATAGGGCGGCGTCAGCCCGTGCCAGAGTTCCTCGATCTCGGCGATTTCGACCTTGCCGAAATCGGCCAGCGCCTGCTTGGCCAGCCGCGCCGAGACGCCGATGCGCAGGCCGCCGGTGACCAGCTTTATGATGGCGAAGCGCGCCGAAGTGCTGGCGCTGTCGAGCAGCCGGGCCAGCACCTGCGGCCCGTCGGAACGGCTCGCCGCCTGCAGCTTCGCCACCACCTCGGCCAGCGTCGGCTCGTGGTTCGCAATGTCGACCGGCGCCTGCGGCCAGACCAGCGACACGGTCTCGGCCAGGTCGCCGACATAGTCGTAGGAATAGCCGAACAGCACCGGATCCATGCGCTCGATCACCAGTGTGCGCAGCATCGCCGGCTTGACCGCGGCGATGGACAGATCGCCGGTGATGGCAGCCAGCGCCAGCCCGCGGTCCGGATCCTCGACGCTGCGGAAATAATCGGTCAAGAGCGTCAGCTTGCCGTTGCGCGACGGCGTCAGCACCAGCCGGTCGAGAAGCTCGGCGAAGCGGTTCATGAGCGGCGCGCCAATGGGAAAGGCTTGCGTTCTGTCGCGCCCCCCTCTGTCCTGCCGGACATCTCCCCCTCAAGGGGAGAGATTTGCTGTCGCGACTGCTTTCGCCAATTTCCAACGTTGCAGGATGAGCGGCAAAACCAAAGCTGCCGATCTCCCCCGTTGAGGGGGAGATGGCCGGCAGGCCAGAGGGGGGCGCCGTAGAGCGCCGTACCGGCGATTGCTGGATCCAAAAACACCATCAATCGCCCTCGTCCTCATAGCCGACGAGATGCAGCGGCCGGGCGGCAATGCCTTCGAGCTCGCACCAGCGCACCAGCGCCTCCTCGCGGCCATGCGTTACCCAGATTTCTTCGGCGCCGGTCTCCTTGATCGTCGCCGTCAGTTCGTCCCAGTCGGAGTGATCGGAAATGATCAGCGGCAGCTCGACGCCGCCCTGCTTGGCGCGCTGGCGGATGCGCATCCAGCCTGAGGCGAAGCACGACATCGGATCGGGAAAACGCCGCGCCCAGCGATCGGCGAAGGCGGATGGCGGGCCGACGACGAGGGCGCCGGCAAAGTCGCTTTTTTGGCCGGTCTCGACGGTCGCCGGTTCCAATGTGCCGAGATCGATATTCTGGCTCTGGTAATACTCGCTGAGCTTGGCCAGCGCGCCGTGGATGTAGATCGGCTTTTCGTAGCCGGCATCGCGCAGCAGCCGCATGACGCGCTGCGCCTTGCCCAGCGCATAGGCGCCGACCAGATGCGTTCGCTCGGGAAACTGCTCGGTCGATTTCAGCAGCCGGGCGATCTCTTCGGTATCGGGCGGATGCCGAAACACCGGCAGACCGAACGTCGCCTCGGTGATGAAGACGTCGCATTTGAGCGGCTCGAACGGCTCGCAGGTCGCGTCCTTCTGGCGCTTATAGTCGCCGGACGCGACGATGCATGTGCCCTGATGCGCGACCT
Organism: Mesorhizobium sp. M0159; assembly: GCF_040322295.1. Lineage (NCBI taxonomy): Bacteria > Pseudomonadati > Pseudomonadota > Alphaproteobacteria > Hyphomicrobiales > Phyllobacteriaceae > Mesorhizobium > Mesorhizobium sp. M0159. Next base: position 101,028 of record NZ_JAMYTF010000003.1, read on the forward strand.
TGATCTGGGCCGAGCCAAGCACATGACCAGCCGGGTGAAAGCTGACGGCCACACCGCCAAGCGCAATCGTCTCGCCGAGCACGGCGACTTGCGTCGTTCCGGCAAAACTGTCGCCGTAGCGCAGCCCCATGATATCGAGCGTCTGCTGCGTCGCCATCACCAAGCGGTGGCCGGAGCGGGCATGGTCGGAATGGCCATGTGTGATCAGCGCCCGGTTGACCGGCCGCACCGGGTCGATGAAGAAATCGCCGGGCGGGCAATACAGCCCTTCCGGCCGGGGATGAAGCAGGTCGCTGGCGCGCATGGCCCCAAGATAGGCGCTAATTCCGGCGCGGGAAGCCTGTTGTAAGTCACTGCTGACTCCAGCATAGAGCGCAAGCCGGCTGCAAACACCCGGCGGAACCCGATCGCATGAAACCGCTCCAGACCTCGTCCGGCGATTTGACCGCCGACCGCCGCGCCGACTATGCCGAAATGCTCTATGCATCCGGCGATCATGCGGCAGCGGCGGAATTGCTGCTCGGCGCGCTCGAACTGGCGCCGCAATGGCCAGCCGGCTGGTTCCGCCTCGGCGAGATGCAGGAGGCGGCGGGCGCGCCCGATCGTGCCGCGCAGGCCTGGACGACGGCACTGCGGCTCGACCCGGCGGACAGGCTCGGCGCGGTGCTCAAGCTGCAATTGATCGGCAGGGCGGCGGCGGCACAGGCGCCGCCCAGCGCCTTCGTCGAGACGCTGTACGACCACTATGCCGGGAGTTTCGAGGCTGAGCTGGTCGACAGGCTCGGCTATCGCCTGCCCGAATGTCTCGACCGCGCCATCCGGGCGGCACGGCCGGGCCGGTTTTCGCTGGTGCTCGATCTCGGCTGCGGCACCGGCCTCATGGGCCAGAAGCTGCGGCCGATCGCCGACCGGCTGGAGGGTTACGACATCTCGACCGGCATGCTGAGGCAGGCGCGCGCCAAAGGCGTCTACGATCTGCTCGTCAAGACGGACCTGCAGGATTTTTGCTATTCTGGCCCGAAAGCCGATCTGGTGACGGCGGCCGATGTGTTCATCTATCTCGGCGCACTCGACAAGGTGGTGAACAAGATTGCCGGAATGCTTGCCGGCGGCGGTCTGTTTGCGTTCTCCGTCGAGACGCTCCCGGGCGGAGAATCGTCTGACAGCGCCGGCTTCGCCCTGCAGCCGTCGCGCCGCTACGCGCATTCGCAAGGCTATGTAGAGCGGGTTCTGGATGCCGACGGCTTTTCGATCCTGTCGCTGCAGGCAACAATCATCCGGCAGGATCGCCGCCAACCGGTCGAAGGGCTGGCCGTAGTGGCAAGCTTGCTTTCCGGCAGCGTAAAATCTGGCTAAGACTTCTGCCGCTGCGCATGAGAAGCCGCAGCTGCGAAAGACAAGGAGCACGTTCATGCGCTGGAACATGACGGTCTTGGCATCTTGCCTGGCGATGGCCGGCTGCGTCGGCAATTCGATGTCCGAACGGCAGGACGAAAACGTCCAGTCCTCGCTGCAATATGACAAGGTGCCTTGCGATCAATTGCTGGCGCAACGAAACGGCCTGGCGCAGCAATATCATTTGCCGGTGGACGCCAAGCCGTCCTTCTCCAACCCGGCGACGGGCTTTGGCCCGTTCACGCCGGACATGCGCTCGAAAGCCAAACGCGACGCCGACCAGGCAAGCGGCAAGATCGACGCCATGAACCGGTCGATCAGCCGGCGCGAATGCGGCAAGCCGGCCAAGCAGAACAAGCTCGGCCTGACCTGACCGGATCCTAATCCGCCACCTTCCATTGCTCGCGCGAGGCGCTGGCGGGATAGACGCCGAGAATGCGCATTTCGCGCGAGAAAAAGCGCAACTCGTCGAGTGCCAGCTTGACCAGCGGATCGTCGGGATGGCCCTCTATGTCGGCGTAGAACAGCGTCGCCGTAAACGCGCCGAGCTGGTAGCTTTCCAGCTTGGTCATGTTGATGCCGTTGGTGGCAAACCCGCCCATCGCCTTGTAGAGCGCCGCCGGCACGTTGCGGACGCGGAAGATGAAGGTCGTCATCATCCTGGCGTCGGCCGAGGGACGTTCGGCCCATTGCTTGTTCTTGGTCAGCACAACGAAGCGGGTGACGTTGCTGTCGGTGTCCTCGACATTCTCCTCGATGATGTCGAGTCCGTAGAGGGTCGAGGCCAGCGCCGGCGCCAGCGCGGCCATGGTGCGGTCCTTCATCGCGGCGACCATCTTGGCGGCGCCCGCGGTGTCGCCGGCAACCGTCGCCTTCCAGCCGTTCTTGCGGATGTATTTGCGGCATTGGCCGAGCGCGTGGATGTGGCTGTGCACGGTCCTGATCTCGTCGCGCCTGACGCCGGGCAGCACCATCAGCTGGAAGTGGATCGGCAGAAAGTATTCGCCGATGATGTGCAGCTTCGATTCCGGCAAGAGGTGATGGATGTCGGCGACGCGGCCGGCAATGGTGTTCTCGATCGGGATCATCGCCAGATCGGCTTTGCCGGTCTCGACCGCATTGAAGGCGTCCTCGAAGGTCGGGCACGGCAACGGCTCCATCGACGGGAACATGTTGCGGCAGGCGGTGTCGGAATTGGCGCCCGGCTCGCCCTGGAAGGATATTTTGTTGGTCTTTTCAGCCATGCGCAGAGTCTCGGGGATTGGGGGAAGAATTTTTTAGTTGGAAAGGAGCGCCCTGGCGCGTTCGAGATCGCCCGGCGTATCGACGCCAAGCGGCACCGACTGCACGATCTCCGCATCGATGCGCATGCCGGCCTCCAGCGCCCGCAACTGCTCCAGCCGCTCGCGGCGCTCCAGCGGCGACGGCCTTAGCGCAACGAAGCGTTCGAGTGCGGCGCGGCGATAGGCATAGAGGCCGATGTGATGGTAGAGCGGACCTTCGCCCCAGGGCGCGGTGGCGCGGGTGAAATAGAGCGCCCTGAGCCGTGTCGCCGAGAGTGGCGAGCCGACCAGCTTGACGACGTTCGGATTGGTCTTTTCCTCGTCGCGGACGATCTCGACGCAGAGCGTGGCGATATCGACCGCTGCGTTCTCGAAAGGCTTCAGCGCGGCGCCGATAACAAGGGGGTCGATGGTCGGCAGATCGCCCTGCACATTGACGATCGTCTCGACGCTGTTGCCAGGGTCGAGAATGGCCAGCGCTTCGAAGATGCGGTCGGAGCCGGTTTCGTGGTCCGCCCGCGTCAGCACCGCCTCGAAACCGTGCGTGCGCACCGCCTCCGCAACGCCTTGCGTATCGGTGGCGACGACCACCCGGCCGAGCCCGGCTTCGGCGGCGCGGCGGGCGACGTGGACGATCATCGGAGTGCCGGCAATGTCGGCCAGCGGCTTGCCCGGCAGGCGCGTCGAGGCCATGCGGGCCGGGATCAGGATGAGCGTGGACATGAGGCGGGCAAAGGGCTCGAAAAAGAGGAGGACAAAGTGGCAAAAGGTCTCACTGGCAGCGCCCTTATAGGTGTTGCAACGCCGGAGCAAAAGACCTAGTTTCCGCGCGATTTGGCCGGTTCCACCGGGTGGATCACGATACCGACGGACGGAGTGGACGGATCGGTCCGCCGGAAAGGGAGCATGGGGCGTATGGATTCCAACGAAGTCAACAAGCTGCTCGCCGGTCTCCTCGGAACCGTGTTCATCGTCTTTTCCGTTGGCATCGTGTCCGACGCGCTGTTTGCCTCGCCGGCGCCGGAAAAGCCCGGCTTCGCCATCGAGGCGACCGAGCCCGCCGAAGGCGGCCCGGCCGCTCCCGCCGCAGCCGTGAAGCCGATTGCCGAGCTGCTGACCACTGCCAACGCCGAAGCGGGCGCCGCCATCTTCAAGAAATGCCAGGCTTGCCACTCCGGCGAAAAGGGTGGCCCCAACAAGGTCGGCCCCGATCTCTGGGACATCATCGACCGTCCGGTCGCCGAGCATGAGGGCTTTGCCTATTCGGCCGGCATGAAGGAGTTCTCCAAGGGCGGCAGCGAGAAGTGGACCTACGACAATCTCAACCACTTCATCACCTCGCCGAAGAAGTTCGTGAAGGGCACCGCGATGGGCTTCGCCGGCCTGCCGAAGGATGAGGACCGCGCCAACGTCATCGCCTATCTGCGCACGCTGTCGGACAATCCGAAGCCGCTGCCGGCGCCCGGCGCCTCGGCCGAAAATGAGCCCGCCAAGCCGGCCGAAGGTGCGGCCCCTGCCAAGCCGGCAGAAGGCGCGGCGCCAGCCGCTCCGGCGCCGGCTGCGCCCGCAAAATAACAAAACTGTAATGGCATAATCCTTGAAAAAGCCGGGTTCAGCCCGGCTTTTTTCATGGCGGATCGGCTGCGAAATCGCCCTAAGTTGTTGATTTATATGGGGCGCAGTTTTCGACCTCATCCGAGATCGGCGGGTTAGGGACCGAGTTATACAACGTTTTGTATTTAGGTTTTGTCTGGTGAGATCGTGTATGCTGGTCCGGAAGACTTCAAGGGGTAGGAGGTTAGGATGTCCATCAACGATCTGGTTGACTCTATCGAGCAGGTAGCGCGTTTGGCGGTGCTTGAGGCCAAGGCCGTCTATGTGTGCGAATTTCACCCGGATGCGACAATCACCAATGGCGATCCGGAGGCTGATAGGCTGGCCTATGCGATCGCCACCAATAAGCTTAAGCGTGAAGACGAAATGTTCATGCGTGAGGAGGTCATGGAGGCCGTCAAATATGAGCTTGATATGGCCAATGATGAATGCGCTCAGTGCGCGAGACACCGGGACGATTAGAGCCCCGTAGGCGTGTGCGAGGTCGCGGCCAGGGTATCGGGTGCGCCAGATCGTCCGCGCGCGTCCTGCACAGAGATAGATGTGAAGACGCTCTATTTGAAAGCGAGTTACGGCGGATGTCATCTTTCGACGCGGTCTTCAACTATGTGATAGTCGAACAAATGGCGGCTTTTGAAACTATTTCCAAAGCCGTTCCCCCTCCCCGTCTGACAAAGCACGGGAACCACTCTGTGTTGCGCTTTGAAGAAAAAACGCTGCAGCAGGCGCTTGTCCTAAAATCAGCTCGATTGATCAGCGGACTGCAGGCTGGGCGAAGGCTGCTCGATACCGGTTTCTTGCAGGAACTAGGCGCGATTCAGCGAATGCTCGATGAAATTGACGCAGACATCATGTTCCTTGCTGGACCGCTGATATTCGGAAGTGAGGAGCCTCCTCATCAAGCGTATCTGGACGAATTCTTTTCTGAAGAATTTGACAAGCCAGGTGATGCTATTGGATCAACGCAGGCCCGCAACCGCGTTAGCCGTAAAAAAATTCGTGCCTACAACGCGCGAACCTACTCATTTGGTGATTCAGTCGACAAGATCGTTGCAGTTACGGAAACGATCGAGAAAGCCTATTCAGGGTTCGTGCATGCGGCAGGCGGGCACACAATGGACATGTATTTCGGGAACCCTCCCCGATGGCACGTCAGCGGTATGTCGGGAACATTTCGGCATAAGGAATCGACGGATGATTTCACCAACTATGTCTATCGGTCTGTCGGCAGTATTTCCTTTGTGGCAAAGAGTATGAAACTGGACGACCTAGGTGTGCATCTGTGGCAGGTGTCAAAGAAGGTCGCAAAGGCTGCGGGCATCGACCTTTGGCAGGGCACCAGCTAGCACCTCCCTCGCGTACGCGCGACCCCCCTTGGTGCGAACGTGACGCTTCACGTTTGCGCCGGCGCGGCGGCTCCCTGTAACGCGCGGCCCAGTTTGGCTTCGGCTTCGTTCGCGGCCTTGTTGCCCTGTTCCCCGTCGCGCTCGGCTTGGAGGTCGCGCATGTCTTGAATCGATTTCCCGAACTGCTGATAGGCGAACGTCAAGTGTTCTTCGGCGGTGTCGAGGTCTTCGATTTTCGCCATTTCGTCCGGCGCACGCTCGGCGACAAACTGATCAATGATCGACTTGAGCGGGCGGGAGGTTGGGCCGACAAGGAGCTCATGCGCCTGAAGCGCGGCGATCACCGCATGGTCACCCCTCGACAGGGCAGCAGTGATTGCGGCGTCGCGGTCTTCTTGCTTCATTGACCGCAGGACATCGCGAAGCTCTCGCGCATTGCCGTAATCCGCCAGCAGTCCGGCCTTGCCTTTCGCTTCGTGTCGGAGCTTATCCTTGGCCTCCAAAACCTTGGACGCGGCGGCGCGAACGGATGCGGTGGCTAGGCTCGTGGCTTTCAGGAAGCCGTCCTTGTACTTCAATGCGGCGGCTTCGCGTGTCACCAACGGATCGACCACAGACCGCGTGGCGTCGAGGCCATCCCACAAATTGGACAAGCTCGACAGCGCCGAGAACACTCCAACTAATTCCGGCATGTCCGGGTTGGTGACGTTGCCACGCGCGATGTCGGCATTCAAAAGTGGCGGGCGAAGGGGTGTGCGCTTTCTCATGGTTTGGGCTCCGTGTGTTTCAAAAGGCGGTTCAAGTAGGCGTCCCGGCCTGCGTTTTTCCGGCCGATCGGATACGGCGATTCATACCGCTCGATGCCGGAGAGTGTGCGACCATCCGCTATCAGTTCCTGTTTTGCGTCACCCCCGACGCGGAGGCGGACGGGCACGTTGCTGTCGTCAGTCATGGTTCCAAAGTCCTCGTCTGCGCTGCTCCGCGACATAGTCCATGCCGGAGAACATCGAGTTGTCTTCCTCTTCATCAGCCCCACCGCCATAGCGGCCGATACCCATCTGAGGGACTTGCGGCGCGTTATCGATCGCCCAGATTGCGCCGGCGACCGAGTTCGCTACGTCATCGTGTGATCCGGGAGAGTGGTCGATTTGTTCCTTCCCAGTGCCGCGCGTTACGCGGCGTTCAAGACCGACGAACTGGTTGACGAGCTTGTCATTGTCGAGGAGGTCGACGGTGCCGGAGTTCAATGAGGGAAGGATTTCGCGATAGATGTCGCTCCGGCTCTTCGGCGCGAGAAGGTACGTGACGCCTGCCTTCGAGAAGAGTTCGCGCGGGAATTCGCCGCCATACCGATCGCCCATGACCTCGCTGAGGCCATATGAAATGAGTGTGTCGGAGAGGTCGGCCACGACGCGCTCCGGGGAGAAGGGCGGCTTGTGTTCCCGGATCGCGTCGAGAATGACCATGTCGTCTTCGCGATGGACAATGGCGAGCGTCCAGGCATCGGCCGCGCCGCCGCTCGGATCGGTAAATGCCGTGTAGCTGGTGAAGGGGACATAAGGCCGCTCGAACACGGCCGATGACACGAGACCTTCGACCTGTTCGCGCTTGATGAAGGCTTCGATGTCGCTTCGGAACTCCGCCAGATATTCGGCGGAGGCGGATGCGGCGTCCCGTTGGAGCGCCCGATCGACGACCTTTTGCGGCAGGCTCGGATTGAACGTCCGGCTGGCGCCCTTGGCGACCAGAATTGCGGGATCGCCGGTCGGGCCGAAATGGCTCTTGAAGGTCGCGTAAAGCTCGCCTCGTTTCGCGTATGGCGATGATATTGCGATCAAGGGTCCATTGGTGGTGGCGAGGCTGGGGCGGAGAGCCGTCAAGATTTCGCTATCGGGGTTGGCGCTGTCCTCCGCGGTGCGAAAAAAACTTATTTCGTCACAGATCGCGCCAATGGCGGTGATGCCGCGCAATCCCCGGAAGGACGCTGCCCTGATCTCAAGATCGATGCCGTTATCAAGTTCGATGGTCTCCTTGGTCTCGTTTTTGACCATCGCGCGGAGGAGCGAGACCTGTTCGAAGATGGCGGCGGCATAGCCGAAGGCGACAGCGGCCTGTTTTTGGGAGGCTGCGAGGTAAGGGAGCTTGCCGCGTTCGCCGGGGACAAGGAGATCCGACCAATCGCAAAGTGCGCTCAGGTAGGCGGACAATACCGACATTGATCTGGTCTTTCCGCCGCGTCGGCCGACGATCGCCCAGAATTCTTCGACTGGGGAAGAAGGCTCGCGGTCGCGGGAGGTGAGGAGGCGCCAAAGTTCGCGCTCTTCGTCGGTCAAGACCTCGCCCATCAGGCCAATGAGGATTGTGCGCCATGGGAGCCAAGATGGGCCGGGCAAGATCGGGGCAAACAGGAGCGGATCGCTCAAGGCCTCGCGCATGGAGACCTTCGGCCTCATGACTGTGCCGCCTTCTTGGAGGCGAGATAGCCGTCAACGGTGAGTTGCTTCTCCGGCATCTTGGTCAGGCCAATGTCGGTCAGCAGGCGACGAAGGGTGTTGGCGATCGTCGAGTACTTCGCCATGTCCACATCGAGGTCGAGGGCCATACGGGTTTCCTGAGCCTCGCACCAAGCGCTGATCGAGGCCGCGCGTCGGACTAGCTGAAGCTGGGCCTCTGTGACTTCGCCTCCGTAGGCTTGGACGACGAGGAGGGAGACCAGATCGCGATAGCGACGGAAGGTGGCTGACCGGCCGTCGACGCCTGCTAGCAGCTTGCTACCGTTCGACACGGCGCTACTGGCTGCGGGCTTGGTAGGCGCTATCGACTTCCTTTTCGCGGCCAACTTTCCCAGCCTTTCGGTGTATGCAGCGGTGTCTAAGGCCTCCGACGGAGGGAATTCCGCCAACGCAACTCCTTGATTTGTAAGGGAAAGTTGATCCGAAAACTACCGGTTCCTAACCGGTTAGCCGCGCCGAAAGCGCCATCGGACGGCCGGCGCAGGAAAAATCTGGTGTTTTCGGTCGCGTTTGGGGATTGGTTTCCCCATAGTGGACAAGCAACCAGCGTCCCGCGCCGTCCCTCTCGCGTCCCGGTCATAGGAGGGACGTGAAGAACACCATATTATTCATGGCTTCCCTCCTTCGTCCCTCCCCGTCCCTCCCTTTTCAATAAAAGTTCACAGAACACCGGAGACAAGAGACCGGAACGAGGGGTAGAGCGCTCAGCGCGTGTGCAAAGTTCGTTTCACAGAGGGACGGAGGGACGGTAAACGCTAACCCATACTCTGCATGGTCTTTAGCCGTCCCGCACCTCAACAACCGTCCCTCGCAAAACACAAAGAGGAAGCATCCAAAATCGATCTACATGTCGTCTTCGACGTTGATCGAGAAGCTTTCTCTGTGCCCATCATAGTGTCGAACAACATTGATCTTCCTCGCGAGCTTGTACTCACCCTTGTAATATCCGCGAGCCGTCTTGGGTTCTCCGAAGCGTATCTTGTCATGCACATAGCCTAGCTCGTGCATGACTGCTCCCAACCGATCGTTGTGGCCTTGGTTCCGCCGCTCCACCGGAATTCGAAGTAGGTCCCAAATGTCAGAAGCCTTGATCTTCAGATCGCCTTCGAGATGTCCAATGGCATCGTCAATAACGTCACGGAACGGCTCATCAAGCATTCGCTCATTTTGCACCTTGGCGGCATCCACCCAAAGCTCCTCCGCGAGCCTGATGCTTTCTCCGTTCGCCTCGCGTGCGACGGCTTCGGCCCATAGTTGATCTCGATCCCGACGCAATGCCACCAGGTTGAACTTCTTCACCTTAACTGGCCAGAAGCGACGGTTGCCAGTCTTGTCTTTTAGGAACTTCTCGGTGTTGGTTGTTCCGCCTATGACAAACTGTCTTGGGACCTCCGTTGTTGACCTGTCATAGGAGAGCCGTGCCACATCGTATCGACGCGACATAAATGACTTCAAGTTCTCAACCTCTGTCCGATTGATGCCGGTCAGCTCAGCCGCTTCGATAATCAATTTTCCTAGCGTCTGTTCTATCACTTCGCGAGATTTCGCGGTCAACGGAAGATCGTCCATGAACCAAGCGTCTCCGGCCAAGACATTTAGGGCGGTGCTCTTATTCGTTCCTTGCGCGCTTTCAAGCACAACCATTTCATCGAACTTACAACCCGGCTGCTGAATGCGCCGCACTGCTGCAATCAGAAATATCCCGGACACTGCCCGATTGAACGCGGTATCTTCGGCTCCGCCATAATCGATCAACCATTTGTCAATCCGCTCGACACCGTCCCATTTGAGACTGCCGAAGTAGGCTCGCACCGGGTGGAAGGAATTCCGCCGCGCGTAGTCGGCAATGACGGGTGTGAAGAGCCTTTCCGAAGCCAGGAAGTGATAGCGGGTGTCTATCTCTAGCCAAAGCCTTCGCATCGCCGCGTCATCTAGCTCCGGACCATAGCCGGGTAGTCCCTCGATGATGATCTTGTGAGCGAAAGCGTTGTAGCTGAGCTTAATCTCCATCAGGTCGCATGCTCTGCGGATGTTCTCTTGATCGGCGAGCGTCTTGCCTTTCGCGTCCTTGCGGAGGAGGCTGTTCTTGTCACGCCATTGATCGAGGCCGGGAGCATCGTTAATTAGCTCGCGAAGCTCCTTCCGGATGTCATTTTTCGACTTACCGATATCGTGTTGCGTCTGGACCCAATCGGAAATGTCTCCCTTCGGTTGGAGGCCCGGAAGATCGACCAGCCGGATGCTTTCTGGCTTATGCGGGAGAATGCTCTGCGCGACCTTCTCTGCGTGTTGTCGTCCCTTCGCGTCATTATCAACGAAGATGGTGACACGCATTCCCTTGAAGTGTGGGGAGAATTCCGGTTCCCATTTCATCGAGCCGAACGGATTGGTTGTGGCGGTGAAGCCGAACGTTATCAACGTCTCAGCGTCCCGCTCGCCTTCAGCGATCGTCACCAGCGAGCCGGGATTGGCCGTAGTATAGGCCTGTAGCTCCGGGAACTTGTAGAGAATTGGCAGCTCATCGCCGCGACCCACCCAGAAGTCTTCTCCCTTGGCCTTATCGGCTTCGCGATGATTGAGGTCATCGATGCGATCGCCAGAAGCGCGCATATCTTCGCGGATGGTCCGAAATGCCGGCACCCACCGCTCCATGACTTGATCGTAATTCTTGCCACGTTGGACGGTGAATGAATAATCGCGATTGGCTTTGTAATACTGATGATCTGAAATGTGAGTGGTCTTTTCAGACCATTTCTCACGATCGGTGTCGATATTCTCTGACATATGCCGCTTTCACTTGTATTTCAAGGCGCAGCGTTCTTCGTCCAAGCTTTACTCTCCTCAGTAAAACCGATAGATTCAGAGCCGCATTGACCTGCATTATCGAGAGACATTCCATTTACTGCCGGGGTGGCATCCACCGTCCCGGCAGTTTTTCTATTCGGGCGGCTTTATTTGTGACGCTTTGTACTTCTCTTTGAAGAACTCGGCAGCGTCCATATATGCCCCGTACACGCACCACGAAAACATCGAGCCGCCAGTGCCGCACCACTCGCATGCTTGGCGGATTTGGCGATGAAGTTCGCCGATCTCCTCGTGACGGTTTGGTCCGGTGATCTCAATTTCGATGCGGCACAAAAACGCTTTCAATTTAAGCGGATGCGACAGCGTCGAGCGCAGTTCCTTGCCGCTTAGTCCGTAGATGGTTCCCAGGTCAGGCTTCATCGTTTAACCCTCGGTGGCGCATCGGCCGTGGCGCGCTTCCGGCTTCTGGCGACGGATAGCGCATAGCGATAGCTAGTCACGGCGGCAGGCACCTTGCCGGCCTTCATCTCAGCGCGGTAGGCGAGTGCAAGCTCGCGAGCTGTCACCATGTCGTCGTCCGAAAGGAGGTGGCGTTGTTGAGCGGCGACGAGATCGGCGCGCAAGATCGCGCCCCAACCGACAGCCAGCGCGGCGGCGATTTGGGAAACAATGTCACGAGTGATAGCGGTGCCAGGTTCGGCGTCGACGGTCTCGGACATTTAGGCCGCGCCTCCGGCCTTCGGTTCCCTGTTTTTGAGCCATTCGCGAATTTGGCGCGGTGACCAGAGCCGCTTTCGCTCCGATGGGCGATACGGCGCAGGAAAGTCGCCGGCCTTGATAACGGCGCGAAGCTGAGTGTCCTTCAGTTTTTGGCCGTATTGAGGAAGGTCACGGCGTGGGATGGAGGGAATGTCGTCTCCCGGACCCGGCGCGAGGAGGGGAGTGGTGTCACGAGGTTGGGAGGGAGTAGATGCCGCTACTGCTTCCATGCTGTTTCTCCTTCGATCAAAAGCGTTCGCAGTCGTGCGCTATCGCTTGATCCGAAGAAGAGACGCGAAAATCCTGACGCAGGCTTCAGGCTTAATTCGTGGGGTTAATTCCTGTGACGTTTCGAGGAGGAACCGCTGACAAATAGGGCAAGCGCTTCGTAAGTGCAGTGATTGCGATCGGAGGCGATCTGCAACGCTTCCTCTGCTGAACGTCCTTCCGACCGGAGGTCTTCATAATCAAATTCGCCACGCCGCAGGCGAAGGTCCGCATCCGTCGCGCGCTGGCTCGGCGCGTTCGGATGTCCACGGCGCGATCGTTCACCAATGGAGAAATTGATCAGCACCGCCACAATCGTAATCTCGTGTGCGGGCTCTAACCTTCCCCCTCGGAGGTGTTCAACAATGAGTGGTTTCTCGGCATTCCATCCGCGCAGCGCGGCACTCATGCGTTTCGTTGGGCGGCCTCTTCCGGGGAGGTGACCAAATTGACGCCCTTCAAGAAAATCTGCCAGAAGGCCAAGCTCAAGGTTGCTAAGATTGCCCCTTTCAAGACGACTTATGAGCCAACCAGAATTGCCATTCTCAGCTTGCCACAGAACGTGATCAAACGAGACTAGACCTGTCAGTGTCGAGAATGGACTTTTCTTCAACCAGCGGCCCTCCTCATCGGCACGACATTCGGCGCGGACGGCGGATTAACAATCAGCCGGAGCCGATCGGCCCATAGCTGGAGAGCTTCGCGCTTCTCCTTCTCAAACTCATATTGATTGTACACTCGCTCCAATCCCTTCACATCGTGCCCGATTACCATTTCCGCGACGAGAGACGGCACCTTCAACGCGGCTAGCTGGGTGCGGACTGTCCGGCGCAGATCATGGTTGACGAATGGCGTCAGGGACGCCGGTTCCGGGTCGCCACGTTCGGCGGCAATCTTCTTCATCTCCACCAGCATCAATTCATCCAGTTTCTTTTTCGTGGTGCCGAAAGCGCGGGCTGGAATGCGGCCCTTCTTCAGGGAGAAGAGGAAAGAACCGGGACCGCCATTATCGAAGCGTGGAACGGTCGCGACGATTTCCAACGCGAGGTCGCTCAGCGAAACGCGGTGGATGGCTTTGCTTTTGAAGCGCTCCGAAGGGACAACCAAGACATTCTCCCGAAGATCAAATTCCGGCCATGACGCTTGCGCGATCTCATTGAGCCGCTGGCCGGTCGCGAGCAGGAGCCGGTACATCGGGCCATAAGGATATCCGAGCTCCTGAGTCGCGAGCCAAAAAGCGCGGATTTCGTCAGGGGTAAGGACCCTCTGGCGCGGATGTTTCTTCAGTTTGAAATCCTTCTTCTGCAAATGCACGATCGGGTTGTATCTCAGCCCAAACTTCTTCCGCCGCTCCGGGTTCATCGCCCAAGCGTAAATCCGCTTCACGTGGTCGAAGACATTGATGGCTTGATAAGGCGCACCAAGCTTCTCTCGGCCGGAGCTATATGTGCGCTTACGGTCCCGGATCGCCGCGACGAGCGCAAACACGTCCTCATCCTCGACTTCGGGCATTAGCTTCGATATCCATGGATTGCGTTCCGGGTCGAGCAATTCGGTTCGAATTTCCCTTTCTGACGCGATCAACCGGCGCTGTTTCCGAAACTCAGCATCAGCTAGGTAGGCCTCGACCACGGCGGAGAACACTCCGGCTTGCGCGGCAATCGCTTCCGCCGCTGCCTGCGCTTCCGCACGCTCTTGGGCTTCCTGCTCCTCAGCCGCCTTCTCCGCTGGGTCGATACCGGCGCGGCGCAGAGCCTCCCATTCGCGGACCTTGTCGCGGGCTTGGGCGAGGGTCACGAAGCCAGCACGGTCGATCTCGGAAAACTCGCCGATGGCGCGGGAGGTCGCGGACGTGGCGCCCTTCTTCCAGCGCGCGTTCATGTAGAAGATTTTCGCCCGGCCCGACACTCGTATGTGGAGAGCCTTCGTCTCCCCGGCGTCAGACACTTCGTAGAAGCCACCGTCAGGACGCGGCTTGAAGCCCGCGATCGATTTGACGGTCAGGCCATCTTTGGCCTTCGGAACGCTAAACTGAATACTCATGACATTAGACCTCGCTAAAACTAGGGACCGAATCAGACACCGTTTTGCGTCGGCTGTTAGCGTCTGATAGCGAGCAATATAGTTGTGAACCGAGCACGAAGGGAAGAGGCGACAAGAGAAATTGCTTAATTAATTGAACCACTTAGCCGACGTCTAGCGATCCGAAACGATCCCAATCGATGGATAGCGATGGATACCGTCGGACATACTTTCGTCGGGTTCAGCCCGGCTTTTTCGTTAGGAAAAACGCATATGCGACGACAAAGCCGCTCGGTTGCGGTTTTCAGCGCCGTCAAATGATCTAGATTGGGCCCAGACGCTATGGTGACGGCGCTATATCGCGAAGAGGAGAACGCATGACGGTTGGCCGAGCGCGGACGCTTCTGAAATCGGTGCTGATGCTGGCTGCCTTTGCCGGCGGCCTGCAGGCGGCCTTTGCGGACGAATGGCGCACGACCTCCTCGCTGATCGGCGAATCCAAATACGGCGACAATTTCCAGCACTACGACTACGTCAATCCGGATGCACCGAAGGGCGGTACGCTGAACTCGGTGGTGCCGGGCACGTTCGACAGCTTCAATCCTTATATCGTCCAGGGTTCTGCCGCCGCTGGTCTCGTCCCGTTTGGCGGCGGTCTGCTCTACGACACGCTGATGGAGCAGGCGACCGACGAAGGCAGCACCAGCCATTCGCTGGTCGCCGAAGCCTATAAATATCCGGCCGACTATTCCTCGGCGACCTACCGGCTCGATCCGCGGGCGAAGTGGCATGACGGCCAGCCGATTACGGTCGACGACGTGATCTGGTCGTTCCAGGTGTTAAAGGCCAGCAGCCCGCAATACAGCCGCTATTTCGAGAACGTCACCGACGCGGTCGCAATCTCCGATCGTGAGGTCGAGTTCCATTTCAGCCAGAAGGGCAACCGGGAATTGCCCAAGATCATCGGCGATCTCGTCGTGCTGCCCAAGCACTGGTGGGAAGGCACCGATGTCAACGGCAAGAAGCGCGACGTCACCCGGCCGACGCTGGAGCCGCCGCTGGGGTCGGCTGCCTACAAGATCGCCAGCTTCAAGCCAGGTTCGGAAATTGTCTGGCAGCGCGTGCCCGACTATTGGGCCGCCAAGCTGCCAGTGAAGATCGGCCGAGAGAATTTCGACACGAAGCGGTATACCTATATTCTCGATGAGAATGCGGCTTGGCAGGCATTTACCAAGGGTGGGCTTGAGGACATCAACGCGGAAAACAGCTCGAGACGCTGGTCGACGGCATATAACTTTCCCGCGATCAAGCAAGGCGACGTTGTCAAGAGGGAGTTCAAGACCGAGTCGCCTGAGCCGATGCAGGGTTTCGCGCTTAATCTGCGACGCCCGCAGTTTCAGGATCGACGCATACGCGAGGCGTTGACCGACGTGCTCGATTTCGAAAGCATGAATCGTACGCTGTTCTTCGGTCTTAACACCCGTACGAGCAGCTATTTCCAGGGCACCGACCTGACGTCCAGCGGCCTGCCGAAAGGCAAGGAGCTGGAGATTCTCGAGCAATATCGCGACAAGCTGCCGCCTGAAATCTTCACCGAGGAATTCAAGCTGCCGATCTACGAGACGCCGCAGGCGGAGCGTAAATACCTGAAGTCCGCGGTCGATCTGTTCGCCAAGGCTGGTTGGGTCATCAAGGGCGGCAAAATGGTCAATGCCCAGACGGGCCAGCAATTCAAGCTGGAGATCCTGGGACGGGATCCGACCGACGAAGTCATCGCAAATCCCTACGTCGATAATTTGCGCAAGATCGGTATCGATGCCGCACTTCGCATTGTTGACCCCAGCCAATATGTGAACCGCACCCGCAGCTTCGACTTCGACGTGGTGACGGGGATCTTCCCACAGTCGGATTCGCCCGGCAACGAGCAACGCGACTTCTGGAGTTCAAAAGCCGCCGACGCACCCGGCTCACGCAATCTGATGGGCATCAAGGATCCGATCATCGACGCGCTGGTCGACCGCGTTATCTACGCCACCGACCGCGACGATCTGGTTGCTGCCACCCATGCGCTCGACCGGGTTCTGTTGTGGAACTATTATGTCGTGCCGCAATGGCACAGGCCGGTGGTCTGGCTGGCCTACTGGAACAAGTTCGGCATGCCCGAAAAGCAGCCTGCCTATTTAGGCGTGGACACGGATTCCTGGTGGATCGATCCGGACAAGGAAAAGGCGCTGGCGGCCAAATACAAGAGTGGCAATTGATGGCGGCGCTGCCTCGTCGCGACTTCCTCGCCCTGGGCGGTGCTGCCGCCGCTGCGGCACTGCTGCCAGGCCGAGCTTTCGCGGCCATTCCGACCGGCGTGAAACTGCACGGGTTGTCGGCCTTCGGCGATCTCAAATATCCTCCGGATTTCACGCATTTCGACTATGTCAATCCAGACGCTCCCAAGGGCGGCCGGATGAATTTCGGCCCGCCGAACTCCACCCTCAATCAGAGCTTTCTGACTTTCAACACGTTGAACTCGCTGGTGTTGAAGGGGGATTCGCCGCCGCGCACCGAGCTCTGTTTCGATTCGCTGATGGCAAGGGCGCTCGATGAGCCGGATGCGGTCTACGGCGTGCTTGCCGAATCCGTTACCTTGTCGCAGGACCGCAACGGCTTCCGCTTCAGCCTGCGGCCACAAGCGCGCTTCCATGACGGCTCGCCGCTGACGGCTGAGGACGTTGCCTTCGCCTTGAACCTCTACAAAGACCGGGGACACCCGAACCTTTCCCAAGCGCTGCGGCATATGACGGATGCGGTCGCAATCGATCCGCTTACTGTCAGCCTTACCTTCAACGGCAAACAGTCGGCGCAGAATATCCTCGCGATCGCCGTAATGCCGATCGTGTCCAAAGCCTTCTATACGGCCAATGATTTCGACGCCTCGACGATGACCCCGCCGCTCAGCTCCGGGCCGTACAAGATGGGACGGGTCGTGGCCGGGCAGACTATCGAATATGAACGTGTCGCCGATTATTGGGGGCGCGATCTCGCCGTGAACCGCGGGCTTAATAATTTCGACCGTATCCGTATCGATTTCTATCTTGATCGCCAGGCAGCGTTTGAAGCGTTCAAGAAAGGCGATACGCATTTTCGCGAGGAGTTCACCGCGCGCGTATGGGCGACCGGCTACGACTTTCCAGCGCTGAAGGATGGCAGGGTCGTCAAACGCGAATTTCCCGGCGAGAAATCGCCCGACATGCAGGCTGTCGCGCTGAACCAGCGCCGGCCGCAATTCCGCGATGTGCGCGTGAGACAGGCGATCGCCTATTGCTTCGATTTCGAATGGACCAAGCGGGTACTGTTTTTCGGCTCCTACGAGCGCTCGCAATCGAACTTCGAACGATCGGACTACAAGGCCGAGGGCCCGCCCTCGCCCCAGGAATTGAAACTGCTGGAGCCGTTTCGACCCGAGTTGCCGCCGGAAACCTTCGGCGAACCGGTGGTGCAACCCGTCTCGGACGGTTCCGGTCACGACCGTAAGGTGCTGCGCGAAGCTTCGAGACTGCTTGCCGAAGCCGGCTGGAAGCGAGCGGGCAATTTCGTCGTCAATGAGAAGGGCGAGCGACTGCGGGTGGAAATGCTGGCCGAGGACGAGGGTCTCGTTCGCATTTTCGCGCCGTGGTCCGAGAATATGAAGGCGATTGGCATCGACGCTTCGATCCGGCAGGTCGATTCGACGCAATTTGAAGCGCGGCAAAGCAACTACGATTTCGATTTCAACATGCTACATTGGTTGATCGGGGCGACGCCTACTGCCGACGGCCTGGAAATCCTCTACAATTCCCGGATGGCGAAAACGCCGGGGATGCGCAACTATCCGGGTACGGAAAGCAAAGCCATCGACGCGCTGATCGAAGCAGCCGGCAAGGCGCAGAGCCGGATCGAACTCGTCACAGCGCTCAACGCGCTCGATCGGGTCTTGCGCGCGCGGCTAGACTGGATTCCAACATATCATCTGGCGAATCACCGGGCTGCCTTCTGGGATATGTTCGGCTTTCCCGCTCAAAAGCCGGATTACGACTTTCCGGTCGAGACGCTGTGGTGGTTCGACAAAGACAAGGCGGCAAAAATTGGCAAAGCCTGAGATTTTCGCACAAGCGAGGCAGAGAGCCTGATGGGCGCCTATATACTGCGCCGTATCCTGCTGATGATCCCGACCCTGTTCGGCATCATGGCGGTGTCATTTGCCGTCATCCAGTTCGCGCCGGGCGGGCCGGTCGAGCAGGTCATCGCCAGGCTGACCAACCAGGGCGGCAGCGATCGCCTCGGCGGCGGCGGCGGTGATGCCGGCGGCGCCAATTTCGATGTCGCCGGCGACGTCGGCTCGAAATACCGCGGCGCGCAAGGGCTCGATCCGGAATTCATCAAGAAGCTGGAGAAGCAGTTCGGCTTCGACAAGCCGCCGCTCGAGCGCTTCGGCATGATGCTGTGGAACTATCTCCGCTTCGATTTCGGCGACAGCTATTTCCGCGACATCTCGGTGCTCGACCTGATCCTGGAAAAGATGCCGGTGTCGATCTCGATCGGGCTGTGGATCACGCTTTTATCCTACCTGATCTCGATCCCGCTCGGCATCCGCAAGGCGGTCAAGGACGGCTCCACTTTCGACGTCTGGACCAGCGGCGTCGTCATCGTCGGCTACGCCATTCCGGGCTTCCTGTTCGGCATCTTGCTGATGGTGCTGTTTGCCGGCGGCTCGTTCTGGGACTGGTTTCCGCTGCGCGGCATCACCTCCGACAATTGGGACCAGCTGTCCTGGCCGCAGCGCATCGTCGACTATTTCTGGCATATGACCTTGCCGCTGACCGCGCTGGTGCTGTCGGCCTTCGCCACGACGACGCTGCTCACCAAGAATTCCTTCCTCGAGGAAATCCGCAAGCAATATGTGGTCACCGCCCGCGCCAAGGGCCTGTCGGAGCGGCAGGTGCTTTATGGCCACGTCTTCCGCAACGCCATGCTGATCGTCATCGCCGGTTTCCCCGGCGCCTTCATCTCGGCCTTCTTCACCGGCTCGCTGCTGATCGAGAACATATTTTCGCTCGACGGCCTCGGCCTGCTCGGCTTCAACTCGGTGGTGCAGCGCGACTATCCGGTAGTCTTCGCCAATCTCTTCATCTTCTCGCTGCTTGGCCTGTTCGTCGGGCTTTTGTCCGACCTGATCTACACCTGGGTCGATCCGCGCATCGATTTCGAGCGGAGAGACGTCTGATGGCGCGGACCATGGCCGAAACGGCGCCGGCTCGGATCGCGCGGCCCTTTCTGTCGCCGCTCAACCAGCGGCGCCTGCAGAACTTCAAGTCCAACCGGCGCGGCTACTGGTCGTTGTGGATATTCCTGTTCCTGTTCGTGCTGTCGCTGGTTTCGGAATTGGTCGCCAACGACAGGCCGATCATCGCCTCCTACAAGGGCGAGATCCTGTTTCCGGTCCTGGTCGCTTATCCCGAGGAGAAGTTCGGCGGCTTCTATGCCGTCACCGACTACCGCGACCCGGTCATCCAGGACGAGATCAACGCCAATGGCTGGATGATCTGGCCGCCGGTGCGCTACTCCTACCAGACCGTCAACAACGCCATTCCCGAAGCAGCACCGACCAAGCCGTCCTGGCTCTACGACAAGAAGACGCGCTGCAATCAGTATCCGAAAGGCGAGGCGGACCCCAATTGCATCGTCGGCAACTGGAACTGGCTGGGCACCGACGACCAGGCCCGCGACGTGCTGGCGCGCGTCATCTACGGCTTCAGGGTCTCGGTGCTGTTTGGTCTGATCCTGACCGCCGGCTCGGCGCTGATCGGCGTGGCGGCCGGCGCTCTCCAGGGCTATTTCGGCGGCTGGACCGACCTTCTGTTCCAGCGCTTCATCGAGATCTGGTCGGCCATCCCGGTGCTGTATCTGCTCTTGATCGTCGCCGCCATCCTGCCGCCCGGCTTCTTCATCCTGCTCGGGCTGATGCTGCTGTTCTCCTGGGTGGCACTGGTCGGCGTGGTGCGGGCCGAGTTCCTGCGCGCCCGCAACTTCGAATATGTCAATGCGGCGCGCGCGCTCGGCGTGTCCAACGTCACTATCATGTTCCGGCATCTGCTGCCCAATGCCATGGTGGCGACGCTGACCTTCCTGCCCTTCCTGCTCAGCGGCTCGATCTCGACGCTGACCTCGCTCGACTATCTCGGCTTCGGTCTGCCGCCCGGCGCCGCCTCGCTGGGTGAGTTGCTGAAGCAGGCACAGCGCAATCTCAACGCGCCATGGCTCGGCATTTCCGGCTTCGTCGTCATCTCGCTGATGCTGTCGCTGCTGGTCTTCGTCGGCGAGGCCACGCGCGACGCCTTCGATCCGCGCAAGACGTTCAGATGAGGGCGATGCAGGCTGGCATTCGGCATGTTATATTCTGGAAATGGCAATCCGGACAAAAGCGGACGTACCCTCAAGTGACCGGCGGCTTTGATCGGTGAAACACCAGTGGCAGCCATCGCTCGATCGCTGGAGAGCAAATTGGCCGATATGAGCGAACCCGGAGCCATGACCGTGTGTTGGCGTCCGTGCAGTCCGTCAATCCGCACGTTGGGGAAGGAAGGGTTATGAATAGGATCATCCTTGAACACTACCCGGCATCGAAGCTCCCTGATGAACTGCGAAAAGGCATAGCTCCGAGCGCCTCGGTCAAAGTGACAGTGGAGGAGGAGGCCAACAGGCCCCTTGGCCGCGAACAATTGCTTGAACTCATGCGGGATGCTCAGGCCAACGCGCCGGGAACAAGCCTCGACGAGGCTGTCGCGCGTGTTCGTGCCCTCCGCGATGAGTGGGAGGATTGATGGCTGCAGTCCGGCTTTATGTCGACACCAACATTTTCATCTATGCCTTTGAAAACAATGATGCGCTTGCAAAAAAACTGCTTCAGCTCATTTCACTGAACGAGGGCAGAAAGCAGCCTTTCCTGGCGACCAGTGAGATCGTGCTCGCGGAGTTGATGGTCGATCCCTTGAGAAAGAACAATGAGCGACTGATCGAGCTCTACGACAATATTTCAATCGGCAATGCCTTCATCTCAATTGGGACGATAACTCGCGACGTTCTCTGGCACGCAGCACAGTTGCGTTCGGAATTCCTTTCCTTGAGATTACCAGACGCGATCCATCTTTCCACAGCGACGCACTTCGGCTGCACGCAATTTCTGACCGCGGATACGAGATTGAAAGAGACCTATTCTATCGCACCAAATCGTCTCGTCCCACCTCAAATGGCAGCCAAAATTTCGATCATACGACCGGAAATTTCCGCCTTGGACAGGGTTGTCGCGGAAGTTGAGCTATGACCGCCCCTCTCCTTTCGATCCAGGACCTCAGCGTCGCCTTCACGCAAGGCGGCAGCCAGTCGATCGCCGTCGACCGTATTTCATTTGACCTCGCCAAGGGCGAGACGGTGGCGCTGGTCGGCGAATCCGGCTCCGGCAAGTCGGTCACCGCGCTGTCGGTGCTGAAGCTGCTGCCCTATCCGACCGCCAGCCACCCGTCGGGAAAGATCCTGTTCCTCGGCGCCGACCTGCTTGCCGCGGACGAGAGAGACTTGCGCCGCGTGCGCGGCAACAAGATCACCATGATCTTCCAGGAGCCGATGACCTCGCTCAACCCGCTGCACACGATCGAGCAGCAGATCGTCGAGGTGCTGAAGCTGCACCAGGGCCTGGGCGATCGCAACGCCAAGGCGCGCACGCTGGAACTTCTGCACGAGGTCGGCATCCGCGAACCGGAAAAACGGCTCGACGCCTATCCGCACCAGCTATCCGGCGGCCAGCGCCAGCGCGTCATGATCGCCATGGCGCTCGCCAACGAGCCTGAACTTTTGATCGCCGACGAGCCGACGACGGCGCTCGACGTCACCGTCCAGGCGCAGATCCTCGAGCTGCTCGCCGGCCTGAAAAGCCGCAAGAACATGTCGATGCTGTTCATCACCCACGATCTCGGCATCGTCAGGAAGATCGCCGACCGGGTCTGCGTGATGACCAAGGGCAAGATCGTCGAGACAGGGCCGACCAAGGAGATATTCGCCAATCCGCAGCACGCCTACACGCGGCATCTGCTTGCCGCCGAGCCGAAAGGCAAGCCGCCGGCGGCCAACCAGGCCGCCAGGCCGGTGATGGTCGGCAAGGACGTCAAGGTCTGGTTCCCGATCAAGAAGGGCTTCTTCCGGCGCACCGTCGACAATGTGAAGGCGGTCGACGGCATCGACGTCACCGTGCGGGCCGGTCAGACGCTCGGCGTCGTCGGCGAATCCGGCTCCGGCAAGACGACGCTCGGCCTGGCGCTGGCCAGGATGATCTCGTCGACCGGGAACATCCAGTTCAACGGACGCGGCATCGATCAGCTGTCCTTCAACGAAATGCGGCCGCTGCGGCGCGAGTTGCAGATCGTCTTCCAGGATCCGTTCGGTTCGCTCAGTCCGCGCATGTCGGTCGCCGAGATCATCGAGGAAGGGTTGAAGATCCATGAGCCGAAGCTGTCTCCTGATGCGCGCGACGAGCGTGTCGTCGACGTGCTCGGGGAAGTCGGCCTCGATCCGGCGACGCGCAACCGCTATCCGCACGAATTCTCCGGCGGCCAGCGCCAGCGCGTCGCCATCGCGCGCGCCATGGTGCTCAACCCGCGTTTCGTCATGCTGGATGAGCCGACCTCGGCGCTCGACATGAGCGTGCAGGCACAGGTCGTCGACCTCTTGCGCAGCCTGCAGGCCAAGCACAACCTCGCCTACCTCTTCATCAGCCACGATCTGAGGGTCATCCGCGCGCTCGCCAACGAAGTCATCGTCATGCGCAACGGCAGGATCGTCGAGGCCGGTCCTTCCGAACATATTTTCGGCAGCCCGCGGACCGACTATACAAAGGCGTTGATCTCGGCCGCCTTCAAGATCGAAACGGCGCCGGTCGGCATCGTCAGCGAGTAGATTTTCGCCAGAGATCATGCACAAAATCAAAACGCTGCCGCGCCTTGCGCGTCGGAACGCGAACGCTGTTGGTAAAAGGGAAAAACAATCCACAATGGAAAAAGGCCGCATCCTGCTTGCCCTCACCGGTATTCATCCGCTGCGCTGGCGCGAACTGCTGTCGGCGGAGCGCGAGGTGGTGCTCGAGCCGAATGGCGCCGGCGATCCCTCGATTACCTATGCTGTGGTGTGGAAACAGCGGCCGAACCTGTTGTCGTCGCTGCCCAATCTGCGCGCCATCTTCTCGATCGGCGCCGGCGTCGACCACATCTTCGCCGATCCCACCTTGCCCGACGTACCGGTCGTCAAGGTGGTGGCCGACAACCTGACCCAGTACATGACCGAATACGTCGTCTGGCGGGTGCTCGACCACCATCGCCAAGGCATGCTCTACCGCGCCCAGCAGCAGAAGAAGATCTGGCATGAACCGCAGCAGCGGCCGGCCAGCGACATCTCGGTCGGCATTATGGGGCTCGGCACGCTTGGCCGCGCGGCGGCATCGGTGCTGTTGTCGCTCGGCTTTCCCGTCAATGGCTGGTCGCGCAGCGATCGGCCGATGCAAGGTGTCTCGACTTACGCGGGCGAGGCCGGCCTGATCCCGTTCCTAAACGCCACCGACATCCTGGTGGTGCTGCTGCCGCTGACGCCACAGACGCACGGTATCATCAACCACGGCGTGCTGAAGGAGCTGCGGAAGCGCAACGGCCTCGGCGGCTCAGTGCTGATCAATGCCGGGCGCGGCAGGCTGCAGAAGGACGCCGACATTCTGCGCGCGCTGGACGACGGCACGCTGAAGGAAGCCAGCCTCGACGTGTTCGAGGTCGAGCCGTTGCCGAAGACCAGCCCGCTATGGAGCCACCCCAAAGTGTTCGTGACGCCGCACGCGGCGGCAACCTCCGATCCGGTCCACCTGGCGCCGATCATGCTGCGTCAGATGGATGCTTTCGAGCGCGGCGAAGCGCTGGAAAATGTGGTGGATCGCGACGCCGGGTATTAATTTGTTGGAGCGCCGCTTTCCAGTCTCAGCCCCAGCCGAGCGGCACGTAGTCGATCTCCATAAACGCCTCGACTTCCGGGATCCAGCGGTCGCGGACGAAGGCGACGTGGTCGGGATGGTCGTTATAGCCGGAATAGGCCCGCTGATCGGCGAACTCCATCGAGAAGCCGAAGCGGTAGTCGTTCTTGGGACTGACCTGCCGCAACTGCTCGAAATGCGTGACGCCCTTTATCGCCGTGAGGATCGTCTTAGCGTCGGCGAGGAACCGTTTTTCCTCGAGCGAATGCGGCTGGTGTTTCAGCGTGAACACGACGGTGTGACGGATCATTTTTTGCTCCTGCGATGTCTTCGTGTCACACGCTGTCGGCCCAGGCGCGGATGAGGTTATAGGCGATCGCGCCTTTCGGCGGCGTCACCAGGCCGCTCGGATGTTCCCTGGCCAGCATCGACAGCACCTCCTCGCGAAAGAACCAGCGGCAATCTTCCAGCTCGTTGAGGTCGGGCTGGATATCGTCGTTGAGCGGTTCGCCGAAGCAGCCGATCATCAGCGAGTAGGGAAACGGCCAGGGCTGGCTGGCGTGGTAGACGACGCGGCCGAGCCTGATGCCGGCTTCCTCCAGCGTTTCGCGCCGCACCGCCGCCTCGATCGTCTCGCCCGGCTCGATGAAACCGGCGAGCGCCGAATACATGCCGGGCCCGAAATGCCGGCCGCGGCCGAGCAGGCATTTTTCGCGTGTTGCCGTCAGCATGATCGCCACCGGGTCGGTGCGCGGAAAGTGCTCCGTACCGCAGGCCGGGCAATGCCGCTTGTAACCGCCCGCCCGCATCTCGGCTTCGGTGCCGCATTTGCTGCAGAAGCGATGGCTGGCATGCCAGGCGAGCAGCGCTGCCCCTTGCGCCAGCGCGCCGGCCGCCGCTTCGTCGATCAGCCCCTGCATATAGACCGAGCGATAGTCGATCGCCTTGATCGTCTCGGGAAGCTGCTCGGGCTCGACCCCGGCCGGCACCGCCAGCACCGGGCCGCTTTCGGAAAAACCGAGCAGGACGCCGTTTTCGAGCGATGCTTCGAGCGGCCGGCATTCGGCCACGCCGAACCAGGGGTCGAATGCGCCTTGCGCAAGCTTCAGATAGAGCCGACCGCCACGCATCAGCAAAAGCCGCGCCGAGGGATCGGCGAGTGCCTT
This sequence comes from Mesorhizobium sp. M0159, assembly GCF_040322295.1. Taxonomy (NCBI): domain Bacteria; kingdom Pseudomonadati; phylum Pseudomonadota; class Alphaproteobacteria; order Hyphomicrobiales; family Phyllobacteriaceae; genus Mesorhizobium; species Mesorhizobium sp. M0159. The sequence goes on from NZ_JAMYTF010000003.1 coordinate 126,228, forward strand.
TTCGACGGAATCGTCGGCGCGGTTTTCGGACTGCCGGTCGATAATGTTGCCGGCGAAGCCGACGAACTGGCTCGGCTCGCGCAAGGGCGCGTCAAACAGGCGAAAGCTCATGCAGACTCGGGAAGGTTCAAGGTGGACACGGGAGAGGCTTATAGCGCTGCCTTGATCTTTTCCGCAAACTTGCGAAGGTCGGAGCGCTGATAGGGCTCGCGCAGGCCGTGCCCCCACACCGGGCCGGGCCAGCCGGGATCGCCTTCCGAGCGCGCAATGACGTGTACATGCAATTGGCGCACGATGTTGCCGAGTGCGCCGGTGTTGATCTTGGTGCAGCCGGTCACCCGCTTCAGCGCCAGCGCCACCATGTTGGTCTCGAAGGTCAGCATCGCCTGGTCCAGCGGCGTCATGTCGTGGATTTCCTCGATGCCCGGCCGCTGCGGCACCAGCAGCAGCCATGGCCAGCGGCGGTCGTTCATGACGCGCAATTCGCACAGGCCGAGCCACATCAGCTGTTCGCTGTCGGCTTCCAGCTGGGCGTCAAGCGTGAATCCGGCCTTGAGGCCCGGCAGCATTGGCGTTTCCCACACTTTTTGACGTTTTTTGAACTCCATCGACGCTAGAGCGGCTTCCGAAGGGCCGCAAGGGGCAGCAAGCAACATTGGCCGTCGCGGCGCTGATTGTGCGCGAAGAAGTGAGGGCCCGGGCAAATTGCATCAGGTTGGCGCTGCCCCGCCGAGGTCGACGATTTTGATCGCGGCCACATTTTGTTCTTGCTTTGTGCCGGCAGCTATGCTATTAACCTCGCTATGGTGATTATTCGCACCAACGACCCGCCCGCCGAGGCGGGTTTTTGGTTTCCGCTTTCGCCGTCGCTCAAGGCCCCTATCATCCGCACTTGCATTTCATCGCCGGATTGCCGATATGGAGGCTGGGAGGTTGGTGGTGGACGGTCCACTCGCCAACCGGGTCAGGTCCGGAAGGAAGCAGCCCTAACGAGCCCGGAACGGGTCATTGTTCCAGCCTCCCGCCTCTTCGCCTTTTGCCCCGACATTGACGGCGCCAAGCCGTGCGGGCGAAACTATGCGCAGGAATCGGCCGCCTCCAGTGGCAGCCCTTGGAGCTTAACGGGCGAATGAGCGAAGCCGGAAACGAGGCCGGGAAATTGGACAAGCCTGCCGCCTACCGCGTGCTGGCGCGCAAATACCGACCGTCGAATTTCTCCGAACTGATCGGCCAGGAGCCGATGGTCCGCACGTTGACCAATGCTTTTGCCACCGGCCGCATCGCCCAGGCCTGGATGCTGACCGGCGTGCGTGGCGTCGGCAAGACGACGACCGCGCGCATACTCGCGCGGGCCCTGAACTACAAAACATCGACCGTCGACCAGCCGTCCGTCGACCTTGCCGTGCTCGGCGAGCATTGCCAGGCGATCATGGAAGGCCGGCATGTCGACGTCATCGAGATGGACGCCGCCTCGCATACCGGCATCGACGACATCAGGGACATCATCGAGCGTGTGCGCTACGCCCCGGTGTCGGCGCGCTACAAGGTCTACATCATCGACGAAGTGCACATGCTTTCCAACCAGGCCTTCAACGGCCTGCTGAAGACGCTGGAAGAGCCGCCGCCGCACGTCAAGTTCATCTTCGCCACCACCGAAATCCGCAAGGTGCCGATCACCGTCCTGTCGCGCTGCCAGCGTTTCGACCTCAGCCGCATCGATGCGGCAATGATCAAGGCCGACCTTGCCAGGATAGCCCGTCTGGAGGGCATCGAAGTCGAAGACGATGCGCTGGCGATGATCGCGCGCGCGGCCGAAGGCTCGATGCGCGATGCGCAGTCCATCCTCGACCAGGCGATCGCCCATGGCGGCGGCGCGGTCAGCGCCGAAGCGGTGCGTGCTATGCTCGGCCTTGCCGACCGTGCCCGCATCGTCGACCTGTTCGAACATGTCATGAAGGGCGACGTCGCCGCCGCACTTGCCGAATTCCGTGCCCAGTACGATACCGGCGCCGATCCTGCCGCGGTGCTGACCGACCTTGCCGAGTTCAACCATCTGGTCACCCGTCTGCGTTTCGTGCCGGCTGCCATCGACGACGCCTCGCTGTCCGAGGACGAGCGTCGGCGCGGCGCCGATTTCGCCAGCACGCTGTCGGTCAAGGTGCTGTCGCGGACGTGGCAGATGCTCTTGAAAGGTATTCCCGAGGTGCAGACCTCCAACCGCCCGGTCAGCGCCGCCGAGATGGTGCTGATCCGGCTGGCCCATGCCGCAGACCTGCCGACGCTGGACGAGGCGCTGAAATCGCTGGAGAACGGCGGTACCCTGCCGGGCGCCGCGCCGCGCGCGAATGGCACGCCGGCAAGCCCCGGCCCCGCAAACCATGCGCCTGCAAGCGGTGGTGCCGGCGCCGTGGCGCAGGCGCGGATGCCGACGGCCAATGGCGGCGCCCAGACAATGCGCCTGGTCGAGGCCGAGCCGGTGCCGACCAACTTCGTTGCTCCGCCGGAGCCGGCGGTCGAGGCGCCGCCGGTGCCGGTGAAATCGCTGGCCGACATTGTCGCCCTTGCCGACGCCCAGCGCGACATGGCCTTCAAGGTGCTGGTGAAGCGTTGCGTGCGCCTGGTGCGCATCGAGCCCGGTCGTATCGACGTCAGCCTGACCGACGATGCGCCGAAGATGTTGCTCAATGATTTGACCGCCAAGCTGCGCGCCTGGACCGGCCGCAACTGGCTGGTGTCGCTGTCGAAGGACGAGGGCGGCCAGACCTTGGCCGAGATGGAATCGACAAAGCGCGAAAACGCCTTCCTCGATGCCAAGAGCGACCCGACGGTCGCCGCCATCCTGGCGCGCTTTCCCGGCGCCAAGATCATCGACGTGCGCATTCCCGACGCGCCGGAAGCCGACGAGGCCGAAGTGCCGGTCGAGCCGCCGGCCGACGACGACGAAACCTGAAACAACCAGCACCAACTGCAAAGGACCGTGCGATGAAAGACCTTCTCGGCATGATGGGCAAGGCAAAGGAAATGCAGGCCAAGTTCCAGGCCATGCAGGATGAGATCGCCACGCTGGAAGCCACCGGGCAGGCCGGCGGCGGCCTGGTCAGCGTCACGCTGACCGGCAAATTCGAGATGAAGTCGCTGAAGATCGACCCGTCGCTGTTCAAGGAAGACGAGGTCGAGATTCTCGAGGACCTGCTTCTCGCTGCCCACAACGACGCCAGGACCAAGGTCGAGCAGATCATGCAGGAGAAGACCAGGGCGCTGACCGCGGGCCTACCGATCCCGCCGGGAATGAAACTGCCGTTCTAAGGCTAGTGCATGTCGCGCAAAAGTGTGCAGCGGTTTTGCGATAACGACATGCATCAAAACAAGAACCTAAAGCGCGTCGCATGAGGCCGGTCGAACGCGACGCGCTAGTCAATCGTATGCCGTTACAGTGGCCGAAGAGTGCAGCGGCCCAGTGCTCGCTCTACCGCCAGCTGTGTCTATTAGGCAACTCCCCACACTTAATAACGCTTTAGCCATCTTTTTGCCTGAAAGTGTCTCATTCTTGCCGCAACCAAGGGCGGGCTGGCAGCAGAATTGAGGGGACACCTGTTGATCTCTACCCGATGGAAGACGCCGTTGCGGCTCGGCGTCGTTATCTCGCCGCTGTTTTTGGCCGCTTGCAGTCAGACCGCCTCGCACGGCATGTCCAGCCTGACCGATGCTATTACGCCGAGTTTCCTGAGCTCGCGCTCCTACAATTCCACGCCGAAGGAAAAGGAGTGCCTGGAGCGGGCAATGTTCTTCGAGTCCAACCGGTCGAGCCGTGACGGCATGATTGCGGTCGGCACGGTGGTGATGAACCGGCTGCGGTCCGGCAATCACGGCAACACCATCTGCCAGGTCGTCGGCGAGCGCGGGCAGTTCGCGCCGGGCGTCATGACACGGCCGATGAATTCGAAGGCGATGCCCGACGTCGAGGAAGCCGCCGAGGCGGTGCTCAAGGGCGAGCGCAAAGCCAAGCTGAAGAATACCATGTTCTTCCACACCGCCGGCCTGCGCTTCCCCTACAAGAACATGCACTACACCATGGTCGCCGGCGGCAATGCCTTCTATGAAAAGCGCGGCCGCAACTGGCAGCCGTTGCCGGACGAACCGGTGGTCGCCATGGCCCAGGCCAAGCCGCAAGCGCCTGCCGCTCAGGCCATACTTGTCGCCTCGGCGGAGCCGGCACGCAGCGCCAAGCCGACATTCGCCAAAGCGACCTATGTGACCGCCGCGGCATCGCAGCCGGCAAAGCAGACAAGGGTGACTGCCGGGATGGCAACCGCGGCGAGGGCGACACCGGAGAAGCCGATGCTTGTGGCGCTGCAAGAGCCAATGCAGGAGCCGGATGCGGCCCGCTTCGGTGGAACCGCGAGCGCGCCGCCTGTCGCCTCCTTCGAGGCAGCGCCGGCAGAGCCGACAATGTCGTTCGAGGCGACGCCCGAGAACACTGACGCCATCGGCGCGATGATCGCCGGCCAGACCCGGCCACTGGAAGAAAACTGAGGACGGCAGCACTGGCCGCGACGTCGGCCTTCCCTTCTCCCACAACAAGGGAGAAGGGAAGAGCGGAGCCCCTGGCCGCTCAACTGTTCCAAAGCGTGCGGAAAAATCCTAAACCGGTGCGATGTCTAAGCGAATCGCCGGTCCCGAGATCGAACGCCTGATCCAGCTGCTGGCCAAGGTGCCGGGGCTCGGTCCGCGTTCGGCACGCCGCGCCGCGCTCCACCTCATCAAGAAGAAGGAACAGCTGCTGGCGCCGCTCGCCGCCGCCATGGGCGAGGCGGTCGACAAGGTGCGCATCTGCTCGACCTGCGGCAATGTCGATACCTCGGATCCATGCATGATCTGCACCGACCCCCGCCGCGACCCCACTACGCTCATCGTCGTCGAGGACGTGGCCGACCTTTGGGCGCTGGAGCGGGCGACAGCCATGAACGTGCGCTACCATGTGCTCGGCGGTACGCTGTCGCCGCTCGACGGCATTGGTCCTGATGAGCTAAACATCCGTTCGCTGGTCGATCGCGTCGCCGGCGGCGAAGTCAAGGAAGTGATCCTCGCCGTCAACGCCACGGTCGAGGGCCAGACCACCGCGCACTACCTCACCGACCAGCTTTCCGGCTTCGACATCAAGGTGACGCGCCTGGCGCACGGTGTTCCGGTCGGCGGCGAACTCGATTATCTCGACGAAGGCACGCTGGCCGCCGCACTGCGCTCGCGGACGGTGTTTTGAGGCGAGTTGCGGGGAGAGTGCTTCCGAGATGATTGCGTTCCGTCGCGCCCCCCTCTGTCCTGCCGGACATCTCCCCCACGAGGGGGGAGATTGGATGTCGCGCTGGCTTTCGCCAATCTTCAACGGTGCAAGGCTGGAGCAGAAATCGAAGCTGCCAATCTCCCCCCAAGTGGGGGAGATGTCCGGCAGGACAGAGGGGGGCGCGACAGAACGCCGAGCTCGCACACTAGCCTGCCTCTCGTTTCTAGCAGCCCTACTTGGGTTGATCCTCGCCACCCCCGCCTCGGCGGCAAAGATCGACGACCAGTTCCGCGCCTGGCTTGGCAACGACCTCTGGCCCGAAGCCAATGCCAAAGGCATCTCCAGGAAAACCTTCGATGCCGCCTTCGAAGGCGTCAAGCCGAACCTGAAGCTGCCCGACCTGGTGAAGCCGGGCGAGAAGGCGACGACGCCGCAGAAGCAGCATCAGGCCGAGTTCGGTTCGCCGGGCGCCTATTTCGCTGAAAAGATAGTCCGAGCGGTGACCGCCGGCGGCCGCACCCGCGAGGCGACCAACGCTAGGACTCTTGCCGCGATCGAGAAACGCTACGGCGTGCCTGGCGAAGTGCTGCTGGCGATCTGGGGCCGCGAGAGCGGCTTCGGCGCGGCGAAAATGCCTTATGACGCCTTCGAGGTGCTGGGCACCAAGGCGTTCATGTCGACCAAGAAGGAATTCTTCCGCACCGAGCTCTTGGCTGCGCTCGAGATCGTCGAGCGCGGGCTTGCCCCGGTCGGCGCGATGAAATCGTCTTGGGCAGGCGCGCTTGGCCAGCCGCAGTTCATGCCGACATCGTTCCTCAAGCATGCCGTCGATTTCGACGGCGACGGCCGCACCGACATCTGGAATTCGACGCCCGATATACTGGCATCGATCGCCAATTATCTCGTCCATTATGGCTGGGTCAGGGGCCGCGGCTGGGGCTTCGAGGTGACTGTGCCGGACAGCGTCTCGTGCTCGCTCGAAGGTCCGGACCAGGGCAAGAAGATTTCCCAGTGGGCTGATATGGGCATCAGGCGTGTGTCGGGTAAACCGTTCCCGGCGAGCGAACTGAAAGCCGAGGGCTTTCTTTTGATGCCGGCCGGGCGTAGCGGCCCGGCCTTCATCGTCACCCCCAATTTCTATGTGCTGAAGCAGTATAACACCAGCGATCTCTATGCCCTGTTCATCGGCCATGGCGCCGATCGCATCGCCCATGGCGACAGCAATTTCTCGGGCAATTGGGGCGCGGTCGGCGGGCTCTACCGCTCCGACATCGCCGCCCTGCAGCGGGCGCTGGAAGCTAAGGGCTACGATGTCGGCAGCGCCGACGGCCTGCCTGGCTTCAAGACGCGCCGCTCGATCGGCAAATGGCAGGCCAGCAACGGCCGTTCCGCTACCTGCTTTCCCGACGCCGACCTGGTTACCGCGCTGAAATAGCCGGATTTTCGCACCGCCGGTCTGGCCCAATCGACCGTTCTGCAAATGCTCGTTGCCGCGCTCGAAACCGCCGGATATGGTGAACCGGAACCGCACAAAAAATTGCCAAGACAACGGTCCGGGGATCACCGTTCGACGCGGCAAGAAATGCCACAACCCTGAGCCGGGAACTCAGGTCAACAAAAACAGGGAACAGTTAAAATGATGATGGAAAAGTTTGCTCTACGCTCCCGCTTCTTGCTCGCGGGCGCGGCCATGTCCGCGCTGCTTCTGGCCGGTGCGCCTGCCTTCGCGGTCACGCCCGCCGACACGCTGGTCGAGGGTTTCGCCATCGACGACATCATCACCATGGATCCGGGCGAAGCATTCGAATTGTCGACCGCAGAGGTCACCGGCAACACCTATGATCTTCTGGTACGCCTCGACCTCAGCGACACATCCAAGGTCAAGGGCGATCTCGCCGAAAGCTGGAGCGTCTCCGACGACGGCCTGACCTACACATTCAAGCTCAAGCCCGGCCTCAAATTCGCCTCCGGCAATCCGATCACGGCGGCCGACGTCGCCTATTCGTTCGAGCGCGCCATCAAGCTCGACAAGAGCCCGGCCTTCATCATCGGCCAGTTCGGTATCGATGGCGGCAATGTCATCGACAAGGCCAAGGCCGTCGACGACACGACGTTCCAGTTCACCGTCGACAAGGCCTATGCGCCGAGCTTCGTGCTGAACTGCCTGTCGGCGACGGTCGCCTCGGTCGTCGATGCCAAGCTGGTCAAGGAGCATGTCGCGGCGGTCACGCCGAGCGCCGACTACAAATGGGACAATGATTTCGGCAATGCCTGGCTGAAGACCGGCTATGCCGGCTCAGGTGCCTTCAAGCTGCGCGAATGGCGGGCCAACGAGGCCGTCGTGCTGGAGCGCAACGACAATTACTACGGCGAAAAAGCCAAGCTTGCCCGCGTCATCTATCGCAATATGAAGGAAAGCTCGGGCCAGCGCCTGGCGCTCGAAGCCGGCGATATCGACGTCGCCCGCAATCTCGAGCCGAACGACCTCGATGCCATCGCCAAGAATGCCGATCTCACCACCACCTCGGCGCCGAAGGGCACGGTCTTTTATATCAGCCTCAACCAGAAGAACCCGAACCTCGCCAAGCCCGAGGTTCGCCAGGCGTTCAAATATCTCGTCGACTACGACGCCTTGAGCACGACCATCCTCAAGGGCATCGGCGAGATCCACCAGACCTTCCTGCCCAAGGGCGTGCTCGGCGAACTGGACGAGAACCCGTTCAAGTTCGACGTCGCCAAGGCCAAGGAACTGCTCGCCAAGGCCGGCCTCGCCGACGGCTTCAGCGTCACCATGGACGTGCGTACCGGGCAGCCGACGACGGGCATGGCGGAATCGATCCAGCAGACGCTGGGACAGGCCGGCATCAAGCTGGAGATCATCCCCGGCGACGGCAAGCAGACGCTGACCAAATACCGCGCCCGCAACCACGACATCTATATCGGCCAGTGGGGCCAGGATTATTTCGATCCGAACTCCAACGCCCAGACCTTCGCCAGCAACCCCGACAATTCGGATGAAGGCAAGACCAAGACGCTGGCCTGGCGCAACGCCTGGGACATCCCGGACTTGACCAAGCAGACCGAAGCCGCCCTGCTCGAGAAGGACGCGGCCAAGCGCGCCGCAATGTACCAGGATCTCGAGAAGAAGATCCTCGATACCAGCCCCTTCGTCATCATCCACCAGCAGCTGGAAGTGGCCGGCCTGCGCAAGAACCTCAAGGGTTTTGCGCTCGGCCCGAGCTTCGACACCAACTTCGTCGGCCCCGTCTCGAAAGAGTGATGCCGGGGAGTGACGCCGGCGGACGCGCCGTATGAGTGTGGCTGAAAGCGAGGTGACGGCAGGGCGCGGCGGCGCCCGCGCCGTTGCCGTGGCCTCATCTATCGCCCGGTTCCTGGTCATCGCGATAACGACCTATCTCGGTCTGCTCGCGGTGACCTTCTTCATCGGCCGCGTGATCCCGATCGACCCGGTGTTGGCGGTGCTCGGCGACCGGGCGCCGGCCAACGTCGTCGAACGAACGCGCCGCGAGATGGGCCTCGACCTGCCGCTGGTCGAGCAGTTCTACATCTATGTCAAACATGCCCTGAACGGTGATTTCGGCACCTCGGTGCTGACCACCAATCCGGTGATGACCGATATCCGCCGCGCCTTTCCGGCGACGCTCGAACTGGCGACGTTGGGAACATTGATCGGTTCGGTGATCGGCGTGCCGCTTGGCGTGCTGGCCGCCGTGCGGCGCGGCAGCGTCATCGACCAGATCGTGCGCATCATCGGCCTTGTCGGCTATTCCGTGCCGATCTTCTGGCTGGGGCTGCTGGCGCTGGTGCTGTTCTACGCCAAGCTGCAATGGGTCGCCTTTCCCGGCCGGCTCGACGTCGTCTACGAATACACCTTCACGCCGATTACCGGCTTTTACCTGCTGGATGCGCTCTGGCAGCGGCAGTGGGATGTATTTGCCGATGCCTTCCGCCACATCATCCTGCCGGCTTCGCTACTCGGCTATTTCTCGCTCGCCTACATCAGCCGCATGACGCGCTCGTTCATGCTGAACGAACTCACCCAGGAATACATCGTCGCAGCGCGCGCCAAGGGCCTGTCGGAAACGCGCATCATCTGGGGTCACGCGCTGCGCAACGCCGCGGTGCCGATGGTCACGGTGATCGCTCTGTCCTATGCCGGGCTGCTCGAAGGCTCGGTGCTGACCGAGACAGTGTTTTCGTGGCCGGGCATCGGCCTCTACATCACCAACTCGCTGCAGAACGCCGACATGAATGCCGTGCTTGGCGGCACGATCATCATCGGCTCGGTCTTCATCGCCATCAATCTATTCTCCGACCTGCTCTACCGGCTGCTCGATCCAAGGACCAAGGCAGGATGAGGACCAAGGCAGGATGAGCACGGAAGCGATTCAAACCCGCCGCGACTGGCTGCTCAGCGAGCGGCCGGCGTCGCGCGTGCAGGCGAGGCTCGGCCGCGCCTATGTGGCGTGGCGGCGCTTTTCCGCCAACCGGCTGGCGTTTGCCGGCCTGCTCATCATCGTCGCCCTGCTGGTGGTCGCGGCATTCGCCGATGTGCTGGCGCCCTATTCGCCGACATTCGGCGACCTCAAGGGCTCGCGGCTGCTGGCGCCGAGTGCGGCGCACTGGTTCGGCACCGACGATCTCGGCCGCGATATCTATTCGCGCATCATCTTCGGCTCGCGCTGGACACTCTACGTCGTCATTCTGGTTGCCATTATCGCCGCGCCGATCGGCTTGCTGGTCGGCACCGTCGCCGGTTACGCCGGCGGCTGGACCGATGCGATCCTGATGCGCATCACCGACATCTTCCTCGCCTTTCCGAAGCTGATCCTGGCGCTGGCCTTTGTCGCGGCGCTCGGCCCCGGCATCGAAAATGCCGTGCTTGCCATCGCCATCACCTCGTGGCCGCCCTATGCGCGCATTGCCCGCGCCGAAACGCTGACGGTGCGCAATTCCGATTATATCAAGGCGGTGCAATTGATGGGCGCCTCGCCGTTTCGCATCGTGCTTCGCCACATCATGCCGCTGTGCATCTCCTCGCTGATCATCAGGGTGACGCTCGACATGGCCGGCATCATCCTGACCGCGGCCGGCCTCGGCTTCCTCGGCCTCGGCGCGCAGCCGCCGCTGCCCGAATGGGGCGCGATGATCGCGTCGGGCCGCCGCTTCGTGCTCGACCAGTGGTGGGTGGCGGGTGCTCCGGGCTTTGCCATCCTCATCGTCAGCCTCGGCTTCAACCTGCTCGGCGACGGACTGCGCGACGCGCTCGATCCCCGAAGTGGCGACCAATGAGTGGCGACCAATGAGCACGCTTCTCGAAGTCAACGACCTGCGCGTTACCTTCCCGACGCGCACCGGCCTGATCGCGGCGGTGCGCGGCGTCTCCTTCTCGCTCGGCCGCGAGCGGCTCGGCATTGTTGGCGAGAGCGGTTCGGGCAAGTCGCAGACCGGCCGCGCCATCATGGGCGTCACCCCGCCGCAGGCCGAGGTGACCGCGAAGACGCTCGCTTTTGACGGCATCGACCTGCTGGCCGCCCCGCCGCGCGAGCGCCGCGCGCTGCGCGGCAAGCGTATCGCCATGATCCTGCAGGATCCGAAATATTCGCTCGACCCGGTGATGAGCATCGGCCGCCAGATCGTCGAGACGCTGCGCACGCATGAGAAGGTCTCCAAGGCCGAAGCCCGCGACCGCGCGCTGGCCATGCTGGAGGCTGTGCAGATCCGCGATCCGGCCCGTGTCTTCGACCTGCATCCGCACGAGGTTTCCGGCGGCATGGGCCAGCGCGCCATGATCGCCATGATGCTGATCGCCGGGCCGGAAATGATGATCGCCGACGAGCCGACCTCGGCACTCGACGTCACTGTCCAGCTCGACGTGCTCGGCATCCTCGACCGGCTGGTCAGCGAGCGCGGCATGGGGCTGATCTTCATCTCGCACGATCTGCGCCTGGTCTCGTCCTTCTGTGATCGTGTGATCGTCATGTATGCCGGCAAGGTGGTCGAACAGCTCAAAGCCTCGGAGCTCGGCCGCGCCCAGCATCCCTATACGCGCGGCCTGCTCAACTGCATGCCCAAGATCGGCGCCGACCGTCACCCGCTGCCGGTGCTCGACCGCAAGCCGGAGTGGGCAGCATGACGGCAGCCCTTTCCGTCGACAGGCTGGAGGTGGTCTTCGACCGCTTCCGCGCGTTGAAAGGCGTCAGCCTCGAGGTCGAATCCGGTGAATCCTTCGGCCTGGTCGGCGAGTCCGGCTCCGGCAAGTCGACGTTGCTCAGGGCAATCGCCGGCCTGGCGCCGGCCGCATCAGGCACCATCGCGGTCAACGGCAAAATGCTCGGCGCGCGTCGCGACAAGGCGTTCTACCGCGAGGTGCAGATGGTCTTCCAGGACCCGTACGGTTCGCTGCACCCGCGCCAGACCGTCGACCGCCTGCTTCAGGAGCCGCTCGCCATTCACGGCTTCGCCGACGGCGAAAAGCGCATCCAGCGGGCACTCGACGAGGTCGGCCTCGGCACCGGGTTCCGTTTTCGCTATTCGCATCAATTGTCCGGCGGTCAGCGCCAGCGCGTGGCGATCGCCCGCGCCCTGATTCTGGAACCGTCGATCCTGCTGCTCGACGAGCCGACCTCGGCGCTCGACGCTTCGGTGCAGGCGGAGGTGCTGAACCTGCTGGAAGAGATCAGGCGCCGCCGCAAGCTGACCTTCCTGATGGTCAGCCACGACCTAGCCATCATCACCCACATGTGCGAACGGCTGATGGTGATGCAGAACGGCGAGGCGATGGAGAATCTGACCGCGGACGATCTTGTCGAACGCCGTGTCACCAAGGACTACACGCGCAATCTGCTGAGGGCCAGCGAAGGGTTTGTGAGAACCGCTTGAACCTTCTCACGGTGCGCAGGACCAACTGTCTTCGGGAGATTCCCATGCAGCAATGGACGTTCCCAGACCCGCCCAATGTCGCGGTGTTTTTGGATCGGGTCATAATTACCCGCGGCGACTGGATTGCACACGTCTCGCATGACGATGACGACGGCAGTTGGCAATTCCACAACAGCGAAATTGGACCTGTTGACGAAGGCGACATAATGATTGTCAGCTTGCAAAACGTTGTGCAGCGGGATGAAAGTATCCTTGCGTTGGCCGACTTGCCGGAAGGCTGGCATGCTTGGCGCGAGTCAAAATCGTCGCCGTGGCAGCGCGCCAGGTCGCGCCCTGTACCCTCCAACGATAACGAATGATCCGGCAAAGCCTTAAGTCGGACCTTGCACCGGTTCGCCGGTCTCCAAAACGGGTAGCTCTTTCCAGCCTTTCGGCTCCATGACCTGAACCACGCCGAATAGCGCGCCGGCAGGAACAGCAGCATGATCGCTGCGCCGGCGATAGTGCCGGCCATCATCGCGTAGCTGCCGGACCGCAGGCCCAATCGCCCGCCGCCAGTGCCAACTTGAGGAAAACCTGAAATAAGCCCAGAAGAGTCTCAACAGCCATCAAACGAGAGCGGGCGCCGGCCCGGTGAGGGATACGATGACAAATTCAGCCATTTCCGAACGCAAGAGCCAGTCGATTTCGCGCGGCGTCGGCATGACCACGCAGATCTATGCCGATCGCGCCGAAAACTCGGAGATCTGGGATGTGGAAGGCCGCCGCTACATCGATTTCTCGTCCGGCATCGCCGTCGTCAACACCGGCCACCGTCACCCCAGGGTGATCGAAGCGGTCAAGGCGCAGCTCGACCGCTTCACCCATACCTGCTACCAGGTCGTGCCCTACGAGAGCTATATCCGGCTGGCCGAACGGCTGAACGGCATGCTGCCCGGCAAGTTCGACAAAAAGACGATTTTTGTCACCACCGGCGCCGAGGCGGTTGAGAATGCAATCAAGATTGCCCGCAACGCCACCGGCCGGCCGGCGGTCATCGCTTTTTCCGGCGGCTTCCACGGACGCACCTTCATGGGCATGGCGCTGACCGGCAAGGTCGTGCCTTACAAGGTCGGCTTCGGCGCCATGCCGGCGGATGTCTTCCATGCGCCGTTCCCGGTTGCGCTGCACGGCGTGTCGGTCGCCGATTCGCTGGCTGCGCTCGACCGGCTGTTCAAGGCCGATGTCGATCCGGCCCGCGTCGCCGCGATCATCGTCGAGCCGGTGCAGGGCGAGGGCGGCTTCTACGAGGCGCCGCGCGATTTCATGACCGCATTGCGCAAGATCTGCGATCAGCACGGCATGCTGCTGATCGCCGACGAGGTGCAGACCGGCTTTGCCCGCACCGGCAAGATGTTTGCCATGGACCACCACGAGGTGGCGGCCGACATCACCACCATGGCCAAGAGCCTGGCTGGCGGCTTCCCGTTGGCGGCGGTCACCGGGCGTGCCGAGATCATGGATGCGCCGAACCCCGGCGGACTCGGCGGCACCTATGGCGGCAGCCCGATCGGCGTCGCCGCGGCGCATGCCGTGCTCGACGTCATCGACGAGGAGAAGCTCTGCGACCGGGCCAACACGCTGGGCAACCGTCTGAAGCAGCGCCTGCAAGCGATCCGCGACGAAGCCCCGGAAATCGTCGATATCAGAGGCCCCGGCTTCATGAACGCGGTCGAGTTCAACGATGTGACGAAGGGGCTGCCGTCGCCGGAACTCGCCAATGCGGTCCGGCTGAAGGCGCTCGACAAGGGCCTGATCCTGCTCACCTGCGGCGTCTACGGCAACGTCATCCGCTTCCTCGCGCCGATCACCATCCAGGACGGCGTCATGAACGAGGCGCTCGACATCCTGGAAAGTTCGATCCGCGAGGCCCGCGCCGCCTGAGCGATACGATTATCCTGCCGCCGGGGCCGGCTCTGCCTGCTGGAAGGCGGCGAGCGCCGCCTTCAGCCCGTCGGGCCCGGTCGCGACAATCTGCGGCGACGGCGAAAAGCCGGCGCCGAGCATCTTGCGGCCAAGCATGTGGTCGCCGGGCCGGTTGACCGATTCGATGCCGAGCAGCCGGCTTCCGGCATAGTGGTAGATGGAGAATTTGTTCTCGGCCACGTCGCCCAGCACGACATGGCTGTCGCCACCCGCAATCAGGCCGACCATCTGCAGCTTCATGTCACCGATATCGGACCAGAACCACGGCACCGCCGAGTAATTGTCGGTGTGGCCGGCGATAGTGCGTGCGGCGAGCCGCGCCTGGTCAGTGGCGTTCTGCACCGATTCCAGCCGCACGTCGCCGCCGGTGAACCAGTGCCGGTAAGACGCCGCGTCGCCGATGGCGAGGATTTCCGGCACCGACGTGCGCATCTGCTGGTCGACGCGGATGCCGTTGGCGATGGCAATGCCGGCGGCTTCGGCCAATTCGACATTCGGCACGACGCCGATGCCGATGACGACCATCTGCGCCGGCAATCTCTCGCCGGACGAGGTGATTGCAGCCGAAACACGGCCGTTCTCGCCCTCCAGCCGTTCGATGGTGGTGCCGGTAAGGATGCGCACACCGGTGGCCTCCAGCCGCTGGCGCACATGGCCGGCGATGGCCGGTGCCACGGCGCGGCCGAGCAGCCGGTCGACCGCCTCGACCACCGTAACCTTGCGGCCTGCCGCGGTGAGCGTCGCGGCAATCTCCAGGCCGATGAAGCCGCCGCCGAGGATGACGACCTCCTCGCTTTGCGCGCTCAATTCGCGGATCAGGCGGGCATCGCCGAGCGAGCGCAGCGACACAACGCCAGAAAGCTCCGAACCCGGCAGCGGCAGCAGGCGCGGCCGCGCGCCGGTGGCGAGGATCAGCCGGTCAAACGGCAACACGCCGCCGCCCGATATCTCCAGCCGGCGGCCGCCTACGTCGATGCGCTCGACCCGGAGGCCTGGCCGGTAGTCGATGCTGCTGCCGGTATAAAAAGGCTCGCCGCGCAACGGCTGCGGCTTTGCTTGCTGATCCTTGATGAAAGTCTTCGACAGCGGTGGCTTGTGGTAGGGCAGTTCGTTTTCGTCGCCGACCAGGATCACCGGGCCGTCATAGCCTTCTTCGCGCAGGCTGGCGGCCGCTTGCACGCCCGCATGACCCGCACCGACAATGACGACCCCGTTCTTCATAACAGCCCGATTCCTCATCCAAATCTAGGACGTCTCGCCAGGTGGCGATTGTCCGGCGCCGCCGCAAGAGCGCCGATCCGGGTCGCACCCGGAACGGCCGCCTGTCAACCGCGTCATGCGCCGGTATCCCTATACATCGGCGTTAAAGTTGACAGTTATAGTTTAGAATAATTCTAAACTGTTGTTTCAATTGAATTTTTCTACGTCACCAGTTGACATCCGACGTCTTCGCCGTTTTATGGAAGCTCGCGCGTCAGCGCATCCCTTTGATGTCTGGGCCTTGAACCCTTTCGATTGGAGGCATTTCGGTGTCTTTCTTCCGCGAACCGCGCGATGGCGCGACCCTTCTTTGCCCGCTGGCAACTGCCCGCCGCGGCGCCGGCATTTCATTGATTCCCGAGGAGAGACAATCATGAGAACGATGATGACCGCGCGGTATGGCGGCAGGCTTGCGACGATCGGCGCCACGGCGATGCTGACGGCGGCCGTGTTCGTGCTGCCGGCCAAGGCGCAAACCGATGCCAAGGCGGTCATCAAGACCTATTCCGACATTGCGCTCGCCAAATACGAGGATTCGCTGATCACGGCCGAGGCGCTCGACAAGGCTGTCGATGCGCTGCTCGCCAAGCCATCTGCCGAAACGCTGAACGCCGCCCGCGAGGCCTGGAAGGCATCGCGCGTTCCCTATCAGCAGACCGAGGTCTATCGCTTCGGCAATGCCATCGTCGACGACTGGGAAGGCAAGGTGAACTCCTGGCCGCTCGACGAAGGCTTGATCGACTATGTCGCCAAGAGCTACGGCACCGAGTCGGACGCCAACGCGCTCTACACCGCCAATGTGATCGCCAACAAGTCGATCGAGATCAACGGCAAGAAGGTCGACGCCACCGAGCTGACGCCGGAGTTCCTCTCCGGCACCCTGCAGGAGGCCGGCGGTATCGAGGCCAATGTGGCGACCGGCTATCACGCTATCGAATTCCTGCTTTGGGGTCAGGACCTGCACGGCACCGGTCCGGGCGCCGGCGAACGGCCCTACACCGATTACGACCTCGCCAATTGCACCGGCGGCAATTGCGACCGTCGCGGACAGTATCTGAAATCGGCGAGCGACCTTCTGGTTTCCGATCTAAAGGATATGGTCGACGACTGGAAGGAAGGCGGCGCCGCCCGCAAGAACCTTGTCGATGGCGAGCCGAACGCCGCCATTTCGACCATCTTCACCGGCATGGGCTCGCTGTCCTATGGCGAGCTCGCCGGAGAGCGGATGAAGCTCGGCCTCTTGTTGCACGACCCGGAAGAGGAGCACGATTGCTTCTCCGACAATACCTACAACTCCCATCTTTACGATGCGATCGGCATCCGTGCCGCCTATCACGGCAGCTACAAGCGGCTCGACGGCACTGTCGTCGAGGGGCCGTCGGTGGCCGACATGGTCAAGGCGGCCGACCCGGCGGTCGACAAGGAATTGTCGGACAAACTGGACGTCACTATCGCCAAGATGGAGGCCATCAAGGCGCGGGCGCTTGCCGGCGAGGCCTATGACCAGCAGATCGGAGAAGGCAACACGGAAGGCAATGCCACTGTGCAGGCGGCGATCGACGCGCTGGTCGATCAGACCAAGTCGATCGAACGCGCCGTCGGTACCCTGAAGCTCAATGCGATAGCCTTCGAGGGCTCGGACAGCCTCGATTCACCGGACAAGGTGTTCCAATAGACTATCGAAACCACCAGCCACGCGACGCAACGAAGCGCCGTTAGCCAGAGCGACAAATGCTGATCTGCCATTGCAACATCATCACCGAAAAGGAGATAGAGCAGACGATCGTCGGACTGCTGGATGAGGACCCCTGGCAGCTGATCGTGCCGGCGAAGGTCTATCACGCCATGCACAAGCGCGGTCGCTGTTGCGGCTGCTTCCCAAATGTGGTCGAAACGATCATTCGGGTCACCGAAAATTACCATGCCCGCTCGGCGGTGAGTGGCGTGGACATCGTTTCACACCTGGATCGCGTCAGAGGCCTGCGCGTCCAATACGGGAGCAGAACCCATGAAAGGCGAACAGCAGATCATAGAGCGGCTTAACGAGGCTCTGTTTCTGGAACTTGGGGCGGTCAATCAATACTGGGTGCATTTCCGGCTGCTGGAAGACTGGGGATACGCCAAGCTGGCGAAGAAGGAACGCGCTGAATCGATCGAGGAAATGCACCATGCCGACCGGCTCGTGGCGCGCATCATCTTCCTCGAGGGCCATCCGAACCTGCAGTCCGTGGCGCCGCTGCGCATCGGGCAGAATGTCAAGGAAGTGCTCGAATCCGATCTTGCCGGCGAATATGACGCGCGCACCGCCTACAAGCGTTCGCGCGAGGTTTGTAACGAAGCAGGCGACTACGTGACGATGAAGCTGTTCGAGGAATTGCTGGCTGACGAGGAAGGTCACATCGACTTCCTCGAAACGCAACTCGACCTGCTCGCCTCGATCGGCGAAGAAAAGTACGGCCAACTCAACGCAGCGTCGGCCGACGAGGCGGAATAAGGACATGCCGGAATGCGGCGCCCCCTAGATTTCATGCGCCGCTTGCGGCCGGCCGAGCATTGTGGCCTGCCGCCTCAGAAGAAGCCGCGATACGGTATCCTTCGCGGCGCCTTTCTTGCCGTGGTGGCGACGCTCACAGCCTCGGCGCTGGCCGGGGCGCCGCAACCGGCGGGGCTTGCCACCAGCCGCACGGATCTGACGCCGAAGGATCTGGCGCGCGTCATCGCCATCACCAGGCCGACCAGCGATTTCTCCAAGCCCGAGCAATTCGAGCTGATGCAGGGCGGCGCCGGCACCTCGAAGAAGGACGTCAACAAGGACGCCTTCTCGCAATCCTCTGCCAACATCAGCTTCGAGGAAGAGGGTACCTTCAAGCTCGGCAACGCCATTTTCCGCAAGAACTGGGTGTCCTCGCCATCCTCGACACAAGCCTCGGATGGGCTCGGTCCGTTGTTCAACGAGCGCGCCTGCCAGAACTGTCATCTGAAGGACGGCCGCGGCCATCCGCCCGAAGGCGACAGCGGCACCACCTCGATGTTCCTGCGCCTGGCAAGGGAAGCCAGTACCGAGGAGGAGAAAGCCGCGCTCGCCGATCACAAGGTGCTCAACTTTCCCGACCCGGTCTATGGCACGCAGCTGCAGGAATTGGCCGTTCCCGGTCTGCAGGGCGAAGGCAGGATGCATGTCGACTACCAGGACGAGAAGGTGAAATTGGCGGACGGCAGCACGGTGTCGCTGCGCAAGCCGAGCTATTCGGTCGACGGTCTCGCCTACGGGGCGCTCGATCCACACACCACGCTGTCGCCGCGCATGACGCCGCCGATGATCGGCCTTGGCCTGGTCGAGCAGATCGCTCCTGCCAACATCCTTACGCGTGCCGATGCGGCCGACCGCGATGGTGACGGGATTTCCGGCAGGCCAAACATAATACGCGACGCCAGCAGCGGTGAACTGACGCTCGGCCGTTTCGGCTGGAAGGCGCAGGCGGCATCGATCCGCCAGCAATCGGCGGACGCTTTTGCCGGCGATATCGGCATTTCGACGCCTGAGGTGCCGAAGCACTGGGGCGATTGCAGCGCCGCGGAAAAGACCTGCCTTGCCCTACCTAACGGTGTACAGGAGCGCCTCGGTCCGGTCGAAGCGCCGCCGCCGGTCATGGACCTCGTGACCTTCTATTCGCAAAACCTTGCCGTGCCGGCCCGGCGCGATCTCGACAGACCGGACGTGCTCGCCGGCAAAAAACTGTTCTACGATATGGGCTGCATCTCCTGCCATACGCCGAAATTCGTCACCCGTCGCGGCACCCCGAACAAGGCGCAGGCCTTCCAGCTGATCTGGCCTTATTCCGATTTCCTGCTGCATGACATGGGACCCGGTCTTGCCGACGGACAGGCGGTGGGCGAGGCCACGGGAAGCGAATGGCGCACGCCGCCACTGTGGGGCATCGGGCTCACCCAGACCGTCAGCGGCAACACCTTCTTCCTGCATGACGGGCGCGCACGAAACCTGGCCGAGGCGATTCTGTGGCATGGCGGCGAGGGCCAGAAGGCGCGTGACCGCTTTGCCGCTGCCGATGCGGCCGACCGCGCCGCGCTGATCAAGTTTCTGGGGTCGCTCTGATGCGGAAGCGTCTTGCATTCGCTCTGATGCTGGTCCTCGCCGGTGCGCTGCCGGCATCCGCGGCGGTGAAGGCTTCGGATGTGATCCAGCGGGCGATCGACGGCTTCGTCCGCCCGGCCTATGCCAGACTGCATGACCATGCGGACAGCTTGGCCAAGACCATGCACGCGCTTTGCCAAGCGCCCTCGCGGGACAATCTCGATGCGGCACGCGCCGAATTCTCGGGTGTCGTGGATGCCTGGTCGGTGGTGGAAATCATCCGTTTCGGGCCGATCGCGGAAAACAACCGGCTTGAGCGCATGCTGTTTTGGCCGGACCGCAAGAGCATCGGCCTGAAGCAGGTGCAGGCAGCACTTGCCGGCAAGGATCCGACAGCCGCCGATCCCGCCCAGCTGGCTACAAAGAGCGTCGCCACGCAAGGGCTCGGCGCACTGGAATTCGTCCTCTACGGCGACGGAGCCGGTCAATTGGTCGGCAGGGACGACACCTATCGCTGCGCCTACGGTGCGGCCATTGCCGGCAATGTCGAGACGATTGCCGGCGAGGTTGGCGATGCCTGGAACGAGCCCAACGGCTTTGCCGCGCTCTGGGCCAATCCGGGTCCGCAGAACGCGCTCTACCACGACGGAACTGAAGCGGTGACCGAACTGGTCGGCGTCTTCATCAACGAGCTGGAAATGGTCCGCGACGTACGCCTGAAAGGCTTCCTGGGCGCCAAGCCGGAGGCCGACAAACCGAAACAGGCGATCTATTGGCGCTCGCAAAACACCGCCCGCTCGCTGACCGGGAATCTGGCGGGCATGGACACGCTGTTCCAGGCCTCGCAGCTTGGCGACGCGCTGCCGCCCGATGCGCGCTGGATGGCAGAATCGGTCCACATCCAGCTCACCAACGGGATCGAGGCGGCCAAGGCGATCAGGGGACCGATCGACAAGGCACTTGCCGATCCGGCGCTGCGCCAGAAGCTCGACTATTTCTCGCTGGTGACATCCAGCCTGACGACCCTGATCGGCACCAGGCTGACCGCCGAATTCGGCCTGACCGCCGGGTTCTCGTCATTGGATGGCGACTGATCATGAGGACGCCGCTGATCGATCGGCGCGATTTCCTGAGGGCCGCAGGCGCTGGTTTCGTAGCGGCGATGGCGCCGTCGGCCTGGGCAAAGACACTCGACGCCGACGCGGTCTTCGCCACCGCTTTCGTCAAGCGCGACGGCAGCTATGGCGCGGCCGTCCTGTCCAAGGCCGGCAAGTTGTTGCACACGATCGATCTGCCCGATCGGGGCCACGATGTTACCTTCGACCCGGTGTCCAAGCGTTCGGTGGTGTTTGCCAGGCAGCCGGGCACCTTTGCTGTCGTCTTCGACCATACCGGCCGCGGTGAACCGCGCACCATTGCCAGCGTTGCCGGCCGGCATTTCTTCGGCCATGGCGTGTTCTCGGCCGATGGCACGCTGCTCTACGCAACCGAGAACGATTTCGACAATGCCGCCGGCGTCGTCGGCGTCTATGACGCGCATGCGAAATTCAAGCGCATCGGCGAGTTTCCGACCTACGGCACAGGCCCGCACGAGCTTTTGCTGCTTTCCGACGGCAGGACGATCGCTGTGGCCAATGGCGGCATCGAGACGCATCCGGATTATGGCCGCGCCGAGCTCAACATCGCAACGATGAAGCCTTCCTATGTTCTGGTCGACCGCCTTACCGGCGATCTCACCGAAAAGCACGAATTGCCGCCGGCGCTGCACCAATTGTCGATCCGCCATATGGATGCCGACCGGTCCGGCACCGTCTGGTTCGGCTGCCAGTACAGGGGGCCGGGTACCGACCGTGCCCCGCTGGTTGGCCGCGCGCCGCGCGGCAAGGACTTGCAATTGCTCGATATGTCGCAGGATGTGCTCTCCGGCTTCAGGAACTATATCGGCTCGGTCGCCGCCAATCCTGCCGCCGGCACCATCGCCGTGTCTTCGCCTGAGGGCAATTCGCTTGCCGTGATCGACACGGCCAGCGGCCGCGTCGTCGCTACCAAGGCTCTGGTCGAGGTCTGTGGCGTTGCGCCCGATGGGAAAGGCTTCATCGCGACGACGGGTGCCGGCGAAATCATCGAAGCCGGTGGCGCGACCCGTTCCGAGCCGGACTATGTCTGGGATAATCACGTGCTGCGTATCGAGCAGGTCGGCTAGTCCCGATACCTATTGTGGCGATTGCGTGCGGTGGAACTTACATTCTTGGACCCGCGCCGAAGCCAAGTCGCCTGATGATTTATCCATTATTCCCTTGCGGGGATGAGCCCTGGCGGGCAGAGGGAAGCTGTTTTCGAAACTGTCTCAACCGGCCGCTTCATGAAATTGCTTGCCGTCGACTGTGCCGCCAATCTCTGCGCCGCCTGCGTCTACGACGCGGCGGCCGGGAAAGAACTCGGCCGTTCGGTGCTCGATCTCGGTAAGGGTCATGCCGAGCATCTGATGGGTGTCATCGAAAAGGCGTTGGGGACCAGCAGAACCGACTATTCCGGCCTCGGCGCCATTGCCGTTTCGACGGGTCCGGGCTCCTTCACCGGTCTGCGCGTCGGCGTCTCGGCGGCGCGCGGCCTTGCGCTGGCGCTGAAAATCCCGGCGATCGGCGTGACGACTCTGGAGGCCCTGGCGGCGCAAGCGAGAGCGGCATTTCCCGGTCGCGCCGTGCTCGCCGCGCTCGATACAGGTCGCGAGGAGATCCATGCGGCACTTTACGATGAGAGGTCGGTGCTGATCTATGGTCCGGCTGTGACCACACTCTCGCAAGCCGCAGCCATGGCGGTCGACAGATCTGCGGTTCTCGCCGGCACGGCGGCAACCCAGATTGCCGCGGCGGCCGGGCGCAGCTTCGATCTCGGCGGGACGGCGGCCACCGCCGACATCGCCGTCTATGCCCGGCTGGCCGCGGCCCAAGGTGCCGGTAAACACGGCGAGAGCGAAAAACCGAAACCGCTCTATCTGCGCGGCGCCGACGCAAAGCCGCAGGCCGGCTTTATTCTATCGAGGCAAGACCATGATCCCAAAAAGTGGAAACCGGTTTTGGGAAAAGATCATGGTCCAAACGGAAACAAGTCCTGATGCGCATTCCCTTCCTCCAGTCGCGCCGCAGGGACTATGCGCTCGAGCCGTTGACGGTTGCCGATAGCGCGGCCATGTCGGTGCTGCATCGCGAGGATTTCGCGCGGCCGTGGACCGACGACGAATTCGCCGCCCTGCTCGAGCAGGACACGGTGTTCGGCTATGCCGCGCGCGAGACCGGACAGGGTGCCAAGCCGCCGGTCGGCTTCGTGCTGGCGCGGCTGGCGGCCGGCGAGGGGGAGATCCTGACGGTCGCGGTGGCACGCTCGCATCGGCGCCGGGGGCTCGGCTGGCAATTGATGGATGCGGTGCTGCGTGAACTGCACGCACAGCGCGCCGAGGCGCTTTTCCTCGAGGTCGACGAGACCAATGTCGCCGCGATCGCGCTCTACCGGCGGTTCGGCTTCCGCGAGGTCGGCAAGCGTGCCAACTATTACAAGTCGCCGGAGCACGGCCCGACCGGCGCGCTTGTCATGCGCCGCGATCTTCGTTAGCCAAACGCCGGGGTGGTGCGGATGATCGGAAAAATCAGGATTTTCCTGGCGCTGGGGCTGGTTGTCGTCGGCTCGCTGGTGCTTGTGCCGCTGCAGATCTTGTCGATGCGGACCGGGCTCTGGCGCGAGACCTTCATCCTGAAAATCTGGCACAGGATGATTGTCAGGACGCTGGGGCTGCGCATCCATGTCAAGGGAGCGCTGTCCGGCCAGCGCCCATTGCTGATTGCTGCCAACCACATCTCCTGGACCGACATCATGGTGCTGGGGTCGATGGTCGACGTGACGTTCATCGCCAGGGCCGATATGGCCGGCTGGCCGTTGATCGGCATGCTGTCGAAGCTGCAGCGCACGGTATTCATCGAACGTGAGCGTAAGCGTTCGTCGGGCGACCAGGCGAGCGAGATCGCCGGCCGCATGGCCAAGGGCGACGCCATGGTGCTGTTTGCCGAAGGCTCGACCGGCGACGGCAACATGATCCTGCCGTTCAAGAGCACGCTGTTCGGCGCCGCTACAATGGCGATTGCGGAAGGGGCGGCCGAACAGGTCTTCGTCCAGCCGGTGGCGATCGTCTATACGCGCCTGCATGGCGTGCCGCTCGGCCGCCGGCATCGGCCGGTTGCCGCCTGGATCGGCGATGAAGAGCTGATGCCGCACCTCAAGGTGCTGATGGCCGAGGGCGCCCTCGACGTCGAGGTGCATTTTGGCGAGGCGATTGCTTTCTCCAAGGGCTCCAGCCGCAAGGAGACGGCAAAGCAGATGGAACGCCAGGTGCGCGAGATGGTACAAGCGGCGCTCGCCGAACCGCGTCCGAGCCGGTAGGCTGCGCAGGTTCCGGCCAGATTCGTCTGTTTTTTGTCAGGGAAAGGCGTTAGAAGCCGCGAAATGGAATTGAACACGATAGAACGCGACGACATCGGCGCTGCCGCCGAAAACCTGGTCGTTCCGCCTGCCGCGACCAGAAAGGTCTTCGTCAAGACCTATGGCTGCCAGATGAACGTTTACGATTCGCAGCGCATGACCGATGCGCTGGCGGCCGACGGCTATGCCGCGACAGACGCTATCGGCGAGGCCGATCTGGTGCTGCTCAACACCTGCCACATCCGCGAGAAAGCGGCGGAAAAAGTCTATTCCGAACTTGGGCGCATCCGTGAGTTGAAGGCCGAGCGTGCAAAGGCCGGGCGCGAAATGCTGGTCGGCGTCGCCGGCTGCGTGGCGCAGGCCGAGGGTGCCGAGATCATCCGCCGCTCGCCGGCCGTCGACCTGGTCATCGGCCCGCAGACCTACCACCGGCTGCCCGGTGTGCTGGCGAGGGCGCGTGGCGGCGAAAAGATCGTCGAGACCGACTATGCCGTCGAGGACAAGTTCGAGTATCTGCCGCAGCCGAAGCGCGCCGAACTGATCAGGCGCGGCGTGACGGCGTTCTTGACCGTTCAGGAAGGCTGCGACAAGTTCTGCACCTTCTGTGTCGTGCCCTATACGCGCGGCTCGGAAGTCTCGCGGCCGGTGGCACAGATCGTCGCCGAGGCCGAGCGCCTGGCAGATGCCGGCGTGCGCGAGGTGACGCTGCTCGGCCAGAAC
The DNA here is from genome assembly GCF_040322295.1 of Mesorhizobium sp. M0159. Lineage (NCBI taxonomy): Bacteria > Pseudomonadati > Pseudomonadota > Alphaproteobacteria > Hyphomicrobiales > Phyllobacteriaceae > Mesorhizobium > Mesorhizobium sp. M0159. Next base: position 150,920 of record NZ_JAMYTF010000003.1, read on the forward strand.
GTCAACGCCTGGCACGGAAGAGGTGAAGACGGCGAGGAATGGGGCCTTGGCCGGCTGCTGTTCAGGCTGGCAGAGATTCCAGGCCTGGCGCGGCTGCGCTACACGACCAGTCATCCGCGCGACATGGAGGATGAATTGATCGCCGCCCATCGTGATTTGCCGACGCTGATGCCCTATCTACATTTACCGGTGCAGTCCGGCTCCGACCGCATACTCAAGGCGATGAACCGCAGGCATATGGCCAAGGACTATTTGACGTTGATCGACCGCATCCGTGCCGCGCGGAACGACATCGCACTGTCGGGCGACTTTATCGTCGGCTTTCCCGGCGAGACGGAAGCCGATTTCGAGGCGACGATGCAGTTGGTCGAAGACGTCAACTATGCCTCGGCCTTCTCGTTCAAATATTCTCCGCGCCCCGGCACGCCGGGCGCCGAGATGGGCGATCACGTGCCGGAGGCCGTCAAGGACGAGCGCCTGCAGCGGCTGCAGGCGCTGCTTCTGAAACAGCAGCAGCATTTCGGCGCAAGCCTGGTCGGCAGGACCATCGACACGCTGATCGAAAAGCCGGGCCGCCAGGCCGGCCAGAAGGTTGGCCGCTCGCCCTGGCTGCAGCCGGTTATTGTTGATGAAAAGGCCGGCGAAATCGGTGACATTATCCAGGTACGAATCACGAAGACGGGCTACAACAGCCTGTTCGCCGAATTGGCCTGAAGGTCTCGGCAGATGAGGAGAGACGGTTGAGCGCTGCTGAAGTGAAGAACCTGCCCCAGAACCTACCCTCGGGGGCCTCGGATATCGCGCACATCGTACTGACTTTCGACAACAACAAGCTTGCCAGCGCCCTTTACGGCCAGTTCGACGAGAATCTGGCCCGACTCGAGCAGAAGCTCGGCGTCGATATCCGCTCGCGCGGCAATCAATTGACCATCAAGGGCTCTTCCTCGGCCGCCGAGCAGGCACGCCGCGCCTTGGACAATCTTTACGGCATTCTGCAGAAAGGCACCGACATCGGCCAGTCCGATGTCGACGGCGCCGTGCGCATGGCGATCGCCAGCGACGACCAGCTGACGCTGCCGACACTGGAGCGCAAGGGCAAGGTGTCCGCCGCCCAGATATCGACGCGCAAGAAGACCATCTATGCCCGCTCGCTCAACCAGGACGCCTATATGCGCGCGCTGGAGCGGTCGGAACTCGTCTTCGGCATCGGCCCGGCCGGCACCGGAAAGACCTATCTGGCGGTGGCGCATGCGGCAATGCTGCTCGAACGCGGCATGGTCGAACGCATCGTGCTGTCGCGCCCCGCGGTCGAGGCCGGTGAACGGCTTGGCTTTCTGCCGGGTGACATGAAGGAGAAGGTCGATCCCTATCTGCGGCCGCTCTATGACGCGCTCTACGACATGATGCCGGCCGACAAGGTCGAGCGGGCGATTGCTGCTGAGGTCATCGAGATCGCGCCGCTGGCATTCATGCGCGGCCGTACGCTGGCGCACGCTGCCGTCATCCTCGACGAGGCGCAGAACACCACGCCGATGCAGATGAAGATGTTCCTGACCCGGCTCGGCGAGAACTCGCGCATGATCGTCACCGGTGATCCGACCCAGATCGATCTGCCGCCAAACACCAAGTCCGGCCTAGTCGAGGCGCTGAGAATCCTCGACGGCGTCACCGGCATGGTGACGGTCCGCTTCAACGAAGGCGACGTCGTCAGGCATCCGCTGGTCGCCGAGATCGTCAAGGCCTATGACCGCGACGGCAAGCTGGCCAGGGGCCTGGGTGTCGAAAGCTGATATGACTATGCGGCCGCATGGCTGAGGAGCAAAAGGCGGGGGGGCCGCTTCCCGTCGAGATCGATATCGCGATCGAGGCGGGCGACTGGCCCGACGAGACGACGCTGACGCGGCTGGTCGACCACGCCGTCTCGGCCGCCTTTGCCGAAACCGGTGCCGACGGCCGTTCCGAGCTCAGCATCGTCTTTTCCGACGATGCCCATATCCGCACGCTCAATGCCGGCTGGCGCGGCAAGGACAAGCCGACCAACGTCCTGTCTTTTCCGGCTTTTCCGTTTGCCAGGGGCGGGCCTCTGCCGCCGATGCTCGGTGACATCGTGCTGGCCGCCGAGACTGTCGCGCGCGAGGCGGCACTGGAAGACAAGCCCATCGAGGACCATATCTCCCATCTCGTCATCCATGGCCTGCTGCATTTGCTGGGCTATGATCACGAAACGGATGCCGAAGCGGAACTGATGGAAGCGACAGAGCGCGCAGCACTTGCGAGGCTTGCCATTCCCGATCCCTACACGTAATTACAAAAGACCAATTGACCGGACGATGATGAACGACAAACCAGAGACTGCCGCCCGCTCCGACGCCGGCAGTGTGATCAAGCCTTCCGAAACGACGGAAGAGGGCTCGAGTCCGAGTACCACGACCGGCAGCTTCGCCAGCGAGGCATCGCCTGCCGGTCCCTCCCTGTTCGATCGCGTGCTCGGGCTTTTCAGGCACCGCAACGGCACCAGCCTGCGCGAGGAGATTGCCGGTGCGCTTGCCGAAACGGCGAGCGATGCAGAATCCTTCTCGCCCGGCGAACGCGCCATGCTCAACAACATCCTGCGCCTGCGCGAAGTGCGCGTCGAGGACGTCATGGTGCCGCGCGCCGACATCGAGGCGGTCGAGATCACCACGAAGCTGGGTGATCTTCTGGGGCTGTTCGAGCAGTCCGGCCATTCCCGCATGCCGGTCTATTCGGAGACGCTCGACGATCCGCGCGGCATGGTTCATATCCGCGACGTGCTGGCGCACATCACCAAGGTCGCCCGCGTCAGAAAGGGCAGGACGACCAGGAAAACTCCGGTCGCGACGGTTCTCGATCTCGCCCAGGTCGATCTGGCGCGCACCATCGGCGATCTCAACCTGATCCGACCGGTGCTGTTCGTGCCGCCGTCGATGCTCGCCTCCGACCTGATGGGGCGGATGCAGACGACGCGGACCCAGATGGCGCTGGTCATCGACGAATATGGCGGCACTGACGGTCTCGTCTCGCTCGAGGATATCGTCGAGATGGTGGTCGGCGACATCGAGGACGAGCATGACGAGGACGAGCCGATGATTACCCAGGCCGGCGAAGGCGTCTTCATCGTCGACGGCAAGGCCGAGATCGACGACGTCGCCAAAATGATCGGCGAGGATTTCGCCGCCGGCGAGCACGGCGAATATGTCGACACGATCGGCGGCATGATCTTCAACACGCTTGGCCGGGTGCCAGCGCGCGGCGAAGTGGTGCAGGCCATACCCGGCTTCGAGTTTCATGTGCTCGACGCCGACCCACGCCGCGTCAAGCGCGTGCGCATCGTCGAGACACTGAAGGGCGAGCGCCGCCGCCGCGCCGTCCGCACCGAGCAGGCTTGAAAGACGCGACTTGCCCGATGCCGGTTGAGGACCCGTTCAAGCACTCGACTTAGGCTCCGGCGTCTTCTACCAGGATCCGCAGGCCGCATTGACCTGGCTTGAAAAGGCGTTCGGCTTCGAGCCGAGCATGGTTGTCAGCGATGCCGATGGCAGGCTCGTCCATTCCGAGATGCGGTTCGGCGATGGTTATATCATCGTCGATTCCGAATGGGCCGACCATATAGCCAGCCCGGCTTCAGTTGCAGGCAAGAACACGCGCGCGATCCTGAAGGCCATGTCTGGACCTTTTCCCAGACTGTCGGCTCTGTCCCACGCGTAGAGGCTGAGCGGCTGGGCGGGCTGAAGATACAAGGCTGGCATCGATAGCTATGAGCGGACTAGGTCGCCCGGTTTGGAGCCAAGCCCGCAGCCTGATAAATCTTGCTTCCTGATTCGCACGACTCGGAAGCATAGATGGAGCGCCAGGCCGGCCGGATAATTCTGCTTTGGGGCTGGCGGCGCGCGCTAGTGGCGTTTCTTGCCGGGGCGCTGACGGTTCTTGCCCAGGCGCCTTACGATTTCTTCGCCGTCTGTTTCGTTTCGTTCCCGCTGCTGGTGTGGCTCCTCGACGGCGCGACCGGCGAAGCCTCGGACGGTTTTCTGCGGCGCTTGCGGCCGGCTTTCGCCACCGGCTGGTGGTTCGGTTTCGGCTACTTTCTTGCCGGTCTCTGGTGGGTCGGCTCGGCGCTGCTGGTCGAGGCCGACAGCTTTGCCTGGGCCTTGCCGTTCGCGGTGGTCGGCATCCCCCTCGCGCTGGCCCTCTTTTACGGTTTCGCTGCCGTGGTTGCCCGGCTGTTGTGGAGCAACGACATCGGGCGCATCGCCGCGCTCGCCTTCGGCTTTGCGCTGGCGGAATGGCTGCGCGGCTTCCTGTTCACCGGCTTTCCGTGGAATGCCGTCGGCTATGCGGCGATGCCGGTGCCTTTGCTGATGCAGAGCGTCTCGGTGACCGGCATGGTCGGCATGAACGCGCTTGCGGTCTTCGTCTTCGCGCTGCCGGCGCTGCTTGCGGCGCGCCAGCATCTTCGCCTCGGCGCGGCGTTGCTTGTCGTTCTCGTCGCCGCCCATGCCGGCTTCGGCTATATCCGGCTCGCCGCCCCCGAAAAGCCGGCCGCCCGCAGCCTTGACGTCCGTATCGTGCAGCCTGCCGTCGACCTTACGGAAAAATGGGATACCTCGGTGCGTGACCGTATCTTCGCCACCATGATGGGGCTTTCGGCTAAGGCGCCGGAACCCGGCCATGACAGGCCGCAATTGATCCTGTGGCCGGAGACGTCCGTGCCGTTTCTGTTCACCGAACGTCCGGATGCCCTGCCTGCGATCGGAGAGATGCTTGGCGATGGCCAGATGCTGGTCGCCGGCGTCGTTCGCGAGGAAGGCGGCTCGGTGGCCGGCAGCCGTTACTACAACTCTGTGGTGGCGATCGACGAAAGGGGCGAAATCGTCGATGCCGTCGACAAGGTCCACCTGGTACCCTTCGGCGAATACCTGCCTTTCGCCGATCTGCTCGGCCGCTTCGGGCTTGAGCAGCTTGTTGCCGGTCCAATGACCTTCGCGGCGGGCAATGAGCGGCATCCGATCGCGCTGCCCGGCGGTATCCGGGCGCTGCCGTTTATTTGCTATGAGGTCATCTTTCCCGATCTGGTCGCAGTTGACGCAACGTCAGCCGAGCTTATTGTGAACGTCACCAATGACGCCTGGTTCGGCGACACGCCGGGGCCGTACCAGCACTTCAGGCAGGCGCAGATCCGGGCGGTGGAGAATGGGGTGCCCCTGTTGCGCGCGGCTAATAACGGCATTTCGGCCGTTGTCGACCCGCGCGGTCGCATCGTCGACGCGCTGGCAATCGATGCACGCGGCGCGATCGATGTGCGTGTGCCGATCTCCGACCAAGCCATCGTTTCCTCCGGCCAACGACGCATTAACGGAATGCTGATCATGTTTTTGCTTGCCGTTGCGGCATGCATTTTGAACGTAAGGCAAAGGCTACGGGCGAATTGACAGCCGACACATTAGAAACTCATACTGTAAGCGCCTGAAAATTTTCGAAGTCGATAAGGTCGTTCTGTTGGGGCACGGGCCGCGGCGTCGTTTGGGCAGCAAAATAGAAAAAGCCGGAAAAATTCGGCGAGGAAAAAATGACAGAAGAAAACAAGAAAAAGCCGAATCCGATCGACATCCACGTCGGAAGCCGCATCCGGCTTCGCCGCAATATGCTGGGAATGAGCCAGGAAAAACTGGGTGAAAACCTCGGCATAACGTTCCAGCAGATCCAAAAGTACGAAAAGGGCACCAATCGCGTCGGCGCCAGCCGTTTGCAGGCAATCGCCTCCATACTCGGCGTCCCCGTCGCCTTCTTTTTCGAGGATGCGCCCGGTCAGGAGCCCGTGGGCAGCCGTGGATTTGCCGAGGATGCTTCGATGACCTCCGCCGTCGAATTCTGCGGCAGCCCGGAAGGCCTCCAGCTGAATCGCGCCTTCGTCAAGATCGCCGACGTGAAAGTGCGCCGCAAGATCATCGAGCTGGTGAAGTCGCTTTCCACCGACGAAGTCGATTGATGGCCCGTGAAGAGTTCAACAAGGAAGGGGTCGTCGTAGCTGGGCATGCAATTTCTCGCGGCTGCGCGCATTGAGGGATGTTCATTCCGCAGATGCGCTAAAGCGCAGATCGATTTCGCTCGACACGCTTCCTCGAAGTCGTTTTCCTCAGTCTGTTGGTGCAAGGGCTGATCGCAGTGCGCCCTGCCGCCGTCTCGGGATACAAAGATAATAACGTCAAAATTCATGCCAGAACGGCTGCATGGCTTGACGAGCGACGCCCGGCACCGTTAACAACTGGCGCGCCAAAATCGGCGGCCTGCCGATATTTTTTTCAAGAGGGGACACCCGTGACGCGGCACAATTACTTCTTCACCTCGGAATCCGTTGCCGAGGGCCATCCCGACAAGGTCTGCGACCGCATCTCCGACGAGATTGTCGATCTCGTCTATCGCGAAGCCAGAAAGACCGGCATGGACCCGTGGAAGGTCCGCGTTGCCTGCGAGACGCTTGCGACGACCAATCGCGTTGTCATCGCCGGCGAGGTGCGCGTCCCCGAGACGCTGCTCAAGAAGGACAAGGAGGGCAACGTCCTGAAGGATGCGGCCGGCCATCCGATTGTCAACCCGGCCAAGTTCAAGTCGGTCGCTCGCAAGGCGATCCGCGAAATCGGCTACGAGCAGGCCGGCTTCCACTGGAAGACAGCCAAGATCGAGGTCCTGCTGCACGGCCAGTCGCCGGATATCGGCCAAGGCGTCGACAACGCCTCCGACCGGCAAGGCGAGGAGGGAGCCGGCGACCAGGGCATCATGTTTGGCTATGCCTGCCGCGAAACCCCGGACCTGATGCCGGCGCCGATCTATTACAGCCACAAGATCCTCGAATTGCTGGCGGCTGCGCGCCATGAAGGCAGCGGTGATGCCGGCAGGCTCGGGCCGGATGCCAAGAGCCAGGTCACCGTCCGCTATGTCGACGGCAAAGCGGCGGAAGTGACGCAGATCGTGCTGTCGACCCAGCATCTCGATGAGACGTGGGATTCGAAGAAGGTGCGCAACGTCGTCGAGCCCTATATTCGCGAAGCACTGGGCGACCTGAAGATTGCCGACAATTGCAACTGGTACATCAATCCGACCGGCAAGTTCGTCATCGGCGGGCCTGATGGCGACGCCGGCCTGACCGGCCGCAAGATCATCGTCGACACTTATGGTGGGGCTGCGCCTCATGGCGGCGGCGCTTTTTCTGGCAAGGACACCACCAAGGTCGACCGCTCGGCGGCCTATGCGGCGCGTTATCTTGCCAAGAACGTGGTTGCCGCAAAGCTCGCCGATCGCTGCACCATCCAGCTTTCCTATGCGATCGGTGTCGCCCAGCCGCTGTCGATCTACGTCGACCTGCACGGCACCGGCAAGGTTGACGAGGCAAAACTCGAGCGTGCACTGCGCGCCGTGATGGACCTGTCGCCTTCCGGCATCCGCCGCCACCTCGATCTCAACAAGCCGATCTATGCCAAGACGTCGTCCTACGGCCATTTTGGCCGCAAGGCCGGCCGCGACGGATCCTTCTCCTGGGAGAAGACCGATCTCGCCAAGGCGCTCAAGGACGCTCTCGCCGAACCGGTCGCCGAAGCAGTCGCCGCCTAACCGCGGCGCCTATGGATCCGAAGGACCGGCCAAGCCGTGCGACCGAGGCCTTTTTCGGTCGCCGGCGCGGCAAGACCATTCGACCACAACAGGCAGCGGCGCTGGAGAGCGGCTTCGCCGCCTACAGGCTCGATCTGACGGTTGAACCGCCGGCCGACTTGCGCAGCCTTTTCGAAGCCGAAGTTTCGGCTGTCCAGCTCGAAATCGGTTTTGGCGGCGGCGAACATCTTCTGCACCGTGCTACGGCCAGCCAGGCGACCGGCTTTATCGGCGTCGAGCCTTTCGTCAACGGCATGGCCAAGATGATGATGGCGGTCCGGGAGCGGCCGCTTGCCAATCTGCGCGTCTATGACGACGACGCCACACGTCTGCTGGACTGGCTGCCGCAGGCTTCGCTTGACGGCATTGACCTTCTCTATCCGGATCCGTGGCCGAAGAAGAAGCACTGGAAGCGGCGCTTGGTCAGCCCGGTCAATCTCGACCGCTTCGCGCGCGTCCTGAGGCACGGCGGAAAGTTCCACTTTGCGTCCGATATCGACAGCTATGTGAACTGGACGCTCCTGCATTGCCGGGCGCACGACGCCTTCACGTGGCAGGCAAGCGAAGCAGCCGACTGGCACCGGCCCTATGATGGCTGGCCGGGGACGCGCTATGAGGCCAAGGCCATTCGCGAAGGCCGACGGCCCGCCTATCTCACCTTCGTGCGCAAATAAGCGGGAAATTAGAGCTGAGCACAAGGCGAGCGGGCCGAAGGCTCTCGGCGCTCACTTGGCTCAGAAGCGACGGATCTTGTCGAAGGCTGCCGGCTCCATGCCGAGATTGCGCAGATCATGCGCACGCGGCTTGCGACCGCTTTCCACAGCCCGCGACGCGGCTACGGCACTGCCGAACACGCTAAAGACATCGCCTATGGCTGAAAAAAATCCACGATTGTTCATGATGGTACCCTTTCGAGCGCAGTGAGCGCTCCAATTGTGCAATGCAACATAGATAGTCGTGCGTGGCCGGTGCTCAAAGGGGGATCACGGCATGGGCGCCATGCATTTGGCGCAGCGCTGCGGACTCGGAGCCCTGCCGTCATGCAGGACGGGCTTGAAATGAGGACCACGATCGTCTATATCAGCTTCAAATTCTTGGTCGGTATGACGAAGAGTGGGTCCACCCGGTCCCGCTCTTTTTTATTACCTGCCGACCAACAGAAATCGAGTGACAGGACCGAATGACAGTGACGGCAAGCGAAGGCGACGACCGCATCATCCGCGAAAGCGGCATCGATGCGCGCATCGCGCTGATCGTTCAGCCGGTACTGCGCGCCATTGGCTTCCGCTTGGTACGTGTGCACCTGTCGGGCCAGAACGGGCTGACGCTGCAGATCATGGCCGAGCGCGAGGACGGCACCATGACGGTCGAGGATTGTGAAGAGGTCAGCCGGGCGGTGTCGCCGGCGCTCGATGTCGATGATCCGATCGAGAAGGCTTATCATCTCGAAGTGTCGTCGCCGGGCATCGACCGGCCGCTGGTCCGCAAATCGGACTTTGCAGCCTGGACCGGCCATCTGGTGAAGATGGAAACGTCGGTTCTCGTCGCCGACCGTAAGCGCTTCAAGGGCAAGATCGCCGAAAGCGACGCGGACGGTGTGCTGATCGAGCGTGACAAGGCCGCTTACGGCGAGGAGCCGACGGTACATGTTCCCTACGATGCGATTGCCGAAGCGCGGCTGATTCTGACCGACGACCTTATCCGCGATGCGCTGTCGAAGGACAATCGGGCGCGCAAGGAAGCCAGGAAACGCCGCGGCGAACCCGAAGACGCACCAGAGGGTGCGGAAGACGAAACCGAACAGGAAATGTGATTGGGCTGCCGGCCGTAAAGGTCGGCAATAAGCTCGGGAGAAAGAAGATGGTTGTAAGCGCCAACAGGCTTGAACTGCTGCAGATCGCCGATGCGGTCGCGCGTGAAAAGTCGATCGACAAGTCGATCGTCATCGCCGCCATGGCCGATGCGATCCAGAAGGCCGCGCGCTCGCGCTACGGCCAGGAAACCAATATCCGCGCCGACATCAATGCCAACACCGGCGAGATGAAGCTGCAGCGGCTGATGGAAGTGGTCGAGAAGGTCGATGACTACGCGACGCAGATTGCCATTTCCTCGGCGCGCGAGCGCAATCCGGACGCCCAGCTCGGCGATTTCATTGCCGAACAGCTACCGCCGATGGATTTTGGCCGCATCGCCGCCCAGTCCGCCAAGCAGGTCATCGTGCAGAAGGTGCGCGAGGCCGAGCGCGACCGGCAATATGACGAATACAAGGACCGTATCGGCGAGATCGTCAACGGTACCGTCAAGCGCGTCGAATACGGCAACGTCATCGTCGATCTCGGCCGCGGCGAAGCGATCATCCGCCGCGACGAGCTGATTCCGCGCGAAAACTACAAGTATGGCGATCGCGTCCGTGCCTATGTCTATGACGTGCGCCGCGAACAGCGCGGCCCGCAGATCTTCCTGTCGCGCACCCATCCGCAGTTCATGGCGAAGCTGTTCACCATGGAAGTGCCGGAAATCTACGACGGCATCATCGAGATCAAGTCGGTCGCCCGCGATCCGGGTTCGCGCGCCAAGATCGCTGTCATCTCGCGCGACAGCTCCATCGATCCGGTCGGTGCCTGCGTCGGTATGCGCGGCAGCCGCGTCCAGGCGGTCGTCGGTGAATTGCAGGGCGAGAAGATCGACATCATTCCTTGGTCGCCTTCGGCGGCGTCCTTCATTGTCAATGCATTGCAGCCGGCGGAAGTCGCCAAGGTCGTGCTCGACGAGGATGCCGAGCGCATCGAGGTCGTCGTTCCCGACGATCAGCTGTCGCTGGCCATCGGCCGCCGCGGCCAGAACGTCCGTCTTGCCTCGCAGCTCACCGGCTGGGATATCGACATCCTGACCGAGCAGGAAGAGAGCGAACGCCGCCAGAAGGAATTCGTCGAACGGTCGTCGCTGTTCATGGAAGCCCTCGACGTCGACGAGATGGTCGGCCAGGTGCTCGCTTCCGAAGGCTTCACCAGCGTCGAGGAGGTCGCGTATGTCGATTCCGGCGAAATCGCGTCGATCGACGGCTTCGACGAGGACACGGCTTCGGAAATCCAGACCCGCGCCCGCGAATATCTGGAGAAGATCGAAGCCGAGCATGACGAGAAGCGCAAGGCGCTCGGCGTCAAGGACGAGCTGCGCGAGATTCCCGGCATCACCACCGCCATGATGGTGACGCTCGGCGAGGACGGCGTGAAGACGATCGAGGATTTCGCCGGCTACGCCGCCGACGACCTGACCGGTTGGAAGGAACGCAAGGACGGCGAGACGAAGGTATTCCCGGGTGTGCTCGCCAACCACGGCGTATCACGCGCCGATGCCGAGCAGATGGTCCTGGCCGCTCGCCTGAAGGCTGGCTGGATCACCGAAGACGAGCTTGCCGCCGAGGGCGTGCCGGTTGACGAAACCGTCGGTGCGTGAGGTGAAACCGCATCGCACCGAACCCGCCCTTGGACGAGATGAACGATCGCACCTGCATCGTCACCCGCAGGCAAGCCGAAACGGATGAACTGATCCGTTTCGTCGTCGGCCCGGATTCGGCCGTCGTTCCGGACATCAAGAGAAACCTGCCCGGCCGCGGTTGCTGGGTGACGGCCGACCGCCTACATATAGAAAAGGCAGCGGCCAAAAACCTGTTTGCCCGTGCTTTTAAGGCGCAGGTGAGCGTGCCGGCCGATCTTGGCGGCATGGTCGACGCGCTGCTTTCCAGGTCCGCTCTGGGCATGCTTGGCCTGGCCCGCAAGGCGGGCGCCATAGCACTCGGAGCGACCAAGGTCGAGAGCGCCGTGCGCGGCGGACTTGCACTTTTCGTGCTCCACGCGACCGAGGCTTCCGACGATGGCGTCCGCAAGATAAGCCAGGCGCGACGGGCAACCGTCCACCTCGGCGGGCCTGCGATCCGCGCTTACAAACTTTTCTCCGAGGCCGAGTTGAGCTTGGCATTGGGGGGTACAAATGTGATACATGCTGCCGTTCTCGCGGGAGACGCGGGCAGGGCGGTCCAGAAGCGCATGGTTGCGCTCGACCGATATCGGGGCGGTTCCCCGGACGATCTGGCAATGCTTGCGGCCGTTGCTGACGAAGATGATGCCGCAGAGGATATGGAATGAGCGATACGAAATCGGGCGACGACAAGACGCTGAGTGTTACGCCGAAGAAGACCTTGACGCTGAAGCGCCCCGGTATGGAACAGGGCACGGTGCGCCAGAACTTCTCGCACGGCCGCACCAAGTCGGTGGTCGTCGAGACCAAGAAGCGCAAGTTCTCGCTGCCCGGCGACAAGCCGGAGCCGGCGGCAGCGCCTGTGTCCGTCTTCACGCCGAAGCCGGTCGCGGCAGCGCCCGCCGTGCAGGAAGCTCCCAAGGCGCCTCCCCCTCCGCCGCCGGTCGAACGCGGCGGCATGGTGCTGAACGAGTTGTCGCGCCAGGAAATGGAAGCACGCCGCCGGGCTCTCGAGGGCTCGAAGGTCCGCGATGTCGAGGATCGCCAGCGCGCCATCGAGGAAGCCAAGCGCCGCAGCGAGGACGAAGAGCGCCGCCGCCGCGAGCGCGAGGAATCGGCTCGCCGTCAGGCCGAGGAAGAGGCACGGCTGCAAGCCGAGGCCGAATCCCGCCGCCGTGCCGAGGAAGAGGCGCGCCGCCGTGCGCCGCTCGCCGCCGAACTGGCAACAGTCGATGACGAGGAAGAGGTCAAACCGAAGCGGACCGGTGCCGGCGCACCAGTGCGCCGTCTGGTCACACCGGAAGTGGCGCGTCCGGCCAAACCGACCAAGGGCGAGGAAGACCGCCGCCGCGGCAAGCTGACGCTGAATTCGGCGCTTTCCGACGAGGATGCGCGCGCCCGCTCGCTCTCGTCGATGCGCCGCCGTCAGGAGAAATTCAAGCGCGCGTTGCATAACGAGCCACGCGAGAAAGTCATGCGTGAAGTGATCCTGCCCGAAACCATCACCATCCAGGAGCTGGCGCAGCGCATGTCCGAGCGCGCTGTCGACGTGGTCAAGTTCTTCATGAAGCAGGGCCAGATCCTGAAGCCTGGTGACGTCATCGACGCCGACACGGCCGAACTCGTCGCCACCGAATTTGGCCACACGGTCCGCCGCGTCGCCGAGTCCGACATCGAAGAGGGCTTGTTCAACATCGCCGATCGTCCCGAGGACCTGCAGCCGCGTCCGCCGGTGGTAACGATCATGGGCCATGTCGATCACGGCAAGACCTCGTTGCTCGATGCCATCCGCAATGCCAACGTCGTCTCCGGCGAGGCCGGCGGCATTACCCAGCATATCGGCGCCTATCAGGTCGAGAAGAACGGTCACAAGGTTACCTTCATCGACACGCCCGGCCACGCCGCCTTCACGGCGATGCGTGCCCGCGGTGCCCAGGCGACCGATATCGCCATCCTCGTGGTGGCAGCTGACGACAGCGTCATGCCGCAGACGATCGAATCGATCAATCACGCCAAGGCGGCCGGCGTTCCGATCATTGTGGCGATCAACAAGATCGACAAGCATGACGCCGACCCGCAGAAGGTGCGTTCGGAACTGCTGCGCCACGAGGTGTTCGTCGAATCCATGGGCGGTGAGGTGCTGGATGTCGAGGTGTCGGCGACCAAGGGCATCAATCTCGACAAGTTGCTCGAAGCGATCCTGCTGCAGGCCGAAATCCTCGACCTGAAGGCCAATCCGGACCGCACCGCCGAAGGCGTGGTCATCGAAGCCCAGCTCGACAAGGGCCGCGGCCCAGTCGCTACCGTGCTGGTGCAGACCGGCACGTTGATGCCGGGCGACATTCTCGTCGCCGGCAACGAATGGGGCCGGGTACGCGCGCTCGTCAATGATCGCGGCGAGCAGGTCAAGGAAGCGCCGCCGGCAATGCCGGTGGAGGTGCTCGGCCTGCAAGGCACGCCGCAGGCCGGCGACCGCTTCGCCGTGGTCAACAACGAGGCCCGCGCCCGCGAGATCACCGAATATCGCCAGCGTCTGGCGCGTGAGAAGGCGGTGGCCAGGCATGCCGGCCAGCGCGGCTCGCTTGAACAGATGATGTCGCAGTTGCAGACCAGCGGATTGAAGGAATTCCCGCTGGTCATCAAGGGCGACGTGCAGGGCTCGATCGAGGCGATCAACGCCGCGCTCGACAATCTCGGCACCGACGAGGTGCGTGCGCGCATCGTCCATGCGGGGGCTGGCGGCATTACCGAAAGCGACGTGTCGCTGGCGGAAACTTCGGGGGCTGCGATCATCGGCTTCAACGTTCGCGCCAATGCGCAGGCCCGCGCAGCCGCGGCTGCGGCCGGCATCGAGATCCGCTACTATTCGATCATCTACAATCTGGTCGATGATGTGAAAGCGGCGCTCTCCGGCCTGCTCTCGCCGGAGCGTCGCGAGACCTTCATCGGCAATGCCGAGATCCTCGAGATCTTCGACATCACCAAGGTCGGCAAGATCGCCGGCTGCCGTGTCACCGAAGGCAAGGTCGAGCGTGGTGCGGGCGTGCGCCTGATCCGCGACAACGTCGTCATCCACGAAGGCACGCTGAAGACCCTGAAGCGCTTCAAGGACGAGGTTTCGGAAGTTCCGGGCGGCCAGGAATGCGGCATGGCCTTCCAGAACTACGAGGACATGCGCGTCGGTGACGTCATCGAGTGCTTCCGCGTCGAGATGGTGACCAGGACGCTATAAAGCGCTTGGCACCGATATGGGCCAGGACGTTCCAAATTTGGAAGGTATGTTCCCTCTATGGGAGTATACCTTCCAGACAAATGATACGCAGCTTAAACGTGCTGCGCGTTCGTTTTCCGATCTGAGGTATGGTCGATCCAGGCGTTGGATTCTTACAGGGCTTGCTTGGCTGATTTTGATAGCCGCAATTCTTTTGATTATCTGGACATCTGCGTTGGCCGTCGCTCTGCTGGAGTACCTTGCAAAGGGCGTGGTTTCCAGTCAGACAATTTACGTTCTGGCCCCAATTGCTATGGGGACAATATATATAATAATAGCTCGTAGTTTTTTGGTTCCTTTAAAAAGGAAGGCAAATAATAAGAAGCTTGGCAATATCGCTGAATCGGTTAAGATTTTCGACGGGTATATTATCCAGTTTTTGGACGAGAGCTCGATAAAGAATCGAAAGATAGAACGGATGCATCTCAGCAACGATTATTTATTCTTCGTTATTGACGACGGCACCCGTTTCGTTTTTGTCCCGAGAGATGTCGTTACCGCCGATGCGCTTGCGAAAATAATAATCTGGGTAGCTGACGCTCGGTCATAGAATGAGGACCAATTAACGCAGGTTCCCAAGGGTAGCCAAGCCAGTTCAACAGCGCTAAGTGGGCGGCTTGAGGCGGTTCGAACCCGCGCGAAGGAAGAATTTTTATGCCTAGACCATCAACGGCTGGCCCATCCCAGCGCATGCTGCGTGTCGGCGAGCAGGTGCGCCATGCGCTGTCCGAGACCTTGCAGCGCGGCGAGATCCTCGATCCGCTGATCGAGAACACGGTGGTTTCGGTCTCGGAAGTGCGCATGGCGCCCGATCTCAAGATCGCCACCGCCTTCGTTTCGCCGCTCGGCGCCAAGGATGCCGGGGCGGTGATCGAGGCGCTCAACAAGCATGCGAAGTTCGTGCGCGGCCGCGTCTCCGGCGCGCTGCGCCAGATGAAGTACATGCCGGAATTCCGCTTCCGGCTCGACACCAGCTACGACAATTTCCAGAAGATAAACGAGTTGCTGCACTCGCCCGAAGTGGCGCGCGATCTCGACCCCGACGACAAAGACAAAGACGACAGGAAGGACAGCGAATAGTGGCGCGTCGCGGCAAGAAGAAGGGCCGGCCGATCTCGGGCTGGCTGGTGCTGGACAAGCCGGTCGGCATGGGCTCGACTGAAGCCGTCTCCAAGATCAAATGGCTGTTCCAGGCGGAAAAGGCCGGCCATGCCGGCACGCTCGACCCGCTGGCGTCCGGCATGCTGCCGATCGCGCTCGGCGAAGCGACCAAGACCGTGCCATACGTCCAGGACGGCGCCAAGGTCTACCGCTTCACGGTTGCCTGGGGCGAGGAGCGCTCGACCGACGACCTGGAAGGCCCGGCGACCAAAAGCTCGGACCGCCGTCCGGCGGAAGCCGACGTACGGGCGCTGCTTTCGAAATATACCGGCGTCATCATGCAGACGCCGCCGCAATTTTCGGCGATCAAGATCGCCGGCGAGCGCGCCTACGACCTTGCCCGCGATGGCGAGACGATCGACATTCCGCCACGCGAGGTTGAGATCGGCCGGCTCGACCTGGTCGAGCACATGGCAGATCGCACCATCTTCGAGGTCGAATGCGGCAAGGGCACCTATGTCCGCTCGCTGGCGCGCGACGTGGGGCGCGACCTTGGCTGCTTCGGTCACATCGCCGAGCTGCGGCGGGTCGAGGTCGAGCCGTTCACGCAGGAAGATTTCGTCACCTTGGCCGAGCTGGAAGCCGCCCGCTTCGGCGAACAGAGCGAGGAAGGTTCGCAAACAGCGGACGCGCCGATCGACTTCGGTGCCATCGATGCACTTCTGGTCGACACCGCCGCGGCGCTCGAATGCTTGCCGCAGGTTGCGATCAGCGACGATGCGGCAACCAAAATCCGCCTCGGCAATCCGGTCATCATTCGCGGCCGTGACGCGCCGGTAGAAGCTGAGGAGGCCTGCGCCACCGCGCGCGGCAAGCTGGTCGCCATCGGCGCCATCGAGCAAGGCATGTTCAAGCCAAAGCGGGTCTTTGTCGGGTAACAGCTGTCTCTCGGCGCATGATCTCCAACCGGATTCTATTTTGCGAAAGGATCATGCGCTAAATCAACAGGGCGACGGCGTCGTTTGCCGTCCGAAGGGATGCGCGGCACCGACGCTGCATTCGAGGGGGCACATGGCAAAGGCTGAGACGGGCAGGAAGCGGGCGGTGCTCAACACACGGCGGCCGCCCGTCGGGGCTTCGCCCGGCACGCTGATCGCCGACCCGGCGGCACGCCGTTCCGAGCTCAGGCTGACATTGATCTCGCCCGAAAAGTTCAAGACCATCGACAATGCCAGCATCGACGACGTCAACACCCATTGCCACAATTGGCCGGTTATCTGGCTCGATTGCACAGGCCTCGCCAACATCCAGCTGATCGAGGAGATCGGCCGGATCTTCAACCTGCATCCGTTGGCGCTGGAAGATGTCGTCAACACCGGCCAGCGGCCGAAGGTGGATTTCTTCGAGGACCATGCCTTTGTCGTCGTCAGGATGATCGACGATGTCACCGCGCATCGCTACGAACAGATCGCCGTCTTCTTCGGCAGGAACTTCGTCGTCACCTTCCAGGAGCGCGAAGGCGACCCGTTCGATCCCGTGCGCAAGCGGATCGCAAGCTCGGTGCCCAACCGCTTGCGCTCGCGCGGCGCCGACTATCTCGCCTATGCTTTGATCGACGCCATCGTCGACAGCTATTTCCCGCCGATCGAGGCTGCCGGCGAATTGGTCGACAGCATTGAGGACCAGATGCTGAACCAGGCGCACAAGCATCAGATGCGGCAGCTTCACGAATTGCGGCGCGATGCCAATGTGCTGAAGGGCGTGCTTTGGCCGATGCGCGACGCGCTGGCGACCATGATCCGCAACGACGTCTCTTATGTGAAGGCCGAAACCAAGATATTTCTGAACGACACGCTCGATCATTCGCTGCGATTGATCGAACTGGTCGAAACCCAGCGCGACATGCTGACCGGCCTGATCGAGATGCACTTGTCGCTCAGCCAGGCGCGCACCAACGACGTCATCAGCTATCTGACGATCGTCTCGGTGATCTTCATGCCGCTTACCTTTCTCGTCGGCGTATGGGGCATGAATTTCGACCCCGACACCTCGCCCTGGAACATGCCGGAGCTGAAAGCCTATTACGGCTATCCCCTGTCGCTCGTCTTCATGGCGCTTGTTGCGGTCGGGCTCTTTGCGTACTTCAAATGGAAGAAATGGCTCTGACTAGGCGGAAGTGCCCGTTTATGCAGCAAAAAGCCGGCTTGTGAATTAGGCTGGCCTTTTTGTCGGAATTGCACTATATGCGCCGCAGCCTCGCGCTTTGACGCGTTGCTTGCACCGGCCCCTGCTGGACGACATCCCGGCTGAGGGCGTCCCGTTTCCTCAAACAGACAAGGAAAAACACGATGTCGATTACTGCCGAACGCAAGAAGGAATTGATGGGCGAATTCGCAACCGCCAAGGGCGATACCGGGTCTCCGGAAGTCCAGGTGGCCATCCTTTCGGAGCGCATCAAGAACCTGACCGACCATTTCAAGGACCACAAGAAGGATAACCATTCCCGCCGTGGTCTGCTCGCTCTCGTTTCCCAGCGCCGCAGCCTGCTTGATTATCTCAAGCGCAAGGACGACGCGCGCTATCAGACGCTGATCGAGAAGCTCGGTCTGCGCCGTTGACGAATTGACCGGCGGGTTCTTTCGAGAGCCCGCCGGTCGCGCATTGGAGCATCGGGTCATCCAAGGCTCCATGAAGGAAGTAGGAAGGAAGTAGAGCGCCGCGCATCGGTTTGGATGCGCAAAGGACGCTCTGAAGTTTAGATTTGCGCAGGATATTTTCCGAAAAC
Organism: Mesorhizobium sp. M0159; assembly: GCF_040322295.1. NCBI lineage: Bacteria > Pseudomonadati > Pseudomonadota > Alphaproteobacteria > Hyphomicrobiales > Phyllobacteriaceae > Mesorhizobium > Mesorhizobium sp. M0159. The sequence goes on from NZ_JAMYTF010000003.1 coordinate 169,216, forward strand.
CTGGTTTTCGGGTTCACGCGCAAGGCCACTCGGATCGATTGGCCAACCCGGTTTCGAAACAGCAGAGGGCCGCTCGAAACCGCCCATGGACGGTCATGGGGCAGGATTGCAGGACGCTCGTGCGGCACCGCGCCGAATAAGCCGAGCCTCCCGTTGTCTTGCCCGTGGCTGCCCGAGAAAGGAAGCCAAGGGAAAGGGGCATCCGCGCACGCTGAAACGGCGCGGCCCTTTCCGCATACGAAGGACAAGACATGTTCAATTACCACAAAGTGGAAATCGAATGGGGCGGCCGCCCGCTCATTCTCGAAACCGGCAAGATCGCGCGTCAGGCTGATGGCGCGGTGCTGGCCACCTACGGCGAAACCAAGGTTCTCGCCACCGTCGTCTCGATGAAAGAGCCGAAACCCGGCCTCGATTTCTTCCCGCTGACGGTCAACTACCAGGAAAAGACTTACGCCGCCGGCAAGATCCCGGGTGGTTATTTCAAGCGTGAAGGCCGTCCGAGCGAGAAGGAAACGCTGGTTTCCCGCCTGATCGACCGCCCGATCCGCCCGCTCTTCGCCGAAGGCTACAAGAACGACACCCAGATCGTCGTCACCGTCGTCCAGCACGATCTCGAAAATGACCCGGACATCCTGTCGATCGTCGCCACCTCCGCGGCCCTGACCTTGTCCGGCGTGCCGTTCATGGGCCCGGTTGGCGGCGCCCGCGTCGGCTACATCAACGGCGAATATGTGCTCAACCCGCATGTCGACGAGATGCAGGAATCGAAGCTCGACCTGGTCGTCGCCGGCACCGCCGACGCCGTGCTGATGGTCGAGTCCGAAGCCAAGGAACTCGGCGAGGACCTTATGCTTGGCGCCGTCATGTTCGGCCACAGGGGCTTCCAGCCGGTGATCGACGCGATCATCAAGCTGGCTGAAGTCGCGGCCAAGGACCCGCGCGACTTCACCGCGCCGGACTATTCCGCACTTGAAGCCGAGATGCTCAAGATCGTCGAAGGCGAGCTTCGCGACGCCTACAAGATCACCGACAAGCAGAAGCGCTATGCCGCCGTCGACGCCGTCAAGGCGAAGGTCAAGGCCGCGTTCGCGCCGGCAGAAGGCGAAGAGGCCAAATACACGTCCGAACAGATCGGCACCGTGTTCAAGGAGCTCCAGGCCAAGGTCGTGCGCTGGAACATTCTCGACACCGGCTCGCGCATCGACGGCCGCGACCTGAAGACGGTCCGCAAGATCGTCTCGGAAGTCGGCGTCCTGCCGCGCACGCACGGCTCGGCGCTGTTCACTCGCGGCGAGACCCAGGCACTGGTTGTCGCCACGCTCGGCACCGGCGAGGACGAGCAGTATGTCGATTCGTTGACCGGCATGTACAAGGAGAAGTTCCTCCTGCACTACAACTTCCCTCCCTATTCGGTCGGTGAAACCGGCCGCATGGGTTCGCCGGGCCGCCGCGAAATCGGCCATGGCAAGCTCGCCTGGCGCGCCATCCGGCCGATGCTTCCGACCGCCGACCAGTTCCCCTATACGTTGCGCGTCGTTTCGGAGATCACCGAGTCCAACGGCTCGTCGTCAATGGCTACCGTCTGCGGCACCTCGCTGGCTCTGATGGATGCCGGCGTGCCGCTTGCCAAGCCGGTCGCCGGCATTGCGATGGGCCTGATCAAGGAAGGCGAGCGCTTCGCCGTGCTCTCCGACATCCTTGGCGACGAGGACCACCTCGGCGACATGGACTTCAAGGTTGCCGGCACCGCCTACGGCATCACCTCGCTGCAGATGGACATCAAGATCGGGGGCATCACCGAGGAGATCATGAAGATCGCCCTCGACCAGGCCAAGGATGGCCGTCAGCACATTCTCGGCGAAATGGCCCACGCGCTGTCCGGCGCACGTGCCGAGCTCGGCGAGTTCGCGCCGCGCATCGAGGTCATGCACATCCCGACGGACAAGATCCGCGACGTGATCGGCTCGGGCGGCAAGGTCATCCGCGAGATCGTCGAAAAGACCGGCGCCAAGATCAACATCGAGGACGACGGCACCGTCAAGATCGCCTCGGCCAATGCCAAGGAGATCGAGGCGGCGAAGAAGTGGATACACACCATCGTCGCCGAGCCGGAAGTCGGTGAAATCTACGAGGGCACGGTCGTCAAGACCGCCGACTTCGGCGCTTTCGTCAATTTCTTCGGTCCGCGTGACGGCCTCGTCCACATCTCGCAACTCGCCAATGACCGCGTCGCCAAGACCTCCGATGTGGTCAAGGAAGGCGACAAGGTCTGGGTCAAGCTGATGGGCTTCGACGAGCGCGGCAAGGTCCGCCTGTCGATGAAGGTCGTCGACCAGGCCACCGGCAAGGAAATCGTGCGCGACAAGAAGAGCGAAGGCGAAGAAAACGCCGCCTAAGCTGATCTAACTATGCAATCGAAGCGGGCGCGCCGGAAGGTCGCGCCCGTTTGCGTTTCAACAACAGCCTTGCAGTTCAAGAGTGGTGAATGTCCGCCGAGCCGCTGAAAACGCTTTTCCATCCGTTCGAGGCCGGTGCTGTTTCCCTGCCACGAAAGGATGAACGCATACTCTTTCTCGGTGCCGAGCCCGGCTTTCGCTTGCCGGAAGGGTTTGATGCCAAGCTTCATCTTGTCCAAGGCTTCAGGCCGCACTTTCGCGCCTTGCAGGCGTCCGGCTTCGCGGTCACGCCGCAGGTCGAAGGCGAGGCTTTCGACGCGGCATTTGTGCTCGCTGGCCGCCATCGCGGCCAAAACGAGTTGCGCGTTGCCGAAGCGGTCGAGCGCGCAGCACCAGACGGGTTGATCGTCGTCGCCGGCAGCAAGGACGATGGAATCGCCAGCCTGCGCAAGCATGTCGGCGCCCTTGTGCCGCTCGAAGGCCACCTGCCGAAGCATCACGGCATTGCCTTCTGGTTTCGCCGGCTGGCCGATACCGTTGCCGCGGCAACGCTTCGCACCGCCAATCCGGACTTGGTGGTCGAGGACCGCTTCCGCACGGCCCCAGGCATGTTTTCCTTCGACAAGATCGATGCCGGATCGAAGCTGCTGGTCGAAAATCTGCCCAACGATCTGCGTGGCAGCGTTGCGGATTTCTGTGCCGGTTGGGGCTATGTCGCCGCCGAAGTCGCCGCCCGCTCACCCGGCATATCGGCGCTTGACCTTTACGAAGCGGATTTCGAGGCGCTGGAGGCGGCCAAGGCCAATGTCGGCAACACAGGCGTGGAGCCACGTTTCTTCTGGATAGATCTTTTGAGCGAACCGGTCGAGCGCCGCTACGACGTGGTCGTCATGAACCCGCCCTTTCACCGCAGCCGGGCGACTGAGCCGGAAATCGGTGCCGGCATGATCCGCGCGGCAGGCAAGGCGCTGAAGCCCGGCGGCCGGCTGTTCATGGTGGCAAACCGTCAGCTTCCCTACGAACCGGTGCTGGCGGCCGCCTTCTCCAGCCATGCGGAGCTCGCCCGCGACGGCATGTTCAAGGTCTTATCGGCGCGACGCTGAAATCCTGCGGGGCAAGCCGGCGATACGTCGCTCGCGCTATTCCCGCCCGCCGTCGGTCTGCTTCAATTCGTCAAGCGTCGGCATGGAAACGATGTGATAGCCGGAATCGACATAGTGGATTTCGCCGGTGACGCCGGAGGACAGGTCGGACAGCAAATAGAGCGCGGAGCCGCCGACTTCGTCGATCGTCACTGTACGGCGTAGCGGCGAGTTGCGCTGCTGGTAGGAGAACATGTGGCGTGCGTCGGAAATCCCGGCGCCCGCAAGCGTCCGTACCGGTCCCGCCGATATGCCGTTCACCCTGATGCCGCGCGGGCCGTAGTCGTTGGCGAGATAGCGGACGCTGGCCTCCAGCCCCGCCTTGGCGACACCCATAACGTTGTAGTTCGGCATGACACGGACCGAACCGGCATAGGTCAGCGTGATCATCGAACCGCTATCCTTCATCAATGTGGCGGCGTGACGGGCGATCTCGGTGAAGGAGTAGCAGGAGATCACCATTGTGCGGATGAAGTTGTCGCGGCTCGTGTCGGCGTAGAGGCCTTTCAGCTCGTTCTTGTCGGAAAAGCCGATGGCATGGACGACGAAATCCAGCCCGCCCCACGCCTTCCCCAAAGTCTCGAAAGTCGCGGCGACCGACACGCTGTCCTCGACGTCGCAAGGCACCACCAGGGATGCGCCCAATTTCTCGGCGAGCGGCTTGACCCGGCGCCCGAAGGCCTCGCCCTGATAGGTGAAGGCGAGGTCCGCGCCATGTTCGGACAGTTTGCGGGCGATACCCCAGGCGATCGAATGATCGTTGGCAACACCCATGACAAGCCCGCGCTTGCCCTTCATCAATCCGTCCATGGTCGGCAAATCCTTATGCGGAATAGCGCTGGAAAATCAGCGTTGCGTTGGTGCCACCGAAACCGAACGAATTGGACAAAACGGTGTCGATCCTTGCATCGTCGATGCGCTTGCGCACGATCGGCATGCCCTCGAATTCCGGATCGAGGTTCTCAATGTGGGCGCTCTCGCCGATGAAGCCGCCTTGCATCATCAGGATCGAGTAGATCGATTCCTGCACGCCGGCGGCGCCCAGAGAATGGCCGGTTAGCGATTTGGTCGACGCGATGAAAGGCATCTTCTCGCCGAACACCTCGCGGATGGCGCCCATTTCCTTGGAGTCGCCGACCGGCGTCGAGGTGCCGTGCGTATTGATGTAGTCGACCGGCGAGGACACCGTTGCGAGCGCCTGCTTCATGCAGCGCGCCGCGCCTTCGCCCGACGGCGCCACCATGTCGTAGCCGTCCGATGTCGCGCCATAGCCGACGATCTCGGCATAGATCTTGGCGCCGCGTGCCTTGGCATGCTCGAGCTCTTCAAGAATCAGCACGCCGGCGCCGCCGGCAATGACGAAACCGTCGCGATCGACGTCGTAGGCGCGTGAGGCGACCGATGCTCTGTCGTTGAACTTGGACGACATGGCGCCCATGGCATCGAAGAGATCCGACATCGTCCAGTCGAGATCCTCATGGCCGCCGGCGAAGACGATGTCCTGCTTGCCCCACTGGATCAGCTCGTAGCCATTGCCGATGCAATGCGCAGACGTCGAGCAGGCTGATGAGATCGAATAGTTGACGCCGTGGATCTTGAACCAGGTGGCAAGCGTCGCCGACGCGGTCGACGACATCGCTTTTGGCACCGCGAACGGTCCGATCCGCTTGGGGCTGCCGTTTTTGATCGTGGTCTCGGCCGCCTCGACGATTGCACGGGTCGACGGTCCGCCGGAGCCCATCACGATGCCGGTGCGCTCGTTGGTGATGTCGGCCTCGTCGAGGCCGGCGTCTGCGATCGCCTGGTCCATTGCGACATGGTTCCAGGCAGCACCCTGCGACAGGAAGCGCATGGCGCGACGGTCGATCATGCCCGATGGGTCCAGCGTCGGCGCACCCCACACCCGGCAACGGAAGCCATGCTCGGCGAAAGAGTCGGAGAAGCTGATGCCGGACCTGGCATCGTGCAGCGAGGTCTGCACCTCGTTGGCATTGTTGCCTATCGACGACACGATGCCGAGACCTGTGACTACGACCCGTCTCATTCGCAACTCCTTCCAGCGCGGACCCCGAACCTGAAATCAATTTCCGGAATGGAACCATGCGCAAAATTAAAAGTGCTACAGCGTTCATCAGACGTCCAAGACGTCGTACTGTAGGGTCTTCGTTCAGACGGCGGCCGATTGCTTGGACAGACCGACCTTCAGATCCGTTGCCGCGTATATGGGCTCGCCATCTGCCTTCAGCCAGCCATCGGCGATGCCAAGCACAAGCCGACCGCGCATCACTCGCTTGAAGTCGACGCCATACTCCACCTTCTTGACCGAAGGCGTGACCATGCCTTTGAACCTCACCTCACCGGTCGACAGCGCCATCCCCTTGCCGGGTTCACCGAGCCATCCGAGATAGAACCCCGTCAACTGCCACATGGCGTCCAGGCCTAGGCATCCTGGCATGATCGGATTACCGATGAAATGGCAGGCGAAAAACCACAAATCCGGCTTGATATCGAATTCCGCGCGGATGAAACCCTTGTCGAACGCACCGCCGGTCTCGCTGATCTCGGTGATGCGGTCGAACATCAGCATCGGCGGATAGGGCAGCTGCGCATTTCCCGGTCCGAACAGCTCGCCGCGGGCGCAGGCAAGCAATTCCTCGTAACCGTAGCTGGATTTCGAACCCGCCATCAATCTCGTCCCCGTGATCGTCCCGGGCGATAGGCGCCCTTGTCGGTGGTTTCCTAACACAATCTGTTTCAGGCCGGAAACCGGCGCTTGCGCTTAACCTGCCCGTCTGCCCGGGTCAATGCGCGCTATTGATCGCATTCGGTCGACAGAATATATGTCAGGACACGTCCAGTTTCGGCAGATGCTCAATTTCTGCCATTTTGGACCTGTCTGAGGCGGAACTGTGAGCGCGACGGATAGATGGATCTGGGTTGCCGGAAGGATAATGTCGCTGTGGACAAGCGGGTTCGCGAGGCCGGTCTGAGGCCGACACGCCAGCGCATCGCGCTGGCAGATCTGCTTTTCGCCAAGGGCGACCGCCATCTTTCGGCCGAGGAACTGCACGAGGAGGCGCTTGCCGCCGGCGTGCCGGTGTCTCTGGCCACCGTCTACAATGCTCTGCACCAGTTTACCCAGGCCGGTCTTCTCCGCATCCTTGCCGTCGAGGGATCGAAGACTTATTTCGACACCAACACCTCCGATCACCATCATTTCTATATCGAGGGCGAAAACAGGATCTTCGATATCGACAGCGGCCCGGTGACGGTTTCCAACCTGCCGGAACCGCCGGAGGGCATGGAGATCGCCAATGTCGATATCGTGGTGAGACTGCGTCCGAAACGCTGCGACTGACCGGCGCCTTATGAAATTCCTGGATTTGACGCTCCGGCTCGAATGGGTCGCCGTCGCGGTGGCGGCTCTTGTCTTCTATGCAATCGCCGGTGTTTCCTGGTGGCTGTTTGCCGTGCTCATTCTGGCGCCCGACCTGTCGATGCTGGGTTACATGGCCGGGCCGCGCGTCGGGGCCGTCGCCTACAACGCCTTGCACATACTGATCTTGCCCGTTCTGCTGGCGCTTGTCGGCAGCGTCTTTGACAATGCAATGGCGATAGCTGTCGCGCTGATCTGGATCGCCCACATCGCCATCGACCGCGCTCTGGGCTATGGTTTGAAGCTGTCAAGCAGTTTCCAGGATACCCATCTCGGCCGCATCGGCCGCTAAACCATCCCCGAACCGAAGATCAGCGAAACAAATGCCGGATCCGGTGCTTGCAGCGCTGGCCCGACCTCCGGTTCGGAAAAGTCAGTTCTTGACCTTTTCGCCGGGATAGGCACCCCAGACCAGCGACTGCGCGAGCCAGCCGGTATGGCCGTCGAAGGTCATTTCGCACCACTGGCCATCGCAGGACTTGATCGTGCCCATTACCCCCGGTTCGAGGATCGCGATGACGCCTGCATCTTTTGCCGGGTCGTCAAGGAGGTTGACGCGAGCGTCCTTGCCGCGCTGCCAGGGGGCGACGATCGCCGTGCGACGGCCCGAAAGCAGCGACTGATTGATCCAGCCTTCCGAGCCGTCGGCATCACGCACACGGCGCCACGTATCGAACTCCTGGATGATCTCCATCGGCAGGCCTGGCTTCATATACATCCAGTCGACGGAATAATTGACGCCCGGCCCAACGCGCGAGTTGACGCGGCCGGATTTCAGGCTGACGAAGCGCGGCAGCGGCAAGCCGCTTGGTCCGAGCGTGACGCTCTGGGCGGGTGCGGCGGCACTTTGCGCCATCACCAGTGGGCTATGGATGAGAGCGCCGAGGAATGCTGCACTGAGGGTCAGGCGGAGCGACGCGAAACCAGACACTTTCGTTCCTTTCGGCGCCCGCCAATCGGCCTTCGCGCCCATTTTTCTTTGTCTTCGGCGGAACCGCTTGTTACATGGATGACCGGTACCGCGATCGGCTCTCAGTTTCGCCGTTCTTGGTTAAAGAGGTCTCAACGAGATCGGGTTCGAGGAAACAATGGCAGGCAAAAAGAAGCCCCTCGTCGTCATCACGCGCAAGTTGCCCGACCTAGTCGAGACCCGCATGCGCGAGTTGTTCGACGCCCGCTTGAATGTGGAGGACAGGCCGATGACGCAGCCGGAACTGGTGGCGGCGGTCAAGGAGGCCGACGTGCTGGTGCCGACTGTGACCGACAATATCGACGCGGCGCTGATTGCCCAGGCCGGCGACAACCTCAAGCTGATCGCCAACTTCGGCAATGGCGTCGACAAGATCGACGTTGCGGCAGCGGCCAAGAAAGGCATCACCGTCACCAACACGCCGAACGTGCTGACCGAAGATACGGCCGACATGACCATGGCGCTGCTGCTGGCCGTACCGCGACGGCTGGCCGAAGGCGCCAACGTGCTGACCGGCGACAAGAAATGGGCGGGATGGTCGCCGACCTGGATGCTCGGCCGTCGCATCTGGGGCAAACGGCTCGGCATTGTCGGCATGGGTCGCATCGGCACTGCCGTCGCCAGGCGCGCCAAGGCGTTTGGCCTCTCGATCCACTACCACAACCGCCACCGCGTGCTGCCGGCAATCGAGGACGAGTTGGAAGCCACGTATTGGGAAAGCCTCGACCAGATGCTTGCCCGTATGGACATTATCTCGGTCAATTGCCCATCGACACCGGCAACTTTCCATCTGCTTTCGGCACGGCGGCTGGCGCTTCTGCAACCGTCCGCTTACATAGTCAACACCGCGCGCGGAGATATCATCGATGAGGAATCGCTGATCAAGCTCATCCATGACGGCAAGATCGCCGGCGCCGGCCTCGACGTCTACGAGCACGAGCCGGCGCTGAACAGCAAGCTGCTGAAGCTTGCCCACAAAGGCAAGGTCGTGCTGTTGCCGCATATGGGTTCGGCGACGCTCGAAGGCCGTATCGACATGGGCGAGAAGGTGATCATCAATATCCGCGCCTTCTTCGATGGTCATCGCCCGCCCGACCGCGTGCTGCCGTTGAGGGCGTGACCTGCCGTCACGCCGGCACGGTCTTGCCGCGGCAACCGCGCGTTCGTCGTTGGATAGCTTTGGCTTACGAAAACGCCTTGCGCATGGTGATTGAGGTCGGCCGGTCGTAGCCCTTGTGCGCTGTCCGTTCGGTTTCACGAAAACCGAGGCGGGCAAAGGCTGCGTGATTTCCGGTCAGCTCGATCCGGGTCTGGAGCTCGATGGCGGTCCTGTTGTGGCTGCGGGCAAGATCTTCGACGGCCTGCATCAGCTGTTTTCCAATGCCTTGTCCCTGAAGAACCGGCTCGACCGCGAGCTTTCCAACATAGAGCTCGTCTGCGCGCTTCAGGATGAAGACGCAACCGACGATCTCGTTTTCCTTCAGCGCCAGGAATGCTGTCTCCTCCAGCGCTCTAGCCCTGAGATTTTCAACGGTGAGCCGATGCGCCGAGGACGGCGGGTCAATAACCCCGTCCATAAAGGCGAAGGCCCGCATGACCAGCGCCAGCACCTCGTCCCAACAGTCGAAATCGGCCGCAAGCTGCACGATGGAAACGTCGGCAGGCAGGCTCACGGGCTGGTTCGCTTGTAGCGGATCGTGTCGAAGCGTGCCGCCAGCGCATCGTAGAGCAGCAGTCGTCCGACCAGCGGCTCGCCAATCCCGGTGATCAGCTTGATCGCTTCCATGGCTTGCAGCGTGCCGATGACCCCGGTCAGCGCGCCGACAATGCCGGCCACCGCGCAGGATGGCACCAGTCCCGGCGGCGGCGCCTCGGGAAAGAGATCGCGGTAGCTTGGGTTCAACTTGCCGTCCGGGCCGGTTTCGAATGGCTTCAGTACGGTGACCGAGCCGTCGAAGCGGCCAACGGCGGCATGCACGAGCGGCCGGCTTTCCGCGGCGCAGGCGTCGGCCACCGCGTAGCGTGTCTCGAAATTGTCGGAGCCGTCAACGACGATGTCATAACGGGCAATGAGGGTAGGGGCGTTGTCCAGGGTCAGCCTGAAATTGTGCTCTTCCACGACGACGTTTGGATTGATGCGGATGATCGCCGCTCTGGCGCTGTCGGTTTTCGCCACCCCGACATCGCCCGTGGCGTGGATCACTTGTCGTTGCAGGTTGGAAAGCGAAACGATGTCGTCGTCGACGATACCGAGAGTGCCAATCCCTGCGGCGGCGAGATATTCGAGCACCGGCGCTCCCAATCCGCCGGCGCCAATGACGAGCACCCGCGCCCGCTTCAGCCGCTGCTGGCCCGCGCCGCCGATCTCGGGCAGCACGATGTGGCGGGCGTAGCGTTCGAGCTCTTCATCGGTGAGGGCGGCTGTGATCATCGCCGGACCATATAACGGAGGAAAAAACTTGTCAGGCGTCAATGCATGCAGCTCAGAAATGCGCCATGGACGAAATTCAAATGGTCGGCCTGACCGTGCCGTGATCGACGGTCAGGAATTGCGCGCGTCCCTTGAGGCTGTCAAACAACGCGGCATCGGTCCCGGTCATGAAGGCCTGGCAGTTTAGTTCCTCCAGGATCGAGAACAAGGCCGCCCGTCGACCGCCGTCGAGATGGGCGGCGATCTCGTCGAGCAGCAGGATCGGTGTCATGCCCGACATCTCGCCGGTTAGCCGCGCATGCGACAAGACAATGCCGACCAGCAGCGCCTTCTGCTCGCCGGTCGAACAGAGCTCGGCCGGCATCGCCTTGGGCCGGTGGCGCACCACGAGGTCGGAACGGTGCGGGCCGTCGAGCGTGCGTCCGGCGGTGCGGTCGCGGTCGCGCCCCTGGGCAAGCGCACGACGGAACCGTTCCTCTACGTCGACGGCCGGCAAAATACCGAGTTCGCCTTCCAGTTCGCCAGAGATGCCGATGTCGGCTTGCGGAAACGGTCCGTCGCCGGGCAGCCGGTCGATCATGGCGGCGAGCAGGCGCACCAGTTCGGCACGCGCCGCGGCAATTGCCACGCCGGTCTCGGCCATTTGCATCTCGATCGCATCGAACCAGGCACCGTCGCGTGAACCGTCGGCGAGCAGTCTGTTGCGGCCGCGCATTGCCTTTTCGTAGTCAAGCGCGCGCTGGCCGTGGCCAGGATCGATCGCCAGCACCAGCCGGTCTAGGAAGCGCCGGCGGTCGGCAGCCGGCCCGGGGAACAGGCCGTCCATGGCCGGTGTCAGCCAGACCACGCGCAGCCATTCCAGCATGTCTTCGGCTGAGCGTGCCGTCGCGCCGTTGATCCGCACCCGCCGGCCGGCTTCGCCGTCGCTGCCCGATATTCCGGTACCGATCTCGACCTGGCCTTCCGGCCCGTCAAGCCGGGCATGCAGCGCAAAGCCACCGTCGCCGCCTTCGCGCGCCACCTCGGAATAGGGTGCGCGGCGCAGGCCGCGGCCCGGCGTGAGCAGCGAGATCGCTTCAAGCAGATTGGTCTTGCCGGCGCCATTGTCGCCGGAGAAAACCACAGCACCGGGATCAAGGTCGATTGCCAACGCCGCATAGTTGCGGAAATTCGTAAGTGTGAGCTTACTTATGTACGTCTGCTGCGGTTTTGCAGATCTGGTCACGACAGCAAGATGGCCCCGTTCGGGCCCTACACCCGCATCGGCATCAGCACGTAGAGCGCGGTCTCGTCGGCCATGTCGTGGATCAGCGTCGGGGAACCGGCATCCGCCAGCATGAACTTCGCCTCCGTGCCGGTCAGTTGCGCGGCAACGTCGAGCAGGTATTTGGCGTTGAAGCCGATTTCGATCGGATCGGACGAATAGTCGGCCGCCAGTTCCTCGGTGGCACTGCCCGAATCCGGGTTGTTGACCGCAAGCGTGACCTGCCCTTCGGCGATCGAAAGCTTCACCGCCCGGCCGCGTTCGGACGAAATGGTCGAAACGCGATCGACGGCAGCGGCGAAACTCTGGCGATCGATAATCAGCTTCTTGTCGTTGCCGGTCGGAATGACGCGCTGGTAGTCCGGGAAAGTGCCGTCGATCAGCTTGGAGGTCAAGATAACGCTGCCGATGGTGAAACGGATCTTGGTGTCGGACAACTCGGTGGTGACTGCAACATCGGGATCGTCGACCAGCTTTTGCAGCTCGCTGACCGTCTTTCGCGGGATTATGACGCCAGGCATGCCCTCAGAGCCTGCCGGCGCATCGATCTCGGCGCGCGCCAGCCGGTGGCCGTCGGTCGCGACAGAGCGCAGCTTCAGCTTGCCGCCGGCCTCGTGCGTGTGCAGATAAATGCCGTTCAGATAATAGCGCGTCTCCTCGGTCGAGATGGCGAACTGGGTCTTTTCAATGAGGCCCTTTAGTCCGACGGAATCGAGCCGGAAAATATGCGAGAACGACCCGGCTGAAAGCTCGGGAAAGTCGGACTGCGGCAGGCATTGCAGGCGGAAGCTCGAGCGCCCCGACGTCACCGTCATGGCGTTGCCGTCTTCGTCGGTCTTCAGCGCCACCTCCGCGCCGTCGGCAAGCTTGCGCACGATGTCGTAGAGCAGATGTGCCGGGACCGTCGTCGCCCCGCCACGTTCGACCTTTGCCGGCGTTGCTTCGGTCACCTCCAGGTCGAGGTCGGTCGCCTTCATTTCAAGGCTGGCCCCCTCGGCGCTGAGCAGCACGTTCGACAGGATCGGAATGGTATTGCGCCGCTCGACCACGCGGTGAACATGGTTGAGCGACTTCAGGAGATTTGACCGTTCCAGGATAACACGCATGACGAAACAGGCTCGCTTGAATGAATGAACGGGTCTCCGGCAAGCGGCGCCCCGCGAAAGGTCTGAACAGGCTCAGAATCTGCGTAAACTGACAGGAAAAACCCGGCAAACGCAAGCCCGCGCCACCGGTTCGGACCGGCTGCACGGGCTTTCTGGGGATAAAAAGGCCGGAGTCCGCGAGCCGGCGTTTTTCGGGCCGTCAGGCCTGGTCGTTGATCAGCCTTCTCAGCAATTCGAGTTCCTGCGCCAGTGTGTTGTCGGCACCGGAAAGATCCTCGATCTTGCGCACCGCATGCAGCACGGTCGTATGGTCACGACCGCCGAACCGCCGCCCGATCTCCGGCAGCGAGCGCGGCGTCATCACCTTCGACAGATACATGGCGACCTGCCGTGGCTTGACGATGGTGCGTGTGCGCCGGTTGGACAGAAGTTCGGTCTTCGACACGTTGTAGTGGCGCGCGACGATGCGCTGGATGTCCTCGATACGCACCCGCTTGGGTTCGCCCGAACGATAGATGTGGCCAAGGATCTCGTCGATGCGGTCGATGGTGATCTGCGGTTCGAAGGATTGGCGAAACAAAAGCTGGTTGAAGGCACCTTCGAGCTCGCGTCCGCTGCCGGTCACCGTGCGGGCGACGTGGTTGAGGATCTCTTCGGAAATATCGAGCGACGCATCGTCGAGCTTGGCGGTGGCAAGCCTGAGCTTGAGCATACCGATACGCATGGCGAAATCCGGGGCTGACATTTCCAGCGCGACGCCGCCGTTGAGGCGCGAGCGGACGCGTGGCTCCAGCGACTCCAATTCCGACGGCGGCCGGTCGGCAGCGACCACCACTTGCTTGGCGCTGTCGAGCAGCATGTTGATCAAATGGCAGAATTCGTGCTGGATCGACTTGCCCTGCAGGAACTGCATGTCGTCGATGATGAGGAGGTCGATGTCGCGCAGCTGTTCTTTCAGCGTCAGTGCGTTGTTGTCGCGGATCGCGGTGGCGAACCGCCACATGAAATATTCAGCCGTCAGATAGACGACCCGCGATTTCGGATTCTGCTTCAGCGATTCTGCGGCGATCGCCTGCAACAGGTGCGTTTTGCCCAGCCCGACCGTCGCGTGAAGAAAGAGCGGATTGAAACGCACCGCGCTCGACTGCGATTCCGCGACCGCCTTGGCGGCGGCAAAAGCCACTCGGTTCGATGGTCCTTCGATGAAGGAGGTGAAAGTATAGCGTGGATCGAGTGGCGAACCGAGAACATTGTGCCGGAACTCGGTTTCTGCCGGCATCCCCGGGCGGGGTACCGGGACCCGTTCGACCCTACTGGGGCTCGCCGTGCCCGCAGAGAGCGCGGTTTGCGTCTGCCTGGTCATCTTGCGCGCCGGGGCCACTTCTGGCTCGACGCTGTTGCGGCCCTGCCGTGTGGCGGTGCGAACCACGATCTCGATCTTGAGGATCTCCGGATCCTCGTGCTTCCACAACTCGGTGATGAGATCGAGATAGTGGCCGTTGATCCATGAACGCAGGAATGCGGTTGGCACTGAGATGCGGACAATGCCCTTAGAGGATTCAGCGACCTTCATGCGCCCGAACCAGCTCGAATAGACCTCGGTTCCCAGACGCGCCTTCAACTGGGCCTTGACCCGATCGAACTTCTGTTCAGCTTCATTGGAAGCCGCCATGTCGTTCCTTCCGATTAACGTTCCAGGAAATGGGAGGTCGCCTGTAAGCTCCCTTTCGATGCCGCCGCTCTGCATGATCGAGTTCCTTGTCTCTTGTACCTGTTTTCCGCCGGGGATGCGCCTCCTGCATCCATGTTTCCGGCGACCGTGTCTTCGCTGCGACACCATCGCCGCCGCCGGCTGATGAATCGCCTCGTTGTCGGTCCGGCGCCGAAGAGCCGATCCGCTTTGGTCATGTCAGGGCAACAAAATGCCGTCCGGCGAAAAACCGCCGGCGCACCGTCGACCTGCCATGTACAATTACGCCAGTCCCCTACCGTATCGAAAAGACAAACCAACCCCGTCCGCGGAGTTGAATCCGCGGTGTAAACTCTGCCAATTTGAGCTGGCCGGTTTCAGGCTGGTCAAGGGCCAAGGGCCCGTCCCTTCGATGGACAGACATTACCGAAATCGCTGTGGATAGGGCAAGGCCACCCCTAACGGATTTTTAAGGAATCTGACTAGCAAGGGACGTTTCGAACGCCATGCTGCAACAGTTGATTTTGACAAAGCCATTGTGATTCAAACCCTTTTCCGGCGAATATGAAAAAGGCCACACAACGCGAAATTTTCTGAAATAATTCACTTGACAGCCAATTGTCGCCTATCGGCCGCAGCTGATGTGAACAAGCTGTGGATCACCATCGGTAAGCTTCTGAAAAGAAAAGGTAATCTGTGACGCTCGGAAATTTTCGTATTGGCGGTTTCGGAGGCTCCGAATATGAGCGGGCATGTATATGCCGGCAAAGCATTTCGAACTTTGAAATGCTCGCGGAGCGCCATTTTGCGGGCTTTCTTTTAAGTACTTGCCGGCAAACGAAAAAACCCGGCGCGATTGGCCGGGTTTGAAGAAGCGCAGTTCAGGAATGGATATATCAGGCTGACAGCACCTTGACCCGTTGGGCCAACCGCGACACCTTGCGCGATGCCGTGTTCTTGTGCACCACGCCCTTGGTCGCGGCGCGCATCAATTCCGGCTCGGCCACCTTGAAGGCAGCCTGTGCGGCCGCCTTGTCGCCAGCCGCGAGCGCCTCTTCGACCTGGCGGATGTAGGTCCGGACGCGGGAGCGGCGGTTCTTGTTGATCGCTGCGCGACGGGCGATCTTGCGCGTTGCCTTTTTGGCCGAGGATGTATTGGCCATGGTGCCTCTCTTCTGATCTGGTGGGCGCTTGCGGGATACCGCAGGGCGCAAAAAACAAACGGGCAGCCACAGGGCCGCCTCGATTGGTGCGGCTTATAGTTCAGCTTTTCCGGCGCGTCAACGCTGCAGCGCTTTCTTTTTGACCGGCGCCTTCGTCATCTCATCGGTTCGTGAAATTCGGCTTCCGCTTGCCGGTGAAGGCCGCCATGCCTTCCTTCTGGTCATCCAGCGCAAACAGCGAATGAAACAGCCGGCGCTCGAACCGCAGACCCTCGGTGAGCGTCGTCTCATAGGCGCGGTTGACGGCCTCCTTTGCCATCATCACCGACGGCAAGGAAAAACCAGCGATCTTGGACGCTGCCTTAAGCGCTTCCTCGATCAACTCGCCGGCTGGCACCACGCGCGAGACAAGGCCGGAACGCTCGGCCTCGGCTGCGTCCATCATTCGACCCGTCAGGCACATATCCATCGCCTTTGACTTGCCGACAAAGCGGGTCAGGCGCTGCGATCCGCCCATGCCGGGCATGACGCCCAGCGTGATCTCGGGTTGGCCAAACTTGGCGGTGTCGGCGGCGATGATGAAGTCGCACATCATCGCCAGTTCGCAGCCGCCCCCCAGCGCATAGCCCGCCACCGCCGCGATGATCGGCTTTCGTGCCCGCGTAAATTCTTCCCAGCCGACGAAGAAATCCTGCAGATAGGCATCCACATAGGAGATGGACTGCATTTCCTTGATATCGGCACCTGCCGCGAAAGCCTTTTCCGAACCAGTGATGACCATGGCGCCGATGTCGGCATTGGCGCCCATGCTATTCACCGACGCGACCAGTTCCGCCAGCACTTGTGAATTCAGCGCGTTGAGCGCCTGCGGCCGGTTCAGCGTAATCAGCCCGACCTTGCCGCGGGTTTCGACGATGATGGTTTCATAGCCCATGCTTTGCTCCTCCTCGCTTCTGGTTCAAGCCTGACAGGCCCGGCAGTGGAAAGTCGAACGACCGCTTTGCACGATACGCTCGATGTGGCCGCCACAACCAGGCTTGGAGCAGGCTTCCCCCTCGCGATCGTAAACCGCGAAGGAATGCTGGAAGTAGCCCAGCGATCCATCGGTCTGCATATAATCGCGCAACGACGAGCCGCCGGCGGCGATCGCATCGGCGACGACCGAGCGGATTGCTTCGGCCAGGCGTTCGCTCTGCTCTTTGGCTTTCTTGCCGGCTCTCGCGAGGGTGCCCGCTTCGCGCAGCGGCGACAGGCCGGCCCGCCAAAGCGCTTCCGAGACGTAGATATTGCCTAGCCCGGCAATCAGCCTCTGGTCCAGAAGTGCCGCTTTCAGCGGTGACTTGCGACCTTTCAGCAACGAAGCGAGCAGCGCGCCGTCCAGTGCGTTGCCTGTAGGCTCGACGCCTAATCCCGCCAGCATCGGATGCATGTCGGGCTCGCCTTCCGAAAACAGCATGAACCCGAAGCGGCGCGGGTCGTTGAAGATCACGCGAGAGCGGACGCCGGCAGGGGATGCGATGTCGAAGACGACGTGATCGTGAGCAGTGTTTTTCGAACGTTCGTGGTGGAACGCGCCGGGCGTTGCGCTCTCGTCGGCCGTTTCGATGCGAAACGAACCCGACATGCCGAGATGGCAGATCAGAACCGGGCCGTTGTCCATGTGCATTGTCAGATATTTGGCACGGCGGCCGAGCGCCGCAATCGTCTTGCCGGTCAGCCGCTCCGAAAATCTCTCGGGGAACGGAAACCGCAAATCCGGCCGGCGTGCCTCGACACCGACAATGCGGGCACCTTCAAGGGCCGGCTGCAGACCGCGCCTGACTGTCTCTACCTCCGGCAGCTCAGGCATGGCCACCTATCGTGGCATGGAAGGAGGTGCCGTGACGGCCGCGCGCCAGCCCGAGATGTTCGGCCACGGTTTCGCCGATGTCGGCAAATGTTGTCCTCAGTCCGATCTCTGCGCCTTTGAAACCCGGCCGTGTCCCGATAATCGGAATACGCTCGCGCGTGTGGTCGGTGCCGCGCCACGTCGGATCGTTGCCGTGATCGGCGGTCAAAATGAGCAGATCGCCTGGCCTCAGCCGTGCGAATGCCTCGGGCAGGCGCCGGTCGAAAGCTTCGAGTGCGGCGGCATATCCCGCAACGTCGCGCCGATGCCCGAACTCGGTGTCGAAGTCGACAAAGTTCGCGAAGACGAGGTCGCCGTCGCGGGCGTCTTCCATGGCACCAAGCGTTTTGTCGAACATCGCCATGTTGCCGGCAGCCTTGCGGACTTCCGAGATCCCCCGATGGGCGAAAATGTCGCCGATCTTGCCGATCGCGATAACCCGGCTGCCGCGCGCCGTCAGCCGATCGAGCAGCGTCGGTTCCGGCGGCGGTACGGCATAGTCGCGACGATTATGCGTTCGCTCGAACGTGGCGGCGGTTTCACCGATAAACGGCCTCGCGATGACGCGGCCGATATTCAGCGGATCGACGAGCCTGCGCACCACTTTGCAGAACTCGTAAAGCCGTTCCAGGCCGAAATGAACCTCATGCGCGGCGATCTGCAGGACGGAGTCGATCGAGGTGTAGCAGATCGGCTTGCCGGTGCGGATATGGCCTTCGCCGAACCGTTCGATAATCTCGGTGCCCGGAGCATGGCAATTGCCGAGGATGCCAGGCACCTTCCCTTCACGCACCATTGCGTCGGTCAACTCGGCCGGAAAGGCGGGAATCTTGTCTGGGAAGTAACCCCAGTCGAAACGGACCGGCAGGCCGGCTATTTCCCAATGGCCCGATGGCGTGTCCTTGCCGCTCGAAACCTCTTGGGCCGCGCCGTGAAAGGCGGCGGCAAGCGGCGCACTGCCGGCATTCTCGAACCTGAAACCCGTCGCCGTTGCCGCGGCCTGGCCGAGGCCGAGCGCGAGCATGTTTGGTACAAGAAGGGGTCCGGCACGCAGGCCTTCGCGATCGGCGCGGCCTTCTGCGCAGGCCCGCGCGATGTGTGCGAACGTATTAGAGCCGGTGTCGCCATAACGTTCGGCATCGGCCGCGCCGCCGATGCCGAAGGAGTCGAGGACAAAAAGGAAGGCGCGTGCCATCGAAAGGTTCATCATTGCCTGTGTGTTGGCTCAGACATAGGGTTCCGCGCCGCCATTGGCAATTCGGAAACCCAACGGCACGGCTTGGCGTGCTGGTCCCGGAGAGACGAATCGCGGCATGGTCGATCTGCGGATGGAAATGCGCGGCGCGGAGCTCGCATGAGGCTTGCCCTGACGGCATTCGCCGCCGTACTGGCTTTGCTGCTGGATGCGTCTTGCACAAACCTGGCGCGAGCCGATTGGCGCGATGTTATCGGAACGTTCCGTATCGGTATCGTCGCCGAACCGTTGCCGGTCCGAGGGACTATGTGCTGGCTGCAGCCATCGTGCGTCTAGTCTCGGCCCGCGGTCGCAAGCAATAGCAACAGACCGGTTAGCGGGCTTCAGGCGTCAGCAATCGCTGCACGGAATGGTCGGGCTCCTGCGCGGCCGCAGATAATAAGTTTCCGCCATCGATATCGAATTGAAGACCGAGCTCAACCCGAACCGGCTTTGGCCGTCCGCCGACCAGGTGATGATTGGCTTGTAGGCGAGATCGCTTTCGACCCGAATGAGGAACGTGCCTTTGATCTTGAGCGCGCTCGGGACCGTTGTGGTGGAATCCTTGACAGCGTCGACGCTAGAGACGCCATCGACCAGTTTGCGCGACCACACGACCAGGACTTTCGGCGTCGTCTCGTTCGTCACCTGTATCGCCGTGATAATGATCTTCGGTTTCGAGCGGTTGTAGGGCTGGAGCGTGGAACTGCCGATCGCCATGATGGCATCGACATCGGCCGCCTTGACGGTCTGCTGCTGCGTGACGAGGTCCGCTACCATGCTGCCGATGCGGCTGACCTTCTTGCTGGTCTCGATGGCTTGCGAGGCCTCCATTGTCATAAAGTACATGATCAACAGGACAGGCACGATGAGGGCAAACTCGACAGCCGCAATACCGCGGCGGTCCGAGCAAAGCCGGACTGCTCTTGTACAAATCCCTGCGATGCCCAGCTGTGCCCCCGCACGAATCATGGCTTTGCCCTTTTCAAGCGACTACGTGGTTCAGTTGTCGAACGGCTCGTTCTGCCAAGTGATCGAAGCAAAATGCAGCGTTTTGCCGTCCTTCAGGTTGGCCATCGATTTGGCCATGAAGTCGGTCATCACCGGCCATTTGTAAAAAACACGCAGCATGTTTCTCGACTCCGCCAGGCCAGGTGCGACG
The DNA here is from genome assembly GCF_040322295.1 of Mesorhizobium sp. M0159. Taxonomy (NCBI): domain Bacteria; kingdom Pseudomonadati; phylum Pseudomonadota; class Alphaproteobacteria; order Hyphomicrobiales; family Phyllobacteriaceae; genus Mesorhizobium; species Mesorhizobium sp. M0159. The sequence goes on from NZ_JAMYTF010000003.1 coordinate 189,101, forward strand.
GTGAAGGTCTGTGTGCTCGTGCCCTTGGTCAGCACGACATCGCCATCCTGAATCTTGAAACCGGCCAGCGCCGCATCGGCGAAGGTCGGATATTCCCGCAAGTCCACCAGCAATCCGGGACAGGTCTTGGCGACCATGATCTCCAATTTGGTGCAGATCATATCCCGCAGCTTGGTCCCGGACACATCGGCCGGTCTTAGTTGGCCGGTACGCAGCTGGCGCGCGATGTCGTCGGTGGCGTTTGCCATCACTTCCTGTGCGGCAAAAGAAATGCAGCTCTCCAGGATGGCGAAGACAAGAAGCGCGAAAGGAATTGCAAGCATGGCGAATTCGATCGCCGTGCTTCCGCGGCGGTCGCCCAAAAACCGTCTTGGAGAACCTGCTCGTCCTGCCTTGTTCATGTCCTCTGCCCGCCGATGCCGCTTCTGTATCGGTCCCACCCTTAGTCGGAACCGATTGAAGTCCGGTTGGAATGACCGTTAAATTCAACGGGAAGGCCTTAACCCGGCGATAACCGAAGCACGTTCCCGCCAAAGGCGGACACGTCGGCTAGCTAATGCCCGGCGCTCATTTCGGCTTCAGAGGCCTTCTCGGCATCGCTCTTATACGAGCTTTCGCAATATGGCGCGCAGGACATGGTCTGTACTTCGGAACGCCGATAGATGCGCACCGACGACGCTGCCTGGCGCACGACGGTTATTTGCTCATCGACGATCGGGTTACCCTCCTGGTCGAGGACGACGAGATTGGTGACGCCAAATCCCTTGCCGGTCAGTACGATCGTCGATGCGTCCTGCACGGAGGCGTCGGCGATCGCCGGATTGCCGACGACAATCGTATCGGCGGCGCGCGACAATTTGATGATCTTTGCCTGGTTCATCGTCACCTCGATGCCGGCGCCGGCCTTGGCTGGAAAGGCGAAAGCCGCTGCGGCAAAAAGCACGGCAACTGGAAATGATGATCTCGGCCCGGCCATTGAGGCGCCCCCTGGCAAACTGTTCAACGGAACATGAACGAGATTGGTGAACCAACCGTTAAGCGGCTGGAGTTCAGGATCAAGCCGGAACCGGCATTGGGCCTAGCCGGCACGGCTGGAACGTCTTTGCCGAATTGCGCCTTTTGCGCCTTTTGTCAGCCCGGGCGCCTAGCGGCGGGTATTTTAGTTCTGGGTTAACCACGCAATCTCGTCGAAGCGGGAAAGGAATCGGTAAGCCTGTTTATTAAGCCGATTGAAACAGCTTCTCCTTAGATTCGCAGTATCCGATCAGCCACCAAGAGAAGTTGACGGAAGTGCTGTAACAATTGGAGTAGGAGCTCGAATGTCTAACCTCATCGCACGTTTTGTGAAGGACGAATCCGGCGCGACCGCTATCGAATACGGTCTGATCGCCGCTCTTATCGCACTCGCCATCATGGTCGGCGCCGGCCAGCTCGGCAACTCGCTGAACGCCAAGTTCACCGCCATCTCCACTAAGGTGAACGGTAGCTGACCGTAACGGGTTCGGTTGTTCTGAAATAAGGGCCGCCGCACTGGCGGCCCTTATTTAGTCCTGGTATGATTTGAAATTTAGGCCTCATCAGTCGTTAATCGAATAGGATTAGGCTGGGGCCAGATGCAATTGGGTCATAGGCGCGCCGATGCTTGAAGCCGTGATCTTCGTCGTGTTTCCGTTCTGCATGCTTTTTGCCGCGATCTCCGACATGCTTTCGATGACGATCGCCAATCGCGTGCCGGTGTTGCTTGTGGTTGTCTTCGCCTTGGTTGCGCCTTTGACCGGCATGGACTGGGCCACCTATGGCTGGCATTTCGCCGCCGCCGGCCTGGTTCTCGCGGTGACGTTCGGCCTGTTCGCGCTGGGCGGCATGGGCGGCGGCGACGCCAAGCTTCTGGCTGCCACTGCCATGTGGATGGGACTGAACATCCATCTCATCGAATACCTCGTCGCCTCGACATTCATCGGCGGCCTGCTGACGCTAGCCATCCTCGCCTATCGAAAATCGCCGCTTGCCGCCGTCACAAGCCACAATCCGTTCCTGCGCCATTTCGCCGATGAGGCGACCGGCGTTCCGTACGGCATTGCGCTTGGCATTGGCGGTCTGCTCACCTATTCCGACTCGCCGTTGATGGCCTGGGCACTTACCAGGCTGGCGGGCTGAATTTCGCTTTACGCCATTGGCGCCGAGCAGGCGAGTTGGCCACGTTTTCCTTCGGGCCGGGCTTGTCGGTCCAATTTATGTAAACGTTAAATTAATCACGATCGTAAGTATAACATTAACCTTGTTTTGACGATTGCCGCTGCAAAGTCCCGCTTGGCTACGTGGTTTGCCAAGGCGAGGTTCGGACAGATGCCAGCATCCCGATTGATTATTCTGAGCGTGGCGATAGCCGCGGCCGGTGGTGCAGGCTATGTCGCGAAGAACATGGTCGTGGCTCCGCCGCCTCCGGTTGTCGATTCCGGTCCTCAGGCGCCGGCGATCGCGCTGCAGGATGTGCTTGTTCTTTCCGGCGACGTTCCGATGGGCAGTCCGCTTGAAAACAACATTTCCTGGGAGTCATGGCCGTCCGCAGGCATCAACGCAAATTTCATCACCCGCGCCGCCGAGCCTGAAGCGCTGGACAAGCTGAAGGGCGCCGTCGCTCGCGTGGCGCTCTACGCCGGCGAGCCGCTGCGGCGCTCGAAGCTGATCGGTGAAGGGCAAAGCTTCATGTCGTCGATCCTGCCCTCCGGCATGCGGGCCGTTGCCACAAGCATCTCGGCCGACACCTCGGCCGGTGGCTTTATTCTTCCCAACGATTTCGTCGACGTCATCATGACCCGCAGAGCCGATCCCGCCAATGGCGGTGGTCCGGGCTTCACGACCGAAACTATCCTGAAGAACATTCGCGTCCTGGCGATCGACCAGACCATTCAGGAGGACGAGGAAGGTAAGAAGACCAGGGTTGGCCAGACCGCCACCCTGGAACTGACGCCGCAGCAGTCCGAGATCATCACCGTCGCACAGCAGATGGCGGATCGCCTGACATTGGCGCTGCGCTCGATCAAGGACAGTCAGGACAAGAATGTGGGCGAAGCCGATTACCTGGTTTCCGGCAATGGCCGGCGCGGAACCGTGCGGTTGATCAAGTCGGGCGAAGTTTCCGAAGTGGGGGCGAGGAAATGAGGCTAAAAACCAAATTGCCGGTCACGCTGGCTGCGGCGATCGGCCTGCTTTTCCTTGGAACGAATGCATATGGCGTTCTCTGTGCCAGCGCAGCAGGCGACAACGCCAGGGTCACGGCTTCGACCGCCACCCAGCGGGTCAAGCTCGGACTGAACAAATCGGTGGTCATCGACCTGCCGAGCGATGCCTACGATATTCTCGTCGCCAACCCAGCTGTAGCCGACGCGGTGACCCGCACTGCCAGGCGCATCTATCTGTTCGGAAAGGCGGTCGGCGAGACCAACATCTTCGTCTTTGGCCCGAATGGCGAGCAGATCGTCAGCCTTGATCTGGCGGTCGAACGCGATGTTGCCGGGCTGGAGGACTATATCAGGCGCTTCATCCCGTCATCGACCGTCAAAGTCGAACTCCTGAACGACAATGTCGTTCTGACCGGAACCGTGGACACGCCCCTGGATGCCAAGCGGGCGGAACAGCTGGCCACCATCTTCGTGTCGGGCGGTGAAGCGACCACGGGACAATATTCGCAGACTGCCGCCGGCGGTTCGGCCGAGGCTGGCGTCGCCATTGACAACCCGGATGCCGAGCGTCGCGTCAGCCAGATCGTCAACCTGCTGCAGATCATCGGCGACGACCAGGTCACGCTGAAGGTGACGGTTGCGGAAGTCAGCCGCTCGGTGATGAAGCAGCTCGGCGTCAATATGATGGGCAGCGGCAGCAGCAACGGCATCAGCTGGGGTGCGGTAAGCGACAATTTCACCGGTTTGGGCAAGTCGCTGTCGAACTCGGGCCTCGCCATCGGCAGCTCGACGCTGCAGGCCTACATCAACGCCATGGAACAGTCAGGCGTCATGAAAACCCTGGCCGAGCCAACACTGACAGCGGTATCCGGCGAGAAGGCGACCTTCAAGGTCGGCGGTGAATACAATATGGTGACCAGCGTTTCCCAAGCCGTATCCAACGATAACCAGACAGGTCTGAAGACCTATTCAATCGAGAAGATCGAATATGGCATTGGCCTGGAATTCCAGCCGGTGGTGCTGTCTCCCGGCCGCATCAGCCTGAAGGTCAGGACCTCGGTCTCCGAGCCGACAACGGAGGGATCAGTATCTTTGTCCGAAGGCGTAACAAGCCCCGGCATGAACGCCCTGTCGCTCCGCAAGCGCTTGGCCGACACAACAGTGGAACTGCCTTCGGGCGGCTCGATGATGATTGCCGGCCTTGTCCGCGATGATCTCAGGCAAGCCGTCAACGGCTTGCCCGGTCTGACAAAGATTCCAGTGCTTGGCGCGCTGTTCCGCAGCAGGGATTTCGTTCGCAACGAGACCGAGCTCGTCATCATCATTACGCCGTATCTGGTGAAGCCGGTGGCGCGCAACGATCTTGCCAAGCCGGATGACAATTTCAACGCCGCCAGCGATGGTGCCGGCATTTTCCTTGGCCGCGTCAACCGTGTCTACGGCACCATGCAGACCGACAAGCCCAACGGCCGTTACCACGGCGTTGTCGGCTTCATCTACAAGTAAGCGGGGAAGCGGTCATGTCTAAGGCAGCATCGAAGGCACGGGCGATCACCGCGACGCGGTCGGTCCATTCGCGAATCTGGCGGCCGGCCGTTCCCATTATGGCGATCGCGGTGGCGGCATTGCTGGCCGGCTGCGCCAATCGCGACAGCGTCACGGTGGGTGCCATACCGGACGATTATCGCACCACCCATCCGATCGTCATAGCCGAGAAGATACAGAAGATCGACCTTCCGGTCGGCGCCGGCGACCGTGGCATGACCAGATCCCAGCGCGACACGCTCCTGGGCTTCCTGGACGGATACGACAGGAGCGCGGCTCCGGTGCTGACGATCGAGATTCCGAGCGGTTCGGCCAACGAAATCGCGGCGGCCGCCGCCGGCCGCGATTTCGCCAGGCTTGCCATGGCCAGCGGCATCAGCCGGAAGCGGATCGCCATGCGGTCCTATCAATCCGGTTCGGTCGAAGCGTCCGCCCCGGTCCGTGTCGCCTACGTCTCGGTGAAGGCTCAGACGGATAAATGCGGGCGCTGGCCCGAAGACCTGCTGGAGACTTCGGAAAACAAGCACTATGCCGATTTCGGCTGTTCGTACCAAAACAACCTTGCCGCCCAGATGGCCAATCCGGTCGATCTGATCGGACCGCGCAAACAGACACCCATCGACGCGGCAAATCGGAGCGCGGTGATCGACGTCTATCGTGACAGAGGTATTTCGGACGAATTCCTCGGCAATTCGGAAGTCGAATATTAACGAGTGTTGAGGCTCAACAAACCCTAAGCCGCGCAAGTCACGGAAAGTGATGACAATGAGCAATCTTGCCTACGACACAGAGGTACCGGGCGGCGAAACCTCGGAGCAGGATATTGCCGCGATGCAGGCGTTGCGGCCGATCCCGCGCATTTCGATCCAGGCATTTTGCGAGACCGAAGGCGTAGCCAATCCGGTCGAGCGCGCCGGCGAGGATCGCCGCATGGCCAAGGCCCATCTGAAAGTGCATATGGGGGGCATCCCTACCGCTATCGAATTCTATCAGTCGGCGCCGACACCGAACCTGATCCTGCTTGAATCGCGCAGCGAGCCGAAGCTGTTGCTGGAACAACTCGCCCAGCTCTCCGGGCATTGTGACCCGACCTCCAAGGTGGTGGTTGTCGGCCACTACAACGATGTCGGCTTGTACCGCGAACTCATCCGTTCGGGCATTTCCGAGTATGTCATCGCGCCCGTATCGATGGCCGACATCGTCAGCGTGGTGTCTTCGATCTTCGTTGATCCGGAAGCTGAGCCGATCGGCCGCTCGATTGCCTTCATCGGCGCCAAAGGCGGCGTCGGCTCCTCGACCATAGCCCATAATGTGGCCTGGGCCATGTCGTCCCTTTTCAAATCCGAAGTGGTTGTCGCCGATCTCGACCTCGCCTTCGGAACGGCCAATATCAATTTCGACCAGGATCCGGCGCAAGGCATTGCCGAGGCAGTCTTCTCGCCGGAACGCGTCGACGAGGTCTATCTCGACCGGCTGCTCGCCCAATGCGCCGAGCACCTGTCGCTGCTTGCGGCCCCTTCGACGCTGGAGCGGGTCTACGATTTCGATCCCGACGCCTTCACCCAGCTTATCGACATAGCCCAGCGTAGCGCGCCGCTCCTCGTGCTCGATGTTCCCCACGTGTGGGCCGGCTGGACCAAGAACACGCTGGTCAAGGCCGACGAGATCGTCATCACGGCGACGCCCGAACTGGCCAATCTGCGCAACACGAAGAACCTGGTCGACATGCTGAAGCGGCTTCGTCCGAACGATCCCGCGCCAAAGCTTGTGATCAACCAGGCCGGTGTGCCGAAACGTCCTGAGATTACGCCGTCCGACTTCTCCGAATCGCTCGGCCTTTCGCCGATGTCGGTCATCCCGTTCGAGCCGCTTTTGTTCGGAAATGCTGCCAACAACGGACGTATGCTCGGTGAGATGGATGCCAAGAGTCCGGTTGTCGCCACGATCAACGAGATCGCCCATGTGCTGACAGGGCGCAGCGAAATCAAAGTGAAGAAAAAGGCTGGCCTCGGCAATCTGATCGGCAAGCTTTCGCGCAACAAGAAGTGATGCCTCAGCGGTGGAATTGGTAAGCGATCATGTTTGGTAAAAGAGGCAGCGACGACGGCAACCGGACCATTCCGGAATTCCGTCAGCCAGCACCCGCACCTGCTGCGCCGGCGGCCGCGAACCCTGTGGAAGCGGCTGTAACTGCCAGGTCGGCGGCGCTGCCGCCATCCGGCGCGCCTGCCGCGCCGGCGGTTCGCCGTGCGGTCGAGCCGCCGCCATTGGCCCCGGAGCCGAAAAGTATCCAGCGCCAAAAGAGCGAAACCTACTACGACACCAAAAGCCAGGTCTTCGCCGCACTCATCGATACGATAGATCTGTCGCAGCTCGCCAAACTCGATCCCGAAAGCGCGCGCGAGGAAATCCGCGACATTGTCAACGACATCATCGCGATCAAGAATTTCGCGATGTCCATCGCCGAGCAGGAAGAGCTTCTCGAGGATATCTGCAACGACGTTTTGGGCTACGGGCCGCTGGAGCCACTGCTTGCCCGCGACGATATTGCCGACATCATGGTCAATGGCTCCAAGAACGTCTACATCGAAGTCAACGGCAAGGTCGAGCAGACCGGCATCCGTTTCCGCGACAACCAGCAGCTCCTCAACATCTGCCAGCGTATCGTCAGCCAGGTTGGCCGCCGCGTCGATGAATCAAGCCCGATCTGCGATGCGCGTCTTCCTGATGGCTCCCGTGTCAACGTCATCGCACCGCCCCTGGCTATCGACGGCACCGCACTTACCATCCGCAAGTTCAAGAAGGACAAGCTGACGCTCGACCAGCTGGTCAAGTTCGGCTCGATTTCTCCGCAAGGGGCCGAGATTCTCAAGATCATCGGGCGTGTCCGCTGCAACATTGTCATCTCGGGCGGTACCGGCTCAGGCAAGACGACGCTGCTCAATTGCCTGACCAACTATATCGACCGCGAAGAACGCGTCATCACCTGCGAGGACTCAGCTGAGCTGCAATTGCAGCAGCCGCATGTGGTGCGTCTCGAAACCCGTCCGCCCAACCTCGAAGGCGAGGGCGAAGTGACCATGCGCGACCTGGTCAAGAACTGTCTGCGCATGCGCCCCGAACGTATTATCGTCGGCGAAGTGCGCGGACCCGAAGTGTTCGACCTGCTGCAGGCGATGAACACCGGCCATGACGGCTCGATGGGAACGATCCACTCGAACAGCCCGCGCGAATGCCTCAACCGTATAGAGTCGATGATCGCCATGGGCGGCTATACGCTGCCGCAAAAAACCGTGCGCGAAATCGTCGTCGGCTCCGTCGACGTGATCATACAGGCTGCACGCCTGCGCGACGGATCGCGGCGTATCACCCACATCACCGAGGTGATCGGCATGGAAGGTGACGTCATCATCACCCAGGACATCGTTCTCTATAACATCAAGGGCGAGGACGCGAACGGCAGGCTGCTGGGCGAGCACGTGTCGACTGGGATCGGCCGTCCGCATTTCTGGGAGCGCGCCCGCTACTACGGTGAGGAGCAGCGCCTCGCGGTTGCGCTCGAGGCGATGGAGAAACGCGCTGATTGATCCGTCTGGAAGCGTGGGGGCCAGGGTCGATGTTCGGAATTGACGGCACCGTATTGGCATTCGTTGTGCTCGCCGGCTTCAGCGCCGGCGCTGTGGCCTATGCTTTCCTGTTCAACCGGATCAGCACCGAGAAGCAGGTCGGCAAGCGGCTTGAATCGATCAAGACCGCCGAGACGGATCGATCCGTCGTCAAGGCGTCGCGCGATCGCGTGGCGGAAGCGGCCAAGCGTCGCAAGTCCGTCCAGGATTCGCTGAAGGATCTCGATCAAAAGCAAAAGTCCAATCAGAGCCTGGTCAAGAAACCACCGCTGAAGATCCAAATCCGTCAGGCCGGCATGAAGATCTCGCTCGAGCGCTTCTATGTCTACTCGGCGGTCTGCGGCGTCGTCTTGACGGCTCTTGTTTATTTCATCGGCGCACCGCTGCTGGTCTTGCCGGCTGCGCTGCTGGTCGGCGTCTTGGGTCTGCCCCGCTGGTTCGTCTCGTTTCGCCGCGCGCACCGCGTCAAGGCGTTCCTCAACGAATTTCCGAACGCGCTCGATATCATCGTGCGTGCGGTAAAATCCGGCCTGCCGCTGAACGACGCCGTGCGCCTGATCGCCAACGAATCCCCCGAGCCGGTCAAGACCGAGTTCCGCCGCATAGTCGATTCGCAGCAAATGGGTTTGTCGATCCCCGACGCGGCCATGCGCATGCCAGAAACGATGCCGTGCACCGAGGCGAGCTTCTTCGGCATCGTCATCCAGATCCAGTCTCAGGCCGGCGGCAATCTTTCCGAAGCGCTGGGCAATCTTTCGCGCGTGCTTCGCGACCGCAAGAAAATGAAAGCCAAGGTCCAGGCATTGTCCATGGAAGCCAAGGCATCCGCCGTGATCATCGGCGCGTTGCCTTTCGTCGTCGCCTTTCTCGTCTATTTGACGAGCCCGAACTACATCATGCCCCTCTTCATCACCAGCACCGGCCATCTGATCCTCGGTTGTTCCGGCATCTGGATGTCGATGGGCGTCCTGGTAATGCGCAAGATGATGAATTTCGAAGTCTAGGACTCGCGTATGACCGATCACGTCATCAGAACTCTCACCGACCCGTCCCTGCTGATCGCACTGCTGGTCGGCATCGCGGTGTTTGCGACCGTCTTCACGCTGCTGCCCGCTTTTGGCGGGAACCAGCTCAAGGCGCGCATGAAATCCGTAGCGCTGGAGCGCGATGAGCTGCGCGCCAAGCAGCGCGCGCGGCTGGCAGTCGAAGCCGACCGCCGCCGCAAGGGCCTGCGCGAAGAACAGTCGGTCGGCATGCGCAATATTGTCGATCGCCTGGATCTCAGGCGTGCGCTGGCGGATGAAGGTACCTTGCAGAAATTGAAAGTGGCAGGTTTTCGCGGGCAAAATCCGCTGACGCGCTTCCTTTTCTTCCGTCTCGTCCTGCCCTTCATCGGCTTTGCATTGGCGGCGATGTATCTGTTCGTGCTCGGCGGATTGCCCGAGCAGCCGCTTTTCGTGAAGCTGTTCGTGTGCATCGTGGTAGCCTATGCGGGATTCTACGCGCCGGTGCTCTACGTCAACAACCGCGCTACCAAGCGCAAGCAATCGATTCAGATGGCGTGGCCGGACGCGCTCGACCTGTTGCTGATATGCGTCGAGTCCGGCATGTCGGTGGAAGCGGCGCTTCGCAAGGTCGCCGATGAGATCGGCGCGCAATCGGTGGCATTGGCGGAAGAATTCATCCTGACAAACGCCGAGCTTTCCTATCTGCAGGAGCGCAAGCAGGCCTATGAGAACCTTGCAAGCCGAACTGGCCTGGAATCCGTCAGGTCGGTGTCCCAGGCGTTGGTTCAGGCCGAGCGCTACGGCACGCCCGTGGCGCATGCGTTGCGGGTGCTTGCCAGTGAGAGCCGCGACATGCGCATGAATGCCGCCGAGAAGAAGGCGGCCGCGCTGCCGCCGAAGCTCACCGTGCCGATGATCCTGTTCTTCCTGCCGGTGCTGTTCGCCATCATTCTGGGTCCCGCCGGCATCCAGGTGAGCCAGCGCGGCATCTTTGGCGACCAGCCGAAATCCAGCAGCGAGTAGCGCCAGCGGCGTTGCCAGAAACGCTGATACGATTCAGAGCCACGCTGCCGGTGCAGCGCGGCTCTTTGCGTTAGACATGTTGCGGAATTCGCGCGCCGGTTCGGCGCTCGAAGCGGTCAGTTGGTGGCGGGCTTTGCCTTGTCCTGGTCCTTGAGCTGGCTCCAGGCATTCTGCTGCGCCAGCATCTGGCGAAGGTAAGCGACGTTAGCCTGCGCCTGATCCTGCGACAGCTCTTGCGAGGCGATCTTCTCAGCCTCGTCGAAACGGCCTTGCAGACCGACGACCAGCGCAAGGTTCTGGCGGACGCGGCTATCTGCATTCGGCTGCTGGGCGGCTGAGCGCATATAGGTTTCGGCCGTGCGCAAATCACCTTCCAGCACGTACGACATGCCGAGATTGGAAAGGATCGACGGTTCGTTCGGCCTGAGGTCAAGCGCCTTGCGATAGCCTTGGCGCGCCTCGTCCTTCTGGCCGAGCTGGTCGAGAATAGCAGCTTCCGCCGATACCAGTTTCCAGTCAGGATATTCGGGCGTCTGGGCGCGGCGCACGGCATCGAGAGCCGGTTCGAACTGTCCGTTGGCGGCAAGCGCCTTGCCATAGGCGGCGAGCACGTCGCGGTCCTTCGGCAGGGCGATCGCCAGCTTGCGCATCACCGCAAGCGATTGGTCTGCGTCGCCGTCCATCTGCAGCGCCGCGGCATAATTTGTCGCGATCCGCTTGTCGCTGGGGTTTTTCGAATAGGACTGGCCGAGCGCCATCGTAGCGTTGTGCAGTTCGCCCGCCGACATTGTTTCCAGCGGCTTGCCGCTTGGACGAGAAATCGAGCCAGTCGTCAATTTGCTGGTTCCGCAGCCGGCGACGCCTGCGGCAAGCGCCATCATCAACGCCGTGCTGATCAGCCTATTTGCGCTGGCGTTCATCCTGCGGTTGGTCGGCATCGGCACCAGGGCTCCGTTCATGCGCGTGACCATTTGCGAGGTCATCTTTCCTCCCGCAGAAATATTCTGTTAACCCTAACGGAGAGTTAAGAAACGCCGACTCGGAAGCCGGAGGCCAGCGAATGCCTGTCGAACTCGTCGAGAAAGAATTGAGCAATGCGCTGCCGGTCCATCTGGTGGCGAAGGATGCTCTGGCGGCGGCGGGCCTTGCGCCATCGTCGGTCGCCTGGGCCAAGGCCAACGGCTTTTCCGGCGAGGCCGGCAGGACGCTGATCGTGCCTGGCGACAACGGCGCGATTGCCGGAGCCCTGTTCGGCACCGGTGATGGCGAGGGCGCACTGGCCATCGGCGCACTAGCGAGAGCCTTGCCCGAAGGCGAGTGGCATTTTGCGTCCGCACCGGCCAAGCCGGAGCTTACGGCACTCGCCGTAGCGCTCGGCGGCTATGTCTTCACCCGCTACGGCAAGAAGCCAGGCAAGACGCTTCGCCTCGCGCTGCCGGCAGGCACCGACATTGCCCGCATCCGCCGCATCGCCAATGGAGTTTTCCTGGCGCGCGATCTGGTCAACACGCCGACCAGCGATATGGGCCCCGATCAGCTGGAAAAAGCCGCCCGAACCTTGGCCGCGACGCACAAGGCCGAATTATCGGTGACCAAAGGCGACGATCTTCTTACCGCCAACTTTCCGATGATCCACGCCGTCGGTCGGGCTTCTGCCGACGCGCCGCGCCTGATCGACATGATTTGGGGGCCGAACAATGCCCCCAGGATAACGCTGGTCGGCAAGGGCGTCTGCTTCGATACAGGCGGTCTCGACATCAAGCCGTCCTCGGGCATGCTTTTGATGAAGAAGGACATGGGCGGCGCTGCCAACGTGCTGGGCCTCGCTTCCATGATCATGGCCACCGGGCTGAAGGTCCGGCTTCGCGTGCTCATCCCGGCTGTCGAGAATTCGATAGCCGGCAACGCCTTCCGGCCAGGCGACGTGCTGGTGAGCCGCAAGGGCATCACCGTCGAAATCGGCAACACCGACGCCGAAGGACGGCTGGTGCTCGCCGATGCCTTGGCCTTGGCCGACGACGAAGAGCCGCAGATGCTGGTCGATATGGCGACGCTGACAGGCGCTGCCCGTGTTGCGCTCGGTCCCGACCTGCCGCCGTTCTACACCGGTGACGAGGCGCTTGCATCCGAGCTGGCGGACGCCTCCGTTGCGGTCGAGGATCCGCTATGGCGCATGCCGTTGTGGAAGCCCTATGACGCCAAGCTGGCGTCGAAGGTGGCCAACATCAACAACGTCACGTCGGACGGTTTCGCCGGCTCGATCACCGCGGCGCTTTTCCTGAAGCGCTTCGTGGAAAAGACCGCCGGCTGGGCGCATGTCGACATCTTCGCCTGGAACCCGTTCGACCGCCCGCACGGCCTTGCCGGTGGCGAAGCGCAAGGCATCCGGGCGCTGGAGCAGGTCATTTCGAACCGCTACGGCTGATTCTCGGGCATAGCCGACGAAGGTATTGACTGAAACGGAACCGAAACAATTTTCCGTCATGCTGGACGGATGTCGATTATCATGCGTCCAAGCCAGGCCTTGCGACTATGGCAACAGGTGGTGTTATCCGAGGTGCGTGACGACGCGCCCGATCTCACTATGCGCCAGACGGCGATCCTGTTCACCATCTATCTCGATCCGCCGCCGCACACGGTGCGGGGGTTAGCCGCCCGACTCAACGTCACCAAGCCGGTGATCACCCGTGCGCTCGATACGATGGGGGCGCTGAAACTGGTGTCGCGCCACCGCGACGAGCTCGACAAGCGCAACGTGCTGGTCAGGCGCACGGTCGAAGGCGCGCTCTTTGTCGAGCGCTTTGGCGATGTTATCATTGCCAGAGCCCAAGAGTTGCCCATTTGAACGAGTTGCCGATTTGACCGCCAGGGATGCCCGCCTCCATGCCTTCCGCTCCGATCTCGCCGACGCCAGGCTGACAGGCGAGGTCGCCGCCGACCGTTTCGTCGCCGGCCGGCCGGCTCGCATATCAGCCTCCGCGGCCGATGTCCGCAAGGCTCCGCGCCCGGATGCCGGCGTCGATACCCAGCTTCTGTTCGGCGAAGACGTCCTCGTCTTCGAGGACGTTGAGGGCTGGGCCTGGATACAGGCCGAGCGCGACGGCTATGTCGGCTATGTCGCCGACACTGTGCTGGGCGGTCGGGACCATGCACCCACGCATGTTGTCTCGGTGCCGCGCACTTTCCTCTATCCGGGACCGGATTTGCGGTTCCCGGTGAGCGGGGAGCTCTCGATGGGGTCAGCGGTAACAGTGAAAGGCGCGGCTGAAACACGCCGCACGTACTATGCTCTGCTGCCATCCGGCGAGGCGGTCATATCTGACCATCTCAGGCCTGTCGCCGAGGTTGCCCCCGACTACGTCGCGGTCGCCGAGGCGTTTCTCGGCACGCCCTATCTATGGGGCGGCGTTTCCGGCTTCGGCATCGATTGTTCCGGTCTCGTGCAACTTGCAATGCACATGGCTGGCAGGCAAGTGCTGCGCGACACCGACATGCAGGCGGCGACCGTCGGTGAACCGCTCGACCTCGGGCCGGATTTTGCCGGGTTGCGGCGCGGCGACCTGGTCTTCTGGAAAGGCCACGTCGCGATCATGACGGATCCGGAGACCATGATCCACGCCAACGGCCACACCATGCTGGTGTCGCGTGAAGGACTGAGGGAGGCGGTCGCCCGTATCGGCTATCTCTATGGCGGACCGACCGGGTTTCGCCGGCCGTAACGCGAATCGATCACCTTTTGTTCTGATTCTGCTTGGCGATTGCGCGCCGCCGCGCTACGTCTGGCGCGTGACAGAGCAGCCGCGCCTTGCCGAACAGAATGCCGCCGTCGTCCTGCCCGAGCCATTTGTCAAATGGTTTGAAGAAAAGGGCTGGTCGCCGCGCGCCCACCAGATCGATTTGCTGGCCAAAGCCCAGGGCGGCCGGTCGGTATTACTAATCGCCCCGACCGGCGCCGGCAAGACGCTGGCCGGGTTCTTGCCATCGCTGACCGAACTGGCCGGCCGGCCGAGGAGAAGGCCGGGGCAGGCGCATCGAGGCATCCACACACTCTACATCTCGCCGCTGAAGGCGCTGGCCGTCGACATCGAGCGCAATCTCGGCAAACCCGTCGCAGAAATCGGGCTGCCGGTCACCGTCGAGACGCGCACCGGCGACACGCCCGCACACAAGCGCCAGCGGCAGAAGCTGGCGCCGCCCGACATTCTCCTGACCACGCCCGAGCAATTGGCGCTGCTGATTGCCGCGCCCGATGCCAGGCGCTTCTTCGAGGACCTGCGCTATGTCGTGCTCGACGAATTGCATTCGCTGGTGACCTCGAAGCGCGGGCATCTCCTGTCGCTCGGGCTGGCCCGGCTGCGCTCGTTTATGCCCGCCCTGCAGACGATAGGCCTGTCGGCGACGGTCGCCGAGCCTGACGAATTGCGGCGCTGGCTGGTCAGCCAGAATCCACCGGGGCCGATGGCCGAACTGATCGTCGTCACTGGCGGCGCCAAGCCCGACATCTCCATTCTCGATTCGGAGGAGCGCGTGCCGTGGGCGGGACATTCGGCCCGCTACGCAACGCCGGAAATCTACAACGAGATCAAGCGCCACAAGGCAACCCTGCTGTTCGTCAACACGCGCAGCCAGGCGGAGTTGCTGTTCCAGGAGTTGTGGCGGGTCAACGAGGAGACCTTGCCGATCGCGCTGCATCACGGCTCCCTCGACGTCGCGCAGCGCCGGCGTGTCGAAAAGGCAATGGGCGAGAACGCCCTGCGCGCCATCGTCGCCACGTCGACGCTCGACCTCGGCATCGACTGGGGCGATGTCGACCTGGTCGTCCATGTCGGCGCGCC
The DNA here is from genome assembly GCF_040322295.1 of Mesorhizobium sp. M0159. Lineage (NCBI taxonomy): Bacteria > Pseudomonadati > Pseudomonadota > Alphaproteobacteria > Hyphomicrobiales > Phyllobacteriaceae > Mesorhizobium > Mesorhizobium sp. M0159. The sequence continues at coordinate 204,319 of NZ_JAMYTF010000003.1, forward strand.
GAAAGGTGCCAGCCGGCTGGCGCAGCGCATCGGCCGTGCCAACCACCGTATGGACGAGCCGTCCAAGGCGATCCTGATACCGGCCAACCGCTTCGAGGTGCTGGAATGCAGGGCGGCGCTCGACGCCAATTATCTCGGTGCCCAGGATACGCCGCCGCTGGTCGATGGCGGGCTCGACGTCCTGGCGCAGCACGTGCTGGGCTGTGCCTGCGGTGCGCCGTTCCATGCCGATGCGCTGTTCGAGGAGGTGCGGACGGCAGCACCCTATGCCGATCTCGATCGCCCGACATTCGATCGCGTCATCGATTTCGTCGCCACTGGCGGCTATGCGCTAAAGAACTACGAGCGCTATGCCCGCATCCGGTTGAACAAGGACGGACTGTGGCGGGTCTCAAATCCTCGCGTCGCCCAGCAATACCGGCTCAACGTCGGCACCATCATCGAAGTGCCGGCGCTCAACGTCCGCTACGTCCAGGCCGGCAGCAGAGGCGCGGCTTCGCGTGGCGGCCGGGTTCTGGGCAAGATCGAGGAGGCGTTCCTCGAAACGCTGACGCATGGCGACACCTTCATGTTCGCCGGCAAGGTGCTGCGCTTCGAAGGTATCCGCGAGAATGAGTGCTTTGTCTCGAATGCACCCGGCAGCGACGCCAAGGTGCCGTATTACGGTGGTGGCAAATTCCCGCTTTCGACGTACCTGGCCGAACAGGTCCGCGCCATGCTGGACGATCCGCAGCGCTGGAAGAAGCTGCCGGAGCAGGTCGCCGACTGGCTACGCTTCCAGGCCGACAAGTCGGTGCTGCCGAAACGCGACGATCTGCTGATCGAGACCTTTCAGCGCGGCAACCGCCACTATCTGGTGGCCTATCCGTTCGAGGGCAGGCTGGCGCACCAGACGCTCGGCATGCTGCTCACCCGCCGCCTCGACAGGGGGGGAGCCAAGCCGCTCGGCTTCGTCGCCACCGACTATGCGCTTGCCATATGGTCGCTGGCCGATATGGGCCATATGTTCAGGGCGAAGAAACCGTCGCTGGCTGCGCTATTCGATCAGGACATGCTGGGCGACGACCTCGAAGCCTGGCTCGCCGGCAGTTGGTTGTTGAAGCGCACCTTTCGCAATTGCGCGCTGATCTCGGGATTGATCGAGAAACGCCACCCGGGGCAGGAGAAGAGCGGCCGCCAGGTAACCGTGTCGACGGATCTCATCTACGACGTGCTGCGCAGCCACGAGCCCGACCATATCCTTTTGCAGGCGACGCGTGCCGATGCCGCGACCGGTCTCTTGGATGTCAGCAGACTTGCCGAGATGCTCTCGCGCGTCCAAGGTCGAATCATGCATAAGAACCTCGAGCAGATATCGCCGCTCGCCGTGCCGATCATGCTCGAGATCGGCAAAATGCCGGTGCACGGCGAGGCCGATGACACGCTGCTGATGGATGCAGCCACGCTGGTCGAGGAGGCCATGGGGACGAAATGACTGTCGCGCTGGCCATGGCTGCGCCTCTGGCGGATGCGGGCGCTGTCCGTATCGCCGGCGAACGCGCGATCTGCGACCGTCGCGGCGTGCTCTATTTTCCCGAATTCCGGCTTCTGACCGTATCCGACCTGCATCTGGAAAAAGGCTCATCACTGGCCAGGCGCGGCACGCTGGTCCCACCTTACGACACCGGTGCGACGTTGCTCCGGCTACAGGCGGTGATCGCCGATTATCAGCCTGCGATCGTTATCAGCCTGGGCGACAGTTTTCACGATGGCGGCGGCGCCGCACGTATGCACGCGAGCTTTCGCCAAAGGCTGGAAGGGCTGATGGTCGGGCGCGACTGGTTCTGGGTCGCCGGCAATCATGATCCAGAAGCGCCGGCCGACTTGCCAGGCGAGACCGTGCGCGAGCTGGCCATAGGCTCGCTACTCTTCCGGCACGAGCCTTCGGCGGTGAGAGTGGAAGGCGAGATATCAGGCCACCTGCATCCTTGCGCCCGCATCGTGCAGCAAGGCCGTTCGGTGCGGCGTCGTTGCTTTGCCGGCGATGGCGGCCGCATGATCATGCCGGCTTTCGGCGCCTATACCGGCTCGCTCAACGTGCTCGATCGCGCCTATGCCGGGCTGTTCCGCCGCGAAACGCTGATGGCCTATATGCTTGGCACAGAGCGCATTTTCGCGATTTCCCACGCGATGCTCAGGCCGGGCTGAACCTACCTGCCGTAGTACAAAGTGACCGTGTGCTTGGCCTCGGCGAAGAACAGCCAGCGCTCGACCAGCATTCCGGCGAGTTGGGCGATTGCGGCGAGTATCGACAGTGCTGCCGCATAGGGCCACGGCAAGGCGAACGCCGCGACCAGCAGCAACGCGGGCAAAGCAAAGGCCAGCACCTGCGTGATCTGGCGGAGTTTAGCGCTGTGCTTGCGCGCAATGCGAAAGCCCATCTCCTTGAGCAGATAGTTTTCCTCGGTATGCGGCCATTCCAGCGACCGCACCGTGCCGCCGGAAAGCCCGGTTGCGGTGTTGGCATTGGTCGGGATCTCCAGCCTGTCATTGTATCGCCAGGTCGCCAGCTTCAAACCCCAGCCGAGCGCGGTCAGCAACAGGGCAGCCGCCAGAAGCATATTCGAGCCTGCGGCAAATCCCTGCAGCAGGGCGTTGAGCAGTACGCTGCCGGTCATCGCCGAAAAGACCAGGTAGGCGGGCAGGGTGAAGCGGCTGTGCCACTGGGCAATCGGCTTCAACGACGCGTAGATCATGCCGGTGGTGCAGACGGTTGCGACCGCGCCGATGGCAGCGAGCAGCCCGGCGACAGCCGCCCAGCCGCTCGTACGGCCGAGGACCACCCAGCCAATACCGAACAACCCCGCCGGCACGAAGGTGGCGACCGAGGCAACACCTTCGCGCGACAGCCATGAGCTACGCCATTGCGAGAAGGCACGCCAGGCGCGTTCGGGCCGGCCGAGATGGCCGGCCGACGACAGCAGGCCTGTCGAGATCAGGCCAAGCGCCAGCCCCATGCCGGTGAGGCCAAGCCAGAAATCGGGCGGGATAAAGCCCTGTCCGGCGAGCACGCCAAGCAGCGCGAGCAGGCCGTAACCGGCGCCCGTGGCCGTGGTGAAAAAGACGACGGAGAAGGCTGGATGCATGAAGGCACGGGTCAGTTCGAAAGCATGCGGTCGACCCAGCCGAGGAAGCCGCCTTCAGCCTGCACCGCTTCAAGCGCTGGCGCCGGCACCGATGCGGCGCGGGTGGTGTGGGCACGTGGCGGCAGATATTTGTTGGTCGGCTTATAGCCCATTTCCGGCATCAGATCGACACCGCCGCGCTCGGCCACCAGTTGCGAGATAGCGGATGCCGGATCGCCCAGATCGCCAAAATGCCGCGCGCTGGTCGGGCAAGCAGCGACGCAGGCGGGCACGCGATCTTCTTCCGCCAGATTGTCGTTGTAGATGCGGTCGACGCACAACGTGCATTTCTTCATCACGCCGACATTGGTGTCGAATTCGCGCGCTCCGTAGGGACAGGCCCAGCTGCACAGTTTGCAGCCGATGCATTTGTCCTCGTCGACCAGCACGATGCCATCCGACGCCCGCTTGTAGGAGGCGCCGGTCGGGCAGACCGTGACGCACGCCGGCGTCTCGCAGTGCAGGCAGGAGCGTGGGAAATTGACCGTGCGCCCACCCATCTCGGTCATGTGCTCATAACTGTGCACGCGGTTGAACCAGACGCCGTCGACATTGCCGCCATAGGGGTCGATGTCGGTCAGCGGCGCCATGTGGCCGCCGGTGTTCCATTCCTTGCAGGCGGTAACGCAGGCCTGGCAGCCGACGCAGGTGTCGAGATCGATGACAAGGCCGAGCTTCTTGTCGGTGTGGGTGGGAAGGCAAGTCATTTGGCAGCTTCTCTTTCCCGACGGAATTCGGCGCCGAAACTAAGCTTATCGGGCGGGGGTTCAAAATGCGGCGGCTGTCGGAACCGCTCGAACTGCGGTTCGGTGAAGCCTGCTTCCTCGTCTGCGCATTTGACGATGCGCACGCGCAGGTCGAACCATGCCGCCTGGCCGGTGACAGGATCGGAATTCGAATAGTGTTTGCCATTCGCATCGGCAGAGGTCTGGTCGCCGATGATGTGGTTGAGTAGAAAGCCGCGATTGGATTCGGCCGCCTCATCCTTCAGCCCCCAGCTGCCGCGACGCTTGCCGATCGCATTCCAGGTCCACACCGTATTGGCGTTGACGCCGTCGACCAGCTTGATCTGTCCTTTGACCTTGCCGTTGATGCTCTCGATCCACACCCAGTCATCATCGACAAGCCCGAGGCTGGCGGCGGTCCGATTGTGCACGAACAGCCGGTTCTGGCTGGTGATCTGCCTTAGCCACGCATTCTGCCCGCCCCAGGAATGGTACATGTGCATCGGCCGCTGCGTCAGCGCGTGGAGCGGATAGGCTTGGCTATCGACGGCAGCCTCTTCGAAGGGCGCGTACCAGAACGGCAGCGGATCCATATAGGTCTCGATACGGCTGCGCTCCGCCTCCGGCGGCAGCACCCCGCCATGGCCGCGCGCCGCAAGGCGAAAGCGCTGCATCGGCTCCGAATAGAGTTGGAAGACGATCGGCTCGGCCTTCGGCATGAAGCCCATGCTCTCAGCGAATTCGAGATACGAGCGGTTGGCCATCTTGTAGTAGCGCTGATCGGCGGCGAAATCCTGGTGCCAGAAGCCGCCATTATCGATGTAGCGCTGCAACTGGTCGGGATTGACCTCGCCCTTGCCGACCGAGGCCCCGTCCTTGCCGCGCCAGCCGGCGAGCGGACCGACACCTGGCGTGCGCTCGTGATTGACGATGTAGTCGGCATAGTCGCGGTATTTGGCGGAGCCGTCGTCATGAACGAAGCCCGGCAGACCGAGCCGCGCGCCGAGTTCGATCAGAACCGTCTGGAACGGCCTGACGTCGCGATCCGGCTCGACAACGGGATGGCGGATAGCGTCGCCCGGACCGTCGGCGTGGCTGATCGGCCGGTCGAGCAGACTGATACAGTCATGACGCTCGAGATAGGTCGTGTCCGGCAGCACCAGATCGGCAAAAGGTACGGTCTCGGAATAATAAGCGTCGGAATAGATGATGAACGGGATCTTGTGCTCACCTGACGCATCGATATCGGTCAGCATTGCCATCGTCTCGACGGTGTTCATCGACGAGTTCCAAGCCATGTTGGACATGTACATGAACAGAGTGTCAATCGTGTAGGGATCCCCGGCCCAGGCGTTGCGGATAACCGTGTGCATGAGCCCATGGGCGGCCAGCGGCGCGTCCCAGGAGTATGCCTTGTCGATACGGATCGGTTTGCCGCCTCCGTCGATCAGCAGGTCTTCCGGCCCGCAGACGAAGCCGAGCGGCATGCCTTCGAGTGGTGTCATCGGCTTCACATTCTTGCCGGCGGGCTTTGGACCCGGCGGCGCGGACCGCGGATAAGGCGGTTTGAAGCGGAAGCCGCCCGGCACGTCCACCGTGCCGAGAAGCACCTGAAGCAGATGAATGGCGCGGCAAGTGTGAAATCCGTTCGAATGGGCCGAGATGCCGCGCATCGCATGCATCGACACCGGCCGACCCTTGATGGTCTCGTGCCGGCGGCCGGCCCAGTCCGTCCAGGCCACCGGCAGTTCGATTTGCTGTTCGAAGGCGACATGAGCGAGTTCTGCGGCAATGCGTCGGATGGTGTCGGCGGAGATGCCGCACCGGTCAGTGACGGCGTCCGGTGAATAGCTCTCGTCCAGATAACGGTCGGCGACGAGTTGGAAGACCGGCACGCAGCGGCGGCCGTCGACGAGAACGCTGCCGGTCAATGCGGGCTTCGCGTCGGCATCGCTGGCATTGACAGGCGTCTTCGCCACCCTGTCCCAAGCCAGCGGATTGCCGTCGCCATTGCGCATGAACAGCCCGTCATCGACAGCTCCAGGCTCCTGAACGACCAGGATGTGGGCATTGGTGTACCGCAAGAGGTACTCGAGATCGATGCGGCCAGCCTTCAGCAATTCATGGATGAGGGCGAATACGAACAGGCCGTCGGTGCCGGGCCGGATGCCGATCCAGTCGTCGGCAATTGCATTATAGCCGGTGCGGCAGGGATTGATTGAAACCACCTTGGCGCCGCGCGCCTTGAGCTTGCCGAGTCCGATCTTGATCGGATTGGAATCATGGTCTTCGGCAACCCCGAACAGCAGGAAATATTTGGTGTTGTCCCAGTCGGGCTCGCCGAACTCCCAGAACGAGCCGCCAATCGTGTAGAGGCCGCCGGCTGCCATGTTCACCGAGCAGAAACCGCCATGGGCGGCGAAGTTCGGCGTGCCGAACTGGCTCGCCCACCAGCCGGTCAGCGATTGCGACTGGTCGCGCCCGGTGAAGAAGGCGAGTTTCTTCGGATCGGTCTGGCGGATGTTCGAAAGCCGTTCTGTCGCGATCGACAAAGCTTCCTCCCACTCGATCTCGCGGAACTCGCCCGAGCCGCGCAGTCCGGTGCGCAGCAATGGTTTCGTCAGCCGGGCCGGGCTGTAATGCTGCATGATGCCGGCGCTGCCTTTGCCGCACAGCACGCCGCGATTGACCGGATGATCCTTGTTGCCGTTGATGTACCGAACCTTGCCGTCCTTGATATGGACGTCGATGCCGCAGCGGCAGGCGCACATATAGCAGGTGGTCTTGGCGATGCTGTCGGAGACATCAGGCGAAGTATCGACGCCGTCGCGTTCAGCGGGCGCGCGCGTATCGGCAAGCGGCCGTTGTGATGGTGCCGAATTGGCTCCGCGCAGCAGGTTGTTGGTCATGATCCGGTGATGCTCTTGCGCTCCGCGAACTTGGCTCTCGTCTTCGGGCCTGGGCCGCGCATGTAATGCTCTTCCGGCCGATAGCGTTCACCCAAGAGCCGCCGCCGCAGGCTGCGGGTCCAGTGCGCAAACACGGATTTGAACCGCCCCACCAATTCTACCCTCGACTGCTCTGGCGCGACTTTTTTCCAATTTCGGGCCAAAATTTAGAACAAAGTGACCGATCCGTCTAACAACTTGCTCTTGTAATTCCAATCGGATTTGCTTCTTAGTATCGGAATGACCCTGGACCAGTTGCGGATCTTCGTCGCCGTCGCCGAACGGGCGCACATGACCAAAGCGGCCGAGTTGCTGGGCATCTCACAGTCGGCCGCATCCGCCGCGATCCGCTCGCTCGAACAGCAGCATGGCGTCCAGTTGTTCAACCGCGTCGGCCGCAACATCGAGCTCGCCGAGACCGGACGCCGATTCTTGCCCGAAGCCAAGGCGGTCCTCGAGCGGGCTGCGGCGGCCCACAATGTGCTGGAGCATGTCTCGCAGACGATATCAGGCAGTCTCTCGATAGCTGCCAGCCAGACCATCGCCAGCTATTGGCTGCCGCGCCGGCTCGCCTCTTTCCACGAAGCCTATCCTGCCGTCAGGCTGAGTGTGAGCATTGGCAACACCAGGCAGGTCGAGACCAATGTACTTGATGGCGCAGCCGATTTTGGCCTGGTCGAGGGGCGCACCGAATCCGACATTTTGCGGCGTGCCAAGGTCGATATCGATCGCATGATGCTGGTCGTGGCGCGCTCGCACCCTGAGATCGCGGAAGTTTCGCCTGGACATCCCGACCTTGGCGGGCTTCGCTGGATCATTCGCGAAGGCGGGTCGGGCACACGCGAGGCGCTGGAGGACCTTGCCCGACGCGACGGGGTTTCGTTCGCGGACCTGCAGATATTCCTGGTATTGCCGAGCAATGAGGCTATTCGCCAGGCGGTCGAGGCCGGCGCCGGCGCCAGCATCATCTCGGAACTCGTCGTCGCCCGCGCGGTCGCCGAAGGCAGCCTGCGTTCTGTGCCGGTCGATCTGCCGAAGCGCGAATTTGCCATGATCACGCATCGCGACCGGCAGCCAAGCCTGGCCCAGATGGCGCTCAAGGCGCATCTTGGCGGCAAAGCTGAGAGATCCGCGCCGCTTTAAGCCGATCAGCCGAACTTCCGCTGCGCGTCGAGCGCCAGTCCAAGCCCGACCGAGCCGAACACATCGCCTTCGATTACCGACGCCTGCGGCACCAGCGCCAGGATCTGCTGCCTGGCCAGCGGGATCGCGGTCGATCCGCCGGTCAGGAACACCACGGTGATGTCCGAGGCCTTCACCTGTGCGTCGCGGATGGTCTGCTCGACCGTAGCCGCAACACGCTCAATGTCCCTGACTATGGTGGCTTCGAGACCCTTGCGCGTGATTTCTGCCGTGAACCTCACCTCGGGCAGCGCGACCTCGACATCGGCCGACGATCGGTCCGTCAGCTCGATCTTGGCCTTTTCGACCAGCGCCGCCAGCGCATGGCCGTAACGATGCTCGACGATGTGGATGAAGCGCTCGACCAGGTCCGGGCGCTCCGCCTCGTAGCGGATCTGGCGCAGATGCGTCATCGCCCTCGCTGTGTAGACCAGGTTGATGCGCTGCCATGTCGCCAGCTCGATGAAGTAGCTCGCCGGCAGATTGCGCTTGCCGTCCTTGGTTGGCGTCAAATAACCGAGCTGCGGCATTACATGGGCGATGCTCAGCAGCCGGTCGAAATCGGTGCCGCCGATGTGGATGCCGCGGCTGGCCAGTATGTCGTCCTTGCGGTCGAGCGAGCGGGCGCGCTCGGGCGAGACCCGCACGATCGAGAAGTCGGACGTGCCGCCGCCCATGTCGACGATCAGCGCCAGTTCCTCGCGCGTCACCTTCTGTTCGTAATCGAGTGCCGCCGCGATCGGCTCGAATTGGAAGGCGATATGTTTGAAGCCTTGGGCGCGAGCGGCGTTTTCGAGTTGGTGCTCCGCCTTCGCATCGGCCTCGGCATCGTCGTCGACGAACTGCACGGGCCGTCCCAGCACGACGCTGTCGACCGCGTCATGGGCTTCTTCTTCCAGCTTCTTTTTCAGGTGGCCGACAAATAGGCCGACAATTTCCATGAAGCCGATCGAGCGCACCTTGATGCGCGTCTTTTCGTGAGCGAGCGAGCTGCCGAGCACGCTCTTCAGCGAGCGCATCAGGCGGCCTTCGATACTGTCCGTATAGTTGGCAATGGCGCGTCGCCCGAAATAGGTGAGGTTGTCCTCGAAATTGAAGAATACCGCACTGGGCAGCGTGACCTGGCCGTCTTCCAACGCCACCAGCCGCGGCTGCCCGTTCCTGACCACGCTCACGGTGGAATTCGAAGTGCCGAAGTCGATACCGGCAAATGCTGGTCGCATCGTGCGTTCCTGTAGTTCTGATTTGGGGAGCAGCAGCTCGTATCCGGTCGGGCCGGGGGTCGCGGTCTAACCCATACCCTCGGAAAGGGAAACCACTTTTACGAGAGTTCAGTCTTTCCTGAACACCAGTCTTCCGAGCCAGCCGGTCAGCATGGCCAGCGATACGGCAAAGACACCATAGAGGAAGGAATAGTCGTGCGCGACGCGGAAGATCGACTGTTCGAAACCGGACTTGCGGATTTCGAGCTGGGCGGAGCTTTCCTTGATGAACAAGCCGCTCTTGAACAGGAAGGCGCGGGCCTTATGGGTGCCGACCGGAACGTTTGGGGCGAGCCTGACGGTGGCGCGGAACAGGTTCTGCGACAGAAACTGCACACCGCCGACATTCTCGCTGTAGAGGCCGGTCGCCGCCTTGCGTTCGCGCAGCGCGGCGGTGAACTCCTCGATTGTCGCCGGGCTGTCCTCCGCGTCGGCGGGCTGCAAATAGAGGTTGGAGGCGCCAAGCGACAGCTGCTTGTAGCTGTTCGGATCGGTGACGTCCTGCAGCGGCCGCGTCGTCGCCACCGAATAGGAGACAGGTACGTTTTTGAAGGTCTCCGACTCCAGATTGACCCAGACGCCGAGCACCCGGTCCTTGCGGCGCACGACGACCGGCCGAGCCGGGCCTTCCAGCACGACGATCACGTCGTAGCGCCCTTGCCGCGCGACAAGCGGATCGGCATTTTCCAGCGAGCCGAAAATGGTCAGGTCGGCGCCGGAAAAGCCGGCGGTAATCGAGACATTGTCGGTGGAAAGGCCGATCTGGATGTTTTCGGTTAGTGGCGCCTGCGCCTTCGCCGATGGCGCAGCAGCCAGCAGCGACAGCAAGGCGGCGGCCGCGAGCGTCCTTAGGCCGGCCATCAGCTCAGGCCCACGCCGGACAGAGAATAGAGATTGGGCGGCGTGACGAAAAGATCGATGGCAAGCCGGATGGCTACCGCCAGCACGAGCAGCGCCAGCAGCGCCCTGAGTTGCTCGCCCCGCAGCCTCTGACCAGCCTTGGCGCCATATTGCGCGCCGGCGACGCCGCCTGCCATCAACAGGAAGGCGAGCATGACGTCGACCGTCTGGTTGGTGGTGGCGTGGACCAGCGTGGTGTAAGCCGAGGTGAAGATGATCTGGAACAGCGAGGTGCCGATGACGACGTTGGTCGGCACCTTCAAAAGGTAGATCAGGGCCGGCACCATGATGAAGCCGCCGCCGACGCCCATGATCGAGGACAGGAAGCCAATCGCCGCGCCCAGCCCAAGCACCGGAATGACGCTGACGAAGAGCTTCGAGGCCCTGAACCGCATCTTCAGCGGCAGGCGGTGGATCCAATTATGCTGGCCGGATTTCTTCAACACCGGTGCGGCGCCGCTGCGAGTGGCGCGCAGCGCATTGACGCTCTCGACCAGCATCAGTCCGCCGACGGTGCCGAGCAGCACGACGTAGAGCAGCGAGATGAACAGGTCGAGCTGGCCGAGCCGGCGCAGGAGCGCAAAGACATAGATACCACCGGTCGAGCCGACGATGCCGCCGGCTAAAAGCACGCCGCCGAGCTTGAAATCGAGCGTGCCGCGCTTCATGTGCGACAGGGCGCCGGAGAAGGAGGAAGCGATGACCTGGTTGGCGCCGGTGGCGACCGCGATTGCCGGCGGTATGTTGTAGAAGATCAGCAGCGGCGTAATGAGAAAGCCGCCGCCCACGCCGAACATGCCCGACAGGAAACCCACCGCCGCACCCATGGCCAGCAGCACGAAGATGTTGACGGAAATTTCCGCGATCGGGAGATAGATGCCCACCCGTCAGTCTCGATCAGTTTGCCTCCTGGCGAATGCAACCGTTGCGGGCATTTTTGCGTCAGAAGGCTATCTCGTTCTTGCGCCGGCCGGGCCGTGAAGTCAAACTTCGCAGCACCGCCGAAACAAAAAACAACTCAATCAGTTAACAGGCAAATCTGTGGCAAAGGCGTCGCGGAAACGACGCATCCGCCGTTATTTACGCGCAAGCAGCGCCTTGACCAGCTTTTCGTCGATCGCGCCGGTTGCCTTCATATCGTTGTCGGCCTGGAAGGCCATGATCGCGTTCTTGGTTTTCTGGCCCATCATGCCGTCGGGATTGCCGGCCTCGTAGCCGTTCTTGTTGAGAATGCGCTGGATGTTCTGGACCGCTTTCTTCATGTCGATGCCGGCGGTCGTCTGCGGTGTGCCGTCCTGCCACGATTCAGGAACGTCGGCCGAATTGGCGGCTGGATCGAGCGGCTTGGCCTTCCACAGTTCAGCCGCGGCCCGCGCACGCTCCAGCTGGTCGGGCCTCAGCGCCTTGGCGATCTCGTCGCGCTTGGCCGCCGCATCCTTGTCGCCGGTCTTGGCGACGAGTGCGAACCATTTGTAGCTCTCCTCGAGGTTCTGCTTCATGCCGACGCCCTTCGCCGCGAGGATGCCGAGATTGAACTGGCTATCCTTGACACCGAGATCCGCCGCCGCCTGGAACCAGCGCGCTGCCGATTCATTGTCGGTCACGCCATCCGTCGCCATCGCAAACAGCACGGCAAGATTGTGCATCGCGCTGGCATTGCCCTGCGCTGCGGCAAGCTGGTACCAGGTTTTCGCTTTCTTGATGTCGCGTGCGACGCCGACGCCCTTCTCGTAGAAATTGCCGATGCGGTATTCTGCCGGTACGAAACCGAGTTCGGCAGCTTTCTCATACCATTTGGCCGCCGCCGCCATGTCTTCTTTGACGCCGCGAGACTCGGCGTAGCGCGAGCCGATCTCGAACAGCGCCTTGGCGTCGCCGCCGGCCGCTGCATCGCGCAGGGCGGCCGGACCCGCATCGGCCGGAACGTCGATCTTGGCAACGCCTGCCGCGGCAGCATCCGCCGGCGGCACCGTGCCGGTCGTGTCCTGCGTCGCAGTGGTGGCTATAGCAGGCGCGGCAGCCATTGGCTCGGCGTCGCTGGCCGTCGCCGCTGCCGGCGCGGGCACTGCGGCCGCGGTGTCTTGCGCCGCCAGGTCAGCAGGCGCCGCGGAAGCCGAGGGCGCCGTCGATGTCTCGGCTGCCGGTGTAGCGGGGCCGGTTTGCGCCGCCGTGTCGTCCTTGGTCATCGATGCGGATGGCTCTGCCTGCCTGACGGTGGGCGACGGCGCGCTCTCCTGTGTTGTCGTCTGCGCGTCCGCCTTCGGCTCGCTGGCAACGCTGGCCAAAGCGGTTTCCACCGGCTGTACGGCCACGGCCGGTGCCGCCTCATTGTTGGTGACTTCGACCGGGTCGGAGAAGAAGGCTTTGCCCAGTTGCAGGCCGGCAAGCGCCAGCATGATGGCGATTGCCCCCATCAGGATCGGCTTGCGCCGCGCCTTGAGCAGGTCGCCGATCCTGAGTGCCTTGACCGGGCCTTTCATCGTCGACTGGCGCTTGAGGGCGTCCGCCTCGGCGGCCGCCGCTTGCGCAGCCCGTCTGGCTGCCGCGATGAAGTCCGATTTCGCCGCCTCAGCGCCGCCTTCCCGGGTCGGCTGCCCGCGCTCGTCGCGCACGCGCTTCATGATGGCGCTGAGGTCGGGTGCGCCGGAGCCGGGTTCCAGTGGCCGGTTGGCGAGCTTGGGGTCGAGGGGCTCGTCGAGATCGACGCTCGGTATCTCGGCGCTCTGCGCCGAGCCTGCAAGCGGCGGCATCTCGGCGTCCTTCTTGCCCTTCAAGGCGCGCGCCAGCCCGCCTAACATCGATTTCCTGCCGCCGCCTTGCTCGGTTTTTTCACGCGTCGTGTCTGAACCGAGAGCCGCCAGGGCTGCTGCGGCGGCGGCCTCGGCTGGCGTACGCGGACCTGGCTCGTCGCGCACGAGCGCCGCGGCGCGGCCGTCGAGATCGGCCATGCTGCCCGTCAACGGCAGCGGCTGGTCGAGGTCCATCGACGGTGCGTCCTGCACCGAGATCTTGGATGGCCGGCCGAAACGCTTGCTCAACTCCGCGCTTGCCGGTTCGCCCGTCTCCAATGAACCAAGCCTGTCAACGATCTTGAGCAGCGTATCGTGGATAGCCTCGAACGTTCTCGAATTGCGCTCGTCCGAACGGCGCGTCAGTGCCTCGAGCGTCTTCAGGTCCTGGGCGAGGCCGGTAACGGCCGCCGTGTTGGCGCTTGATCCGGCCAGTGAGCGGACGGCGCTCTCAGCCGCCTCGCGCGCCGCGCCGAGGATGGAATCGCGGGTTCCGGCCAGCGACTTCTCGATTTCGTTGAGACGCGGGCTGATGTCGTCGAATTCCGGCAGCGGCGTGCCGGGCTTGGAAAGATGCGCCGTCAGGCCGGCGACCTGCGCTTCAAGGCTGCGGATCAACGCCGGGTCGATGCTGGCGACCTGCGCCGCGGACGAATCCAGCCGGCTTGAGATGTCTTCGAGCCGGCTCTCCAGGCCACGGATCGCCGCCTCGTTGGCGGGATCTGGAACGCGCGTCTCAATCCGCTTGGCCAGCGCGGTGAAGCGGGCGTCGATAGCATCCATAATGCCGGCGCTATCGACCTGCGGCATGCGCTGGTCCAGCCTGTCGGCGACCTCGTCCAACCGGCGCTCAAGGTCGCGAAACAGCATGTTGCCTTGTTCGATTGCGTCGCCCTGGCGACGTTCCATCATGCTGGACAGCACGTCGAAGCGCTGCTCGAGCCCCTGGAAGATGTAGTCGGCGTCGGGCATGGCAGGCGCGTGGTCGATCTTGTCGGCAATAAGCGCGACTTGCCTGGCAAGGCGCTCCATCGCCTGTTCCGGCAGATTGGCTCGGCCGGCCAGTTCATCCACGCGGCTCGACAATGTGTTGAGACGGTCGATGACCTCCCGACCCGGACGATCCTGCGACACTTCTTCGATTTGCTGGGCCAGTGAATCGATCCGCTTCTCGATGCGTTCGAAGGGCTCGGGGTCGAACGAATTGGCTTGCGCGGCAACCGTCGAGGCGACGATCGCGCGGGAAATCTCGTCGAGCCGCTCGTCGATCTGACTGAATGTGTCGCCGCCGCGATTGTCCTGCTGGCGGGCGAAATGGTCGACCGCTCCGGCAAGCGTGCGGACCTTTTCCTCGAGCGAGCGCAGCGACAGCGATTCCGGCAGATTGCTGACGGCATTGCTGATCTGTTCGAGCCGCTCCGTCAGCGCCGACAGGCCGGGTGCATCGGAACGCTTGCGCTGATCGGCCTCGACGCGATCCTCGAAAGCGTTCCAGCGGCGGTCGAAATCGTCCCAGCGGCGTCCGACCGCCTGCACGCTCTCCTCGCGCGCCAGCGTATCGAGCGCGGCTTTGACCTGCTCAAGCTCGAGCCGCAGCATATTGACGCTTCTGTCGTCGCTTTTTTCGGCCAGTGTCTGGATGGCGCCGGAAAGCCGCTCGAATTCGACGCTGAGTTCGGCGCTGCCTTTGCCGCCGCCATTTGACTGGAAGGCTCGCCCAATATTCTTGCGCAGTACCTCGAACTCGCGTTGCAGGCCGGAGGTCATCTGCTGGCGCAAGTCTTCGCGCAGGCCGCGCAATTCCCCGGCGATCTTGCCGGCTAGGGCGACGCTGTCCTCCTGGCCGCGTACCCGGTCGATATCGCGGGCGATCGCCTGGTAATTCTGGTCGAAAGCCGCTGCTGGACCTTTCGGCCGCTGCGCGCGTGGATCCTCATACCGGCGCTGCTGGCCATAGGGTTGGGCGCTGGGATAGCGTGGTTCTGCCGCTGGTCGGCGCGGATCGGGGTGGCTTGCCGTCTCCTCGCGCGTCCGCTCCAGCCGCTGCTCCAGAGTTTCCAGGGAGCGGTTGAGCTCTTCAAGCGTCGTGTGCGGCCGGCGTTGCCTGCCGGCGTTGAGTGTATCGAGGTAGGACCGCTTGCTGTTCATCAATACGCCCGTTTCAGAATTGCTGGCTTTCACCAGGTTCCCAAAGTCCTGCCGGGACGAAGGCGACTGCTTGGCTTGTTGCAGTGGAAGACGAGCTTCCCGGGTCTCATCCGCGCTCCGAAAAACCGTGAAAAATTCAGTACAGGATAGACACGGGTAACCGACATGCGCACATTTCGCCCCAACGTGGTAAACAACGCGTTAACCAAGCTTAAGAAGTTGCAACTTTGTCGGCTGGCCGCCGACGGCGCCGGGTGTCTTTTTTGGACGCGCAAAAGACGTTGTAGAATTTTGATCAGCCGCATGATCGCTCCCGAAATCGGCAACGACCTTTTAGGTTGTCCGCTGGTGCTGCGGCATAAAGTTGCAAGACCAGAACGCTCTTGCGTGGTGAGGCGGCTATCGATATAGAATTGACGTAAACGTAAATGAGCGGATTACGCCGTTTGCGATTTGTTTGTTGAAACCACGAGTGGAAGCACGCCCCCGCTTTCACTCAGGCGACGCAAGGTCCGCGACCGCGACGCCACCAGACGGGGAAAGCCAGTGACCATGAAACTTATTTCGCCCGGCCAAGCCGCGGCCAACACCAACGATATGTCGAGCGAAGCCGGTGAAGAGCTTGTCCGCATCGGCGAAATGGCCAAGAAATACGGAGTGACGCTGCGTACGCTGCGTTTCTATGAGGACAAGGGTCTGCTCAACCCGCAGCGCGACGGCTCGACCCGTCTCTATACACGCCGCGACAGGGCCCGGCTGAAGCTGATCCTGCTTGGCCGCAAGGTCGGGTTCTCGCTGCGCGACGTCAAGCAGATGATGGACCTCTATGATCCGAACGGCTCCAACACCAAGCAATTGCGGCTGGCGCTCGACAAGTCGGAGAAGCAGCTTGCCCGTCTGCAGAAGCAGCGGGCGCTGATCGACGACGCCATCAGCGAACTGAGTGCTTCGATGTCGACCGTCCGGCAAATGCTGATCGAGCGCTCGACGCCGCAGGCCAGCGTAGCGAGCTAAACTAAGCTTTCGATTTGTGACGAATAAGAGCCGCGTGGCTTTCGCTGCGCGGTTCTTCGTCGTTTGCCGTGCTTTGTCGTTTGTCGTCCTGGCGCGCGGGGGAAAATTTGACGCACCGCCGAATTGACGTTTACGCAAACGTCAATATTTGTTATCTCGACCACAACGTTGGTCCGTCTGCCATCCTCATATGCTGGGGCTGATTTCGGGGCCAAGACCGCATGGTGGAGGAAACGCATGCCGATCTACAGAGCGCCGGTCCGGGACACGCTGTTCGTGCTGAACGAAGTGCTGGGATATCGGCGTTATTCCAATCTTCCCGGATTTTCCGACGCGACGCCGGATGTGCTCGAGGCCATCCTTGCCGAGGGCGCGAAGCTCGCCGAAAACGTGATGCAGCCGCTGAACCGCGTTGGCGACGTGGAAGGCTGCATGCGCCATGACGACGGTTCGGTAACGACGCCGAAAGGCTTCAAGGAAGCTTTCGACCAGTATCGCGAAGGCGGCTGGATGGGGCTCGCGGCACCTGTCGAGTTTGGCGGGCAAGGCTTGCCCTACGCGGTGCACACTGCGGTTGCCGAATACATGGTGTCGGCCAATATGTCGCTGATGATGTATGCCGGCCTGACGCAAGGCGCGATCGCTGCGATCATCACCCATGGCACCAAAGAGCAGAAGGCAACATGGTTGCCGAAGCTGGTCGAGGGCGCCTGGACCGGCACCATGAACCTGACCGAGCCACACTGCGGAACCGATCTTGGCTTGCTGCGCACCAAGGCCGTCCCAAATGGCGACGGCACCTACAGGATCTCCGGTCAGAAGATCTTCATCTCGGCCGGCGAGCATGACATGTCGGACAATATCGTCCACCTCGTGCTGGCCCGTATCGAGGGCGCGCCGGATGGCGTGAAGGGCATCTCGCTGTTCATCGTGCCGAAGCTCAAGCTCGATGCCTCAGGCAATCCGGGCGAGAAGAACACCGTCTCCTGTGGCTCGATCGAGGAGAAGATGGGTATCCATGGCAACTCGACCTGCGTCATGAATTACGACGACGCTGAAGGCACGCTGCTCGGCGAGGCCAATGGCGGGCTGAAAGCAATGTTCACCATGATGAATGAGGCGCGGCTTGGCGTCGCCCTGCAGGGACTTTCGCTATCTGAGGTTGCCTACCAGAATGCGGTTTCCTACGCCAAGGATCGTTTGCAGGGCCGCTCGCTGTCAGGGCCGAAGGCGCCGGACAGGAAGGCCGATCCGATCATCGTCCATCCGGACATCCGCCGCAGCCTGATGACCATGAAGGCTTTCAACGAGGCCGGCCGCGCGCTGGCGCTGTGGACGGCGATCAAGTCCGACATCGCTCACCGCTCCGGTGACGACAAAGATCGCCAGGTCGCAGACGACTACACCGGCCTGATGACGCCGGTGGTCAAAGGCGTGCTCACCGACAAGGGGTTCGATCATGCGGTAATGGCGCAGCAGGTCTTCGGCGGCCACGGCTATATAGAAGAGCACGGCATGAGCCAGTTCGTCCGCGATGCGCGCATCGCCATGATCTATGAGGGTGCCAACGGCATCCAGGCGCTCGACCTCGTCGGCCGCAAGCTGGCCTTGAATGGCGGCCGCGCGGTCCAGGCTTTCTTTAAGGAAGTCGGAGAGTTCTGCGAGGAAAACCGCACCGACGAGACGATGGCGCCCTTCACCAAGGCGCTGAAGAAGGGCCTCAACGATCTGCAGACGGCGACGATGTGGCTGGTGCAGAACGGCATGGCCAAGCCCGATAACGCCGGTGCCGCCTCGACCGATTACATGCATCTCTTCGGCCTGGTGGTGCTGGGCTATATGTGGGCGCAGATGGCCAGGGTGGCCGCAGCGAAATTGGCGAATGGCGCCGACGGCGCTTCGTCTTTCTACGACAACAAGCTGGTGACGGCGCGCTTCTTCTTAGAGCGGATCATGCCGGAGACGTCGGCGCATCTTGCCCGCATTTCCAGCGGTGCCGACACATTGATGGCACTGCCGGCGGAAGCGTTCTAGCTTCGGCATTCCTCTCCCCCTCGAGGGGAGGGTGGCCCGAAGGGCCGGGAAGGGTCCTGCGTGCAGTGCGCCGACCTTCATTCTGATGCATGCCTTGGAGGAAAATGATCGCAATGCCGTGGCACATGGCGCAGGTTGTAAAAGATAAGGTCGAGCAAGTCATCGGCGACCCCACCCGGCCGCTTCGCGGCCACCCTCCCCTCGAGGGGGAGGGGAACGTCGGCGCGAGGGAGAAACCATGACCCACCCCGCCGAAATCCTTGGCCTTCCCAAGCCCGCCTGGGCGGCGGACGAGGTCGGCATGCTTTACGACATGGCGCACCGCTTCATGTCGGAAGAGATCGCGCCGCGTTACGACGAGTTCGAGAAGAACGAAATGGTCGACCGCGAGAGCTGGCTGAAGGCGGGTGCTGCCGGCCTGCTCTGCGCCTCTATGCCGGAGGAATATGGCGGATCGGGCGGCACCTTCGCGCATGAGAGCGCCATCATCGAGGCGATCGGCCATGTCGGCGTCGACGGGTTCGGCATTGGCCTGCACAATTCGATCGTTGCCCCCTATATCCTCCACTACGGCTCGGAGGAGCAGAAGAAGAAGTGGCTGCAGAGGCTGGCGACCGGCGAGCTGATCGGCGCCATCGCCATGACCGAGCCGGGTGCGGGCTCCGACCTTCAAGGCGTCAAGACGCGCGCGGAAAAGGACGGCAACCGGTACAAGCTCAACGGCTCGAAGACCTTTATCACCAACGGCCAGCTCGCCAATTTCATCATCGTCGTTGCCAAGACCGATCCTGAGAAGGGCGCCAAGGGCATCTCGCTGATCGTCGTCGAGACCGACGAGGTGGAGGGTTTCGAGCGCGGCCGCAACCTCGACAAGATAGGCCTCAAGGCCAACGACACGTCGGAACTGTTCTTCAACGACGTACGTGTGCCGACCTCGAACCTGCTCGGCAACGAGGAAGGCCAGGGCTTCGTCCAGTTGATGCAACAATTGCCGCAGGAGCGGCTGCAGATCGGCACCACTGCTATCGCCATGGTCGAGCGGGCCCTGGCGCTTACCATCGACTACGTCAAGGAGCGCAAGGCCTTCGGCAAGCCCATCATCGAATTCCAGAACACCCAGTTCAAGCTTGCCGAATTGAAGACCGAGGCGACCATCGGCCGCGTCTTCTATAATGACTGCGTTGCCCGCCACATTAACGGCGGCCTCGACCCGGTGACCGCGTCTATGGCCAAATACTGGCTGTCGGACCTGCAAGGAAAAGTCGTCGACGAATGCCTTCAATTGCATGGCGGCTATGGCTACATGAATGAATATCCGATTGCGCGCATGTTCCGCGACGCCCGCGTCCAGCGCATCTACGGCGGCACCAACGAGATCATGAAATTGCTGATCGGGCGCTCGCTCTGAGCGAGTTTCAGCAAACCCAAGGAGCAGGAAAATGGCCGAAGCTTATGTCTATGATGCCGTGCGCACGCCGCGCGGCAGGGGCAAGAAGGATGGCTCGCTGCATGAAGTGCCGGCGGTGCGGCTCGGCGCCAAGGTGCTCGAGGCCATCCGCGACCGCAACGGGCTGGACACCGGCACCGTCGACGACATCATCTTCGGTTGTGTCGATCCGGTTGGCGAGGCGGGTGCGGTCATTCCACGTGCCGCCGCTTTCGAGGCCGGCTACGACACCAAGGCGCCTGGCATGCAGATATCGCGCTTCTGCGCCTCGGGCCTCGACGCCATCAATTTCGGCGCCGCCAAGATCGCGCAGGGCGCCGACGAGATCGTCATTGCCGGTGGCGTCGAATCGATGTCGCGCGTCGGCATGGGCGCCTCCGGCGGCGCCTGGTTCATGGACCCATCGGTCGGCCTGCCCGGCTGGTTCGTGCCGCAAGGAATCTCGGCCGACCTGATCGCCACCAAATACGGCTTTTCGCGCGACGACGTCGATGCCTACGCGGTCGAAAGCCAGAAGCGTGCCGCCAAGGCGTGGGGCGAGGGCCGCTTCAAGAATTCGGTGATCTCGGTCAAGGACCAGAACGGCCTGACCATCCTCGACCATGACGAACATATGCGGCCCTCGACCGACATGCAGTCGCTGGCCGCGCTCAACCCGTCCTTCGTCATGCCCGGCGAAATGGGCGGCTTCGACGCCGTCGCCGTGCAGAAGCATCCCGAGGTGGAACAGGTCAACCACGTCCACCATGCCGGCAATTCCTCCGGCATCGTCGATGGCGCGGCGGCCGTGCTGCTCGGCTCGAAAAAGGCGGGAAAGACGCTCGGCCTCAAGCCGCGCGCACGCATCCGTGCGTTCGCCAACATCGGCTCGGAACCGGTGCTGATGCTGACCGGCCCCGTCGACGTCACCGAGAAGCTGTTGAAGCGGGCGAAGATGAAGCTGTCGGACATCGACCTGTTCGAGCTCAACGAGGCCTTCGCTTCGGTGGTGCTGCGCTACATGCAGGCTTTCGACATTCCGCATGACCGGATCAACGTCAATGGTGGGGCCATCGCCATGGGCCATCCGCTCGGCGCCACCGGTGCGATGATCTTCGGTACGGTGCTGGACGAATTGGAACGCCGCGACCTCAACACCGCGCTGGTGACGCTTTGCATCGGCGCCGGCATGGGCACTGCAACGATCATCGAACGCGTCTGACGGAGAGAGATGATGAGCTACACCAATTTCACCCTCGACATCGACGCCGACGGCATTGCGCTGGTCACCTGGGACATGCCGGACCGTTCGATGAACGTCTTCACCGAGGAGGTGATGCTCGAACTGAATACCATCGTCGACAAAGTGGCGAGCGATGCAGCGATAAAGGGCGCGGTGATCACCTCCGGCAAGGATACATTCTCGGGCGGCGCCGACATCACCATGCTGCAGAAGATGCTGGCGACCTTCGCCGCCGACAAGGCGAAGGACCCGGAGAAGGCGACCAAGGCGCTGTTCGACAATGCGGGCACCATGAACGGCCTGTTCCGTAAGCTGGAAACTTCGGGAAAGCCATGGGTTTCGGCGATCAACGGCACATGCATGGGTGGCGCGTTCGAATTGTCGCTCGCCTGCCATGGCCGTGTCGCGGCCGATTCAGACAAAGTGAGGATGGCGCTTCCCGAAGTGAAGATCGGCATTTTTCCGGGCGCCGGCGGCACCCAGCGCGTGCCACGGCTGACCGACCAGCAGCAGGCGCTGCAAATGCTGACGTCCGGCCAGACGCTGTCGCCTCAGAAGGCCAAGTCGATGGGCCTGATCCATGAGATTGCCGAGCCGGACAAGCTGGTCGAAACCGCCAAGGCGATGATCAGGAACGGCTTGAAACCGGTGGCGCCATGGGATGAAAAGGGCTTCAAGCTGCCCGGCGCCCCGATCTATTCGGTGGCCGGTGCCAATCTGTGGCCGCCGGCCATCGCCATTCTGCGCCGAGAGACCTATGGCAATTATCCCGCCGCTGCCGCCATCCTGAAATGCGTCTATGAGGGCCTGTTGGTGCCGTTCGACACCGCCTTGCGGATCGAGCAACGCTATTTCACCGAGATCATGCAGACCAGGGAAGCGGCAGCGATGATCCGTTCGCTGTTCGTGTCGCTGCAGGAACTGAACAAGGGCGCGCGCCGCCCGGCCGGTGTGCCGGAAACGAAGTTCAAGAAGATCGGCGTACTCGGCGCCGGCTTCATGGGCGCTGGCATTGCCTATGTGACGGCCAAGGCCGGTATTCCGGTGGTGCTGCTCGACCGCGACATGGAGTCCGCCGCCAAGGGCAAGGCGCATTCCGACAACCTGATCTCGGATCAGGTAAAGAAGGGCCGTGCCAAGCCGCAGGACAAATATCAGTTGCTGTCGCTAATCACGCCGACGGCCGACTATGCGGATCTCGCCGGCTGCGATCTTGTGGTCGAGGCGGTATTTGAGGATTCGGCCGTAAAGAAGGGTGCCACCGAACAGGCCGAGGCTGTGCTCAAGCCGTCGGCGATCTTCGCCTCGAATACGTCGACCATACCGATTACATCGCTGGCCAGGAATTCGGCGCGGCCGAAGAATTTCATCGGCATCCATTTCTTCTCGCCGGTCGACAAGATGATGCTGGTCGAGATCATCCTCGGCAAGAAGACCGGCGACAAGGCGCTGGCAACCGCGATCGACTTTGTCCGTGCCATCAAGAAAACGCCGATTGTCGTCAACGATACGCGCGGCTTCTATGTTAATCGCTGCGTGCTGCGCTACATGTCGGAGGCCTACAAGATGCTGATCGAAGGTGTTCCGGCGCCAATGATCGAGAACGCGGCCAAGGCCGCCGGCATGCCGGTCGGTCCTTTGGCGTTGACCGACGAGACGGCGATCGACCTTGCCCAGAAGATCATGAAGCAGACCATGCGCGACCTCGGCGACAAGGCGGTCGATCCGAAGCAGATGGCGCTGATCAACACGATGGTCGACACGCATGGTCGCTTGGGCCGCAAGAACGGCAAGGGCTTCTATGACTATCCGGCAAAACCGGCCAAGAAGAAGCTGTGGCCAGGCCTCAGGGATCTCTACCCGCAGCTGGCGCCGGAGCAGGTCGATTATGAGGAACTGAAGCAGCGGCTGCTGGTCACCATCGCGCTTGAGGCGGTACGGGTGATGGAAGAGGGCATCGTTACCGACCCACGCGAGGCCGATGTCGGCTCGATCCTGGCCTTCGGCTTCGCGCCCTATACAGGCGGTGCACTGTCCTACATCGACGGCATCGGCGCGAAGAAATTCGTCAAACTCGCCAAGCGCCTGCAGAAGAAATACGGCACCGAGTTCAAGGCGCCGAAGCTGCTGCTTGATATGGCCGAGAAGGGCGAGACCTTCTACGAGCGCTTCGATCCCTATACCAGGGACGAGGCCAAGGAGGCAGCCTGACGCCGTCTTCGGCGGTGGACAAGATGGCGGCCAAGGGGTAAAACAGGGAAGGTATTTTTTCCTGTTTCGAAGGAAGAGCAAGGTGCTCTCGCACGACCGCGTTTGGGCCGCCATCGACGCTCTTGCCGAGCGTTATTCGCTTTCGGCCTCTGGGCTGGCCAGGCGCGCTGGCCTCGACTCGACCGCCTTCAACAAATCGAAGCGGCTGTCCTCAGATGGACGGCCGCGCTGGCCGTCGACCGAATCGCTGGCCAAGATCATCGAGGCGACCGGCGCCTCGCTGGATGAATTTGCGGGGCTGGTCGAGGGTCGGGGTAATTCCGGCGCACTACCCGTGCAGAGATCGTCGGTGCCGCTGCTCGGCTTCGCCCAGGCGGGCGCCGGTGGCTTCTTCGACGACGCCGGGTTTCCAGCGGGGCAGGGATGGGACCTGATCGAGCTTCCGGCACGGGCAACCGAAACCTCCTATGCCTTGAAGGTCCAGGGCGATTCCATGCTGCCGCTCTATCGCAATGGCGATGTCCTGATCGTCGAGCCAGGGGCTACCATACGAAAGGGTGATCGCGTCGTCGTCAAGACCAATGCCGGCGAGGTGATGGCCAAGGTGCTCGACCGCCAGACACCGAGGTCGATCGCGCTGGTCTCCCTCAATCCCGATCACCCGGACCGCGACATCCCCATGCGCGATGTCGAATGGGTGGCGCGGATTGTCTGGGCAAGCCAGTAGGCGCGGGGCCGGTGCGTCTGCCTCACCTTGCCTTGGCTGTTCTGGCGATCCCGGCGATGGCCACGGCAATTGTCGCCGGCGGCCGCGCCGTCCAGAGCGAAAGCGGCGGCCCCTGGGAGCAAATCCAGGTCGGCGCTGAACCGCAGCCCGCCGCGCCGGCTACGTCGGCCATCCCGAAACCAGTGCCGGCCAAGCAGGCGGCGCATTCGAGGGCAATCGATCCAGAAATCGTGGTGCCGCCGCAGCTCGGTTCCAACGAGCTTGAACGGATAGAGCCGCGCGCCCCGTTGAGCGATCTGGCATTGGCCGGACCGCCCAAGCCGCCAAAAACGAAAATGCCCGACGACTGGAAAGGCACGAAACTATTCCAGCCCGTCGCGTCGGCCGCCGGGGTCATCGAAGCAAAGGGCTATTCGATTGCGGTTTCCGGTATCGACATCGTCAAGCAGGAGGAGACTTGCACCGACGGCGGCGAGTCCTGGAATTGCGGCATTCGGGCGCGAACGGCCTTCCGCGCCTTTCTCCGCAGTCGTGCGGTGGTCTGTGCCGTGCCGCCCGAAGGCGGTCCTGATCTGATCGCCGCCGAGTGCCGGATCGGCAATCAGGATATCGGCCAATGGCTGGTCGAAAATGGCTGGGCGCGCGCCGCCAAGGGCGGCCCTTACGTAGAAGCCGGCGAGAAGGCGCGTGCAGCAAAAAAAGGCGTCTTCGGGCCGCCGCCGAGCGTTTCAGGCCTGCCGCCGCTCCCGGCTGCTGCGTCGCGATCCGCGCCTGTAGCGCCTAGCTCGATCCTGGAGGAGCAAGACGGCGTCCTCATGCCGCCAGCTGACCAGCCAGCGCCCGCTGAATGAGCTCGCGCGTTTCGGCGATGCCGTAGAGCGCGGCGAAGGAGCCGAAGCGCGGCCCGCGTTCCTGACCTATCAGCACCTGATAGATCATCTGGAAGAAGGCGACGGAGACACCGGGTCCGCCCTCCGGGCTCTGCTTGGAATGATCCTGGTAGCGCTCGATCTTGCGCGCAACATTGAGGGCAGCGTTCTGGATTGCCTCGCTGTCGGCATCAGCCGGCAGCGCGGCGAGCGCTTCCGAAAGCTTGGTCAGCGCCTCGCGCTCGACCGCGTCGGCAGCACGGTACACTTTCGCCGGCTTCACGAAATCGTCGAAATAGCGGATGGCATATTCGGCCAGCCGGTCGAGCTCGGGATGGGTTGTCGGCGTCACACCCGGCGCGTGGCGCGAAATGAAACCCCACAGCACGTCCCTGTTCTGCGCATTCGAGGCGCTGACCAGGTTGAGCAGCAGCGAGAACGGAACCGGCAGGTCGACTGCCGGGGGATTGCCGTCATGCATGTGCCAGACCGGATTGCCCAGCCGCTCCTTCCAGTCCTGCCTCTGATAGGCAGAGAGGAACGTGTAATATTCGTCTACCGCCTTCGGGATGACGTCGAAATAAAGCTTCTTCGCGGTTCGCGGGCGCTGGAACATATAAAGGCTAAGGCTCTCGGTCGGCGCGTAAGTCAGCCACTCGTCGATGGTCAGCCCATTGCCCTTCGACTTCGAGATCTTCTGGCCGTTCTCATCGAGGAACAGCTCATAATTGAAGCCCTCGGGTGCCGGAGCATCGAGCGCGCGGCAAATCTGCCCGGCGAGCTTGACGGAATCGATCAGATCCTTGCCGGACATCTCGTAATCGACGCCGAGTGCTGCCCAGCGCATCGCCCAATCTGGCTTCCATTGCAGCTTGGCATGACCGCCGGTCACCGGCGTCTCGAAGCGCTCGCCGGTGTCCGGGTCGCGCCACACGATGGTGCCGGCGTCGAGCTTGCGCTCGTCGATCGCGACTTGCATGACGATGCCGGTCTTGGGATGGATCGGCAGGAAGGGCGAATAGCTCAGCGCCCGCTCCTCGCGCAGCGACGGCAGCATAATTGCCATCACCTTATCGAAGCGCTCGAGCATCTTGAGCAGCGTCGCGTCGAAGCGGCCGGAAGTATAATAGTCGGTCGAGGAAGCGAATTCGTAATCGAAGCCGAAACGGTCGAGGAAAGCGCGCAGCCGTGCGTTATTGGCGGCGCCGAAGGACGGATACTCATTGGAGAACGGGTCCGGTATCCTGGTCAGCGGCTTGCCGAGATAGGCGCGCAGCATGTCCTTGTTAGGCACATTGTCCGGCACCTTGCGCAATCCGTCCATGTCGTCGGAGAAGCACAGCAGCCGCGTCTTGACCTTGTCTTCAGTCAGCACGCGGAAGGCGTGGCGCACCATAGATGTGCGCGCCACCTCGCCGAACGTGCCGATGTGCGGCAGGCCGGACGGGCCGTAGCCGGTCTCGAACAGCACCGTTTCCGGGTAGCCGCTGCTCGCGTAGCGGGCGACGATCTTTTTCGCTTCCTCGAATGGCCACGCCTTGCTTTCGGCGGCGGCGGCGAGGACTTCCGGGCTGAGATCGATCGGCTGTTGTTCGGCCATGATGCTATTCCTGCAACTTTGCCAGCATCCATGCCGGCAGCCGCATGCTCTAGACCATGATCCCGAAAAGTGGAACCCGGTTTTCGGGCAGCACCGTGATCAGGCAAGAAGATTAAGAGCCCCCGTCCCGATAGTCAGGATGGATCAAGTTCCAAGGCGTGATCGGAGCGCCAACGATCGCGGCTGTTTTTCCTTGCGGCGCCGGTCCCTCGTTCCTAACTTCGGGACCATCTCAAGGAGTTGTAAATGCCATTGTCGCCACACGAAGCCATGATCTACCTGATGGTCATCACCTCGGCATCAGACCGCGACATGACCGACGTCGAACTGGCGCGGATCGGCGACGTCGTTCGGTCCTGGCCGGTGTTTGAGGATTTCAACCAGGAGCGGCTGGTCGAGGTCGCCCAGGCCTGCCAGAAAATGCTGCATGAAAAGGATGGGCTGGAGGGCGTCCTGGCGCGCGTCGCCGAGGCGCTGCCCGAACGCCTGCGTGACACCGCCTATGCCGCCGCCTTCGAGGTCGCAGCTGTCGATCTCGAAATGCGCCTGGAGGAGGTGCGCGTCCTGCAGCTCGTCCGCCGGGAACTCGACCTCGATGCGCTGACGGTCGCCGCCATTGCGCGAGCCGCCAAGGCCCGCCTTCGCACGCTGACCTGAGCCGGCGGCCAAGCTCAGAAAAAACTGACGGGAAAATAGCGCAGATAGAACTCGGCGAACGTGCCTTTCACCGAGATTTCCTGCAGCGCGTAGTCGAAAGCGGCGGCCAGTGCCGGATCGTCGGCCCTGGTGGCGATTGCCATGCCTGAGCCGAGATATTCGGGCGCCAGATAGGGGCCGCCGGCAAAGCGGCAGCAGCCCGCTGCATCCGAACCGCCGAGCCAGAAGGCGAAACGCATGCCGTCGCCGAAGGCGGCGTCGATCTTGCCGGCTTTCAGCTCGCCATAAAGCTCCTCCGGCTTTGCGAACGGGACGATTTGGACGTCGCCGAAATAATCGCGCAGCATCCGCTCGTGCGCGGAGCCGGCGATCACGCCGACACGCTTGCTGCGCAGCTTGTCGAACATTGGTTCGGTCAGCGCCTGTGTCTTCAACATGATGAAGCGTGCCGGAAATTGCAGGTAGGAGCGTGAAAATGTGTATTTCGACCGCGACTCCGGCGTCGCGGCGATGCCGGCAATGATCGCTTCGCCCTCGCCTTTCCCGAGCGCACCTTCGAGCTCGGCCCAGGGCAGCGCCTGGATCTGGCATTTTTCGGCAATGCCGAGCTCGGCGCAGATGGCGCGCGCCAGGTCGACATGGAAGCCCGACAGCCGGCCTGCCCCATCGAGGAAATTGAACGGCGGGAAATCCGTGGCGGTCAGGAATCGCAGCCGCGGCAGCATCGAAAGGTCCGGCTTTGGCAGCCGCTCCTTGGCGTCCCAGAACACCGGCACCTGCGGCTCCGCGGCGAGCGCAGCAGCCGCAAGCGATTGCGCTCCGATCAATATCGAGATCAATGAAATGGATATGCGCCGAAACGCCACGCGACGACTCCGTCCGGTCTTGCCCCGGCTTTCGTACGAAATAACACAGGTTTTTGTACGAAAAAAACACAGGTACGACGGTTTTTGGTTTCATCATTGCAATTTAGGGATATTGTTTAGTGAGTTTGCAAGTGACTGCGTGATGCCGGCTGAGGAGGAGCAGTAGGACGCACAGGGGAGGCAGCTTTGCAGTCCGGGGTTGATGGCGTGGTGTTGATGGCGTGGTGCGGGTTGATCACTGCCATTGGCCTCAAGAGCGGAAGGCAACATGGGGTAGATGTTGCGATGGGTCATTTCGATCGTACGCTGGAGTTGATAGATCAGTTGCAGCACGCCGGCACAGCCGCCGCCGTCTGCGAAAAGCTGCTGGGGGTAACAAGCGGGTTCGGGCTGACGGCGCTGATGGCCGGGACGGTTCCGCAACCTGGCACACCGAGAAACCAGCAAAAGGACCATGTGCTGCTCTGCGACTGGCCGGCTGAATGGCTTGAGCGCTACGTCGCGCGCAACTACGTCGATCACGACCCCGTCGTCAGCCACATGAAGCAGCTTCAAGCGCCATTCCAGTGGCGGGAAGCATCTCAGGGCATCCGCATCGGCAAGAGCGGCGGCGAGGTGATGGGCGATGCCGGCGAATTCAAGCTGCGCGACGGGTTGGCCTTCCCGCTAATCACGCTCGATGGCCAGATCGTCATGGTGTCGCTAGGCGGCGAGGCTGTCGAATTGTCGAGTGCCGAGTTCGGGTTGGTGTCGCTGGTCTCGACTTATGCGATTGGCCGCGCAATGCAGCTCCACACTATGGCGGGCAAAACCATCGATCATGTCGAATTAACGCCGCGTGAGCGCGAATGCCTGCAATGGGCTGCTGTTGGCAAGTCCGAATGGGAGATTTCACAAATTCTCGGCATTTCGGAACACACGTCAGAGAAACACCTTCTTAACGCCAAAAGCAAACTCGGTGCCGTCAACCGGGTCCAGGCCGTCGCGGAAGCGATAAGGCGCGGCTATATTAACTAGGTCGGCCGCGCCGGCCTAGAAATTCTTGCTTGCGTGATCGCGTAATTTTTTTGGGAAAGCACGGCCGTATCTTCCTATTGAAACTAGGAGACGGCAAATGCTTTTTTCCCTCACGACCCAGGAATTGATGGAACGGCCCGACCTCTGGGAGGCAGTTCATCGTTTGCGTTACAGAGTTTTCGTCGAAGAGATGGGATGGACCGATCTGCAGCGCCCTGATGGCCTCGAGATCGATCAATTCGACCACGACGAGGCAGTGCACCAGATCGTCATCCGCAATGGCGAGCTCGCCGGTTATCAGCGGATGCTGCCGACGACCCGGGCACATCTTCTAACCGATGTGCTGGCGGACCTTTATGAGGGAACCCCACCGTCGGGCCCGAATGTCTATGAACTGACCCGCTATGCGGTTGCGCCGGGATTCCGCGACGGTCGGCGCGGCGTGTCGACGGTCGGCACCGAGCTGATCGCCGGCTTCGTCGAGTGGGGCCTGAAGCGCAACGTCAACCAGGTGATCATCGAATTCGAGCCGATGTGGGTGCTTCGCGCGCTGCAGCTGCATTTCCTGGCAACGCCGCTCGGTTACCAGCGTACCTATGGCAACCAGCAGGTGGTTGCCACACTGCTCACCTTCAACGAGCACACGCTCGACGTGGTGCGTTCGCGCCGCAACCATTTTGCGCCGGTGCTGGCCAGAGGGTACCCGGACATGCTCGGACAGAGACGCGCCTCGTGAGATTGGAGAGAGGCCATGAACGTTCACTCAAAAGCAGAATTCCGCAATCACACGCTGATCGTCACGGTATCGTCGGGTGACGGCCGCCCGGTGCTGGACAGGCGGGCCTATGAAAGCCTGGCCAGGACATTCCATGAAGCCGCTGTCGACGACGACGTCCGCGTCGTGGTCCTGCGCGGCTTGGCCGGGTGCTTCTGCCTCGGAGCCGATTTCTCCGAATTTCTCGATGCCACCAAACATCGGCGACTGATCGCCGCCGTCACCGATATGTTCCGCACGCTGGCGACGTTCCCGAAACCGGTCCTTGCCTGTGTCGACGGCGACGCCGTCGGCGTCGGTTGCACCATCCTGTTCCACTGCGACATGGTGATCGCCTCGAGCAAGAGCACGTTTCGGGTGCCGTTCGTCGATTTCGGCCTGGTGCCGGACGCGGCGACCAGCATTCTGGCGCCGCAGAAGCTCGGCTATGCCGGGGCGTTCCGCTTCTTCTGCCTGGGCGACACGCTCGCCGCCGAAGATGCCAGGGCACTGGGCCTTGTCGGCGAGATCGTGACGGACGGCAGCGTCGAGGAAGCCACGTTGGCAAGAGCCAGGCAACTCGCCAAGAAGCCTGTCGCGGCGCTGCTACAGACGCGCGACCTGCTTAGGGGCGACACCGGCGCGCTCTGCGACCGCATCGACCAGGAGATCTCGCTTTTCCAGCAGGCGCTGCAGGACGACACCACGCTGAAGCGACTGCAGCGGATTGCCCGGCTGGCGGCATGAGAGCCGCGTATCGATGAGGTGAGCTTATTTTTCGAGGAAAGTCGGCCCTTCGCCGATGATCTTCTTGTCCTCCTTGCCGATGACGTCGAGGTCGCGGCCGTCATAGGGAAGCGAAAGGAGAATGCGCTGCATGACGGCCAGCCGCGCGCGCCGTTTGTCGTTCGCCCGCACAATGATCCAGGGCGCGAACTCCTTGTGCGTGCGCTCGACCATCAGGTCGCGCGCTTTGGTGTATTCGTCCCATTTGGTGATGCCGGCGATGTCGATTGGCGAAAATTTCCAGCTCTTCAGCGGGCTCCAGCGGCGGTCGTGGAATCGCTCGAGCTGCGTTTCCCGGCCGATGTTCAGCCAGAATTTGAAGAAATGTATGCCCTCGTTGCGGATCATCCGCTCGAAATGCGGAACCTCGTCCAGAAATTGCTCGTGCTGCTCGGGCGTGCAGAATCCCATCACCGGTTCAACGCCGGCGCGGTTATACCAGGAGCGGTCGAAGGTGACGAATTCGCCCGACGTCGGGAAGTGGTCGACGTAGCGCTGGAAGTACCATTGTCCAAGCTCGGTGGGCGTTGGCTTGGTCAGCGCCACGTTGCGCGCCGTGCGAGGGTTCAGATACTGGCGCAAAACGAAGATCGTGCCGCCCTTACCGGCAGCGTCGCGCCCCTCGAACAGCGAAATTACCCGCTTGCCCGTCGACTGCAGCCACGCCTGCGCCTTGACCAGCTCGATCTGCAGCTTCTCTAGCCTCTCGTCATACTCCTCGCTCTTCATCTTCTTGTCGTAAGGGTAACCGCCGGCGGTGAGCTTGCGGTCCTCGACCCAGTCGGGAAGCGCGGGGGCCTCGATGTCGAACGCCCTCTCCTTGCCGTCGATCATGATCTTCAGCGGCCCCGATGAGGGTGCGGCGGGGCTTTCCTTGGCGTTTTTCATCGAGGCGAACCTTTCCAGCTTCCGGACTCGTGCTATTGGGAGCCTTACTGCATCGGCCCGAAAATCGGAATCGATTTTCGGAAAGAACGATGCAGCAGATAAAGTGGTAGAGCGTCCTTTGTGCGCCCAATTGGACGCACTGCGCTCTAGCGCCGGTCCAGCAAGAAGTTCTTGAAGTGGCCGCAGACGGAGCGCAAATGGCCGACATCGGCGCAGAGCGGAGAGGCAGGGCGCAAGCCGTCGCCATGCGGCTGTGGAACAGCCGCTGGCTGCTTGCGGCCGGCCTCGTTGCGGTTCTGATGGTCTATGGTTTTGCCGGCATGTCTGGCTATGTGGTGCTGCTGGCTGGCGCCGTGCTGGTTGCCGCTGCGATGCTGCCGGCCGGCATCGCCCGCCAATCGACCGAAAATGCCGCGGCCATCGAATCGAGCGTGCAACAACTTTCCGGCGAATATCTCGCGGCGGCGGTTGCCGATCCGCTGATCATTTTCGATCGCTCCGCCGCCATCGTCCACGCCAACGCCGCTGCCTTTGCCGCCTTCGGCGGGATTGCCCCCGGCATGTCGCTGTCGCTGAAATTCCGCGCGCCGGAAATGCAGGCCTTGCTGGATAGTATCTTGGCGGGCAACGTCGCTTCGGACAGCGTCGACTACATAGAAAAGCTGCCGGTCGAACGAGCCTATCGGGTGAGCGCGTCTTCAGTCGGCCATGCCACGGATCTCTACGTGCTGGTGTTCAAGGACCAGAGTGAGGCGCGCCGGATCGACAGAATGCGTGCCGACTTCATTGCCAATGCCAGCCACGAGCTGCGCACGCCTCTCGCCTCGATCGCCGGCTTCATCGAGACGCTGCGCGGGCCGGCCCGCAACGACCCCGCGGCGCGCGAGCAGTTCCTGCAGATCATGCAGAACCAGACCAGCCGCATGGCGCGCCTCATCGACGACCTTCTGTCGCTGTCGCGCCTGGAGATGAAGCCCTATCTCAAGCCGGGAACCGAGGTCGACCTGCGCCAGGCCATCGACAACGTCATCGATTCGCTTGGGCCGCTCGCAAAGGAAAACGGCGTCGTCATCGAGCGTGATTTCGCGGAAGGGCCGCTCGACGTGCCCGGCGATCGGGACGAGCTTTTCCAGGTCTTCGAAAACCTGCTGGAAAACGCCTGCAAATATGGTCAGTCGGGCGGACGCGTCGTGGTGTCGATCATACGCAGCGACAGCGATCCCGAACCGGGCATCGACGTCACCATCAGGGATTTCGGCCCCGGCATCCCCGAAGAGCACATCCCGCGCATCACCGAGCGCTTCTACCGGGTCGACGTCGAGAACAGCCGAACCCAGAAGGGCACCGGCCTTGGCCTGTCCATCGTCAAGCATATCCTGACCCGCCACAACGCCAGACTCTCCATCAGGTCGGAGGTCGGCAAGGGTGCGGCGTTCACGGTCCATTTGCCGGCTCGCTAACGTAGTACTATCTCTAGCACATAATGGGCCGTTTCTTTTTTCTGTCATCCGGCTAGCGTATCAGCGGGGATTCGAGGGAACGACTCAACCACGAGATCCCGGGAAAGGCATTTCGTCCATGCAGTCCGTGCATATCGTCAGCGCCTATGACGAGGAGCTGAAATATCTGTCGAAGCGCATCGCGGCGATGGGCGGGCATGCCGAGCGCATGGTCGAGCAGGCGGTCGCGGCGCTGGTCAATGCGGATCCGGGGCTTGCCCAGAAAGTCATTCGGGACGACCTGGTTCTGGATGAGGGACAGCGCGAGATCGACGACAAGGCGATCATCATCATCGCTAAACGCCAGCCGATGGCGACGGATCTGCGCGAGATCGTCGGCGCGATCCGCATCTCGGCTGACCTCGAACGGATAGGCGACCTCGGCAAGAACGTCGCCAAGCGGGTGGTTGCCGTCGCAGACGGGCGCCAGCCGAACAGCCTGTTCCGCGGCCTCGAGGCTTTGGCCAATCTGGCACTGACCCAGCTCAAGGAAGTACTCGACGTCTATGCGTCGCGGTCGGTGGAGAAAATCGGTTTCGTGCGCGACCGCGACGACCAGATCGACGCCATGTACACCTCTCTGTTTCGCGAATTGCTGACCTACATGATGGAAGACCCACGCAACATCACGCCCTGCACACATCTCCTGTTTTGCGCCAAGAACATCGAGCGCATCGGCGACCACGCTACCAACATCGCCGAGACGATCTACTATATCGTCACCGGCGATCAGATGCCGGCCGATCGTCCGAAGGGCGACAAGACGGACAAGATTATTCTTCCCGCAACCCAACCAGCGAAGTGAGTTCTCTCAGCACTGATGCGAATTTCGGATTCGCCACCTGACAGAAAATTGCGCTAAGCTTTCGACGCGCCGACTTCTCAGTTCCGCGATGAAGGCCCCGCCTTCAGGAGGCTGCGATGGAATACGTCCGCGAGTTTGCTCCTGCGCCGCCGATGTCGGGTATAATCGCTTGCGGCGTCTATACGGCTGGGCGGCGCATCGCCGACATTCCGATCGAGGAAGCCGGCGAATGGGCCGGGAAGCCGGGTCACGTGGTCTGGATCGGACTGCTGGAGCCCGACCGCAATTTGCTGCTGCGCGTCCAGGCGCAATTCCATCTGCATGAGCTGGCGATCGAGGACGCCGAGCATCCGCACCAGCGACCGAAGATCGAGCAATATGGTGATGCCCTGTTCATAGTTGCCCGCACGGCGCAGCTGATCGAGAGCCGCGTCACCTTCGGCGAGACGCATCTGTTCGTCGGCGCGGGCTACATTGTCAGCGTCAGGCATGGCCCGTCGACCTCCTACGCCGCCGTTCGGCAGCATTGGGAAAGCTGCCCGCATTCCCTTGCCAAGGGCGAGGATTTCGTCCTCTACGCCATTCTCGATTTCATCGTCGACAACTATATGCCGGTGCTTGAGCAGATCGAAAAC
Source organism: Mesorhizobium sp. M0159 (assembly GCF_040322295.1). Taxonomy (NCBI): domain Bacteria; kingdom Pseudomonadati; phylum Pseudomonadota; class Alphaproteobacteria; order Hyphomicrobiales; family Phyllobacteriaceae; genus Mesorhizobium; species Mesorhizobium sp. M0159. Next base: position 238,468 of record NZ_JAMYTF010000003.1, read on the forward strand.
GAGGTCGAGGCGATCGAGGACAAGGTTCTGCTGAAACCGATGACCGGCTCCGATATCGAACGGCTTTATATGCTGCGCCGCGATCTCTTGCGCCTGCGTAATGCGGCCCTGCCGCTGGTGGAGGTCTGCCGGCGGCTCACCAGCGCCGATCTGCCGCAAATCCACACAGCCATGCACCCGCTGTTTCGCGACGTCACCGACCACATCCGCACCGTCCAGGAAAAGATCGACAGCCTGCGTGAGGTTCTCGCCTTCGCCTTCGAGGCGAGCCTTCTGGTCGGTCAAAGCCAGGAGACGGCGATCTCCAAGAAGCTTGCCTCATGGGCCGCAATCTTGGCCGTGCCGACGGCATTCGCCGGCATTTACGGCATGAATTTCAGCGACATGCCGGAACTGAGGATGGAATATGGCTACCCGGCCGTCCTGGCGGCAATTGCCCTGATCTGCACGTTTCTTTACTGGCGGTTTCGCAAGAATGGGTGGCTATGAAGTGGGTGAATGGTGAATAGGGCTAGACAAGAGCCTTGCTTTCTTACTCCAAGCTCAGCCCGCCACCATTCACCATTCACCATTCACCATTCACCATTCACCTGCTCCGCCGCCGCTCCGATGCCGGCTGGAACGCCACGCGGGCGTGGTACTTGCAGTAGGGGCCGGTTTCGGCTGCGTCGTTGCCGCAGAAATGGAAGTCTTCCGAAAGCGGATCGCCGTTCGGCCATTTGCAAGTGCGCTCGTTGAGTTCGACAAGTTGCAGATGCCGCGAGATCGGCACGACGACGTTCTCGACCGGGCGGATATAGTGGCGCGCCACCGGTTCGGCATCGAACTGCGCCTTGAGCGCGGTCGCACCGATCGACATCGAGGTGGTGGCATGGCGCGTGGCGCTTGCTGCCCGGGACACCGATTTCTGGATCGTCGATCCCTGCACCGTCTTCTTCTGGCGTGCCGGTGAGGCGGTCGTGCGTCCGCGACCGGACAGTTTCAGCCGGTGCACTTTGCCGATGACCGCATTGCGGCTGACCCCGCCAAGCTGTGCGGCGATCTGGCTGGCGCTGAGGCCCTCCGACCACAATTTTCTGAGAAGTTCGACTCGCTCGTCAGTCCAGTTCATGAGACCGCGCTCCTGCTGAAACGTGCGGCAATCGGAATCCATTCCCGACCCGGCTTCTGCCGGGCAGACACCACATATATCGGGTGATTAGGTCCGCCGCACGAAATCTAGTTATTTCTCTACTACAATTACCTTATGCGCTGACTCGGTGACAAGAGTCCCAAGGCCAACACGAATCGGTTTTTTCGGTTTTCCCCAACTTGCCCGGTCGCTTATGAGCCGGCGTTATGCTGGGGGGCTTGCCGCGCGACCTTGCGCGACCTTTTCGTTGACTTCACGGCCGAAAAACACGATAAGCCACAAGGGCCGCCGCTTTGGCGGCTTTTTGATTTTTCCGGTTCCGGAGACGCATATAATGAGCGGTTCGGCGCTTTTCGAGACCTTTGTTCGCGCACCCCTGGCTTTCGACCACGGTGAAGGCACCTGGCTGGTCACCGACAAGGGCGAGCGATATCTCGATTTCGCCGGCGGCATCGCCGTGAATTCGTTGGGCTACAGCCATCCGCATCTGGTCGCGGCCCTCACCGAGCAGGCCGCCAAGCTCTGGCACGTCTCCAATCTGTACGAGATTCCTGGACAGAGCCGGCTCGGCGAGCGGCTGGCCGACGCAAGCTTCGCCGACAAGGTGTTCTTCACCAATTCCGGCGCAGAGGCGCTCGAATGCGCCATCAAGACGGCGCGGCGCTACCACTTCGTCAAGGGCCATCCCGAGCGCTACCGCACAATCACCTTCGAAGGCGCCTTCCACGGCCGCACCCTGGCGACCATCGCCGCCGGCGGCCAGTACAAGTATCTGGAAGGTTTCGGCCCCAAGGTCGACGGCTTCGACCAGGTCGGCTTCGACGATGTGGATGCCGCCGAGAAGGCGATCACGCCTGAAACCGCGGCGATCCTGATCGAGCCGGTGCAAGGGGAGGGCGGCATCAGGCAAGTGCCGACGCAATCGCTGAAGCGGCTCAGGCAGCTCTGCGATCAGCACGGACTGCTCCTGATTTTCGACGAGGTCCAATGCGGCGTCGGCCGCACCGGAAAGCTGTTCGCGCATGAGTGGACGGGTGTCACACCCGACCTCATGGCGGTGGCCAAAGGCATCGGCGGCGGCTTTCCGATGGGTGCCTGCCTCGCCACCGACGAGGCAGCGGTCGGCATGACCGCCGGCGTGCACGGCACCACCTTCGGCGGCAATCCGCTGGCAATGGCGGTCGGCAACGCCGTGCTCGACGTGGTGCTGGAAGACGGCTTTCTCGAAGACGTCCGGCGCAAGGCACTGCTGTTGAAGCAGGGGCTCGCTGGCGTCGCCGACGAATTTCCGGATGTTATCGAAAGCATCAGGGGCACCGGCCTGATGCTCGGGCTTAAATGCGCGATGCCCAACACCAAGGTCACGGTGGCACTGCGTGACCAGCATCTCTTGACGGTTCCGGCCGGCGACAACGTTATCCGCCTGCTACCGCCTCTCACCGTCACCGACGCCGAGATCCACGAAGCGCTCGAGCGCATTCGTGCCGGCGCCAAGAGCCTGGCAGATGCCATCGTCGCTGCCGCTGCGAAGTAATCCTGGAATTTCTGATGTCCCTTCGCCATTTCACCGATCTTTCCGCCGTTTCCGAAGGCGATCTGCGCTTCATGCTCGACGACGCAGCGGTGCGAAAGGCAAGGCTCAAGGCCGGCGAACGCAGCAAGCCGCTCGAAGGCAAGGTGCTGGCGATGATCTTCGACAAGCCGTCGACGCGCACGCGCGTGTCGTTCGACGTCGGTATGCGGCAGTTGGGTGGCGAGACGATCATGCTGACCGGCACCGAGATGCAGCTTGGCCGCTCGGAGACCATTGCCGACACGGCCAAGGTGCTGTCGCGCTATGTCGATGCCATCATGATCCGCACCACCTCGCATGACCGGCTGCTGGAACTGACGGAAAACGCTACGGTCCCCGTCATCAACGGGCTGACCGACGAGACCCATCCCTGCCAGCTGATGGCCGACATCATGACCTTCGAAGAGCACCGCGGTCCGGTGGCCGGTAAAACGATCGCCTGGACCGGCGACGGCAACAACGTGCTGCATTCGCTGCTGGAGGCATCCGCGCGGTTCCATTTCAAGCTGAACGTCGCCGTGCCCGAGGGCAGCGAACCGGCCCAGAAGCATGTCGACTGGTCGAAAGCCAATGGCGGCAAGCTGAAATTCAGCCGTTCGCCCGAGGAGGCCGTTCACGAGGCCGACTGCATCGTCACCGACTGCTGGGTGTCGATGGGCCAGGAGCACCGTGCCCGCGGCCACAATGTCTTCCTGCCCTATCAGGTCAATGCGGCACTGATGGCGAAAGCCAAGCCGGACGCGCTGTTCATGCACTGTCTACCGGCGCATCGCGGTGAGGAGGTTACCGACGAGGTCATCGACGGACCGCATTCGGTGGTGTTCGATGAGGCCGAGAACCGGCTCCATGCCCAGAAGGCGGTCTTGGCCTGGTGCCTGGGCGCTTGATACGAGCCGCGGTGATCCGGGCCGGCCTGATCTGCGCCGCCTTGATCTGGGCCGCCTTGATCCGGGAGTTGGTGGTGCCTATCTCAGGCGCATCACGCAAATCGAGCGCGTCTCGTCGCATGCGCCCCGGAGGGCGGCATCGCCGCGCCCCGGAGCTTTGTCATGTTGGAAACTCATCAATTGGCTGAACATAAACCCAAGCTCGGCGAATTCGGCTACGCCGGCGACGACCATGTCGTGCCGTTCGAGGTCGGCCCGCTCGACGTGCGCGGTCGCACCGTCCAGCTCGGGCCGATGCTCGATGCTATTCTCAGCCGCCACGACTATCCCGAGCCGGTCGCGCGGCTCCTGGCTGAAGCCTGTGTGTTGACGGTATTGCTCGGAACTTCGCTGAAGTTCGAGGGCAAGTTCATTCTGCAGACCCGCACCGACGGGCCGGTCGACATGCTGGTCGCGGATTTCTCCACGCCGCACGCGCTGCGCGCTTATGCCCGCTTCGATGCCGACCGGCTGCAGGCTTTGACTTCTGCCGGCGAGACGTCACCGCAGACGCTGCTCGGCAGCGGCGTCCTGGCGCTGACCATCGACCAGGGCGCTCACACACAACGCTACCAGGGCATCGTCCAGCTCGACGGCGTCACACTGGAAGATGCCGCACGCACTTATTTCCGCCAGTCGGAGCAGATTCCGACCGACCTCCGGCTTTCGGTTGCCAAGCTTCTGACGCCCGGCGTCGGCGGTGCCCGCGAGCAATGGCGGGCCGGTGGCCTGCTGGCACAATTCCTGCCGCAGTCGGCGGAGCGCATGCGCGTACCCGACCTTCCCGGTGGCGACGGCGATCCGCGTGAGGAAATCCACGACCCGACCGACAATTCCTGGCAGGAGCTGCTGGCGCTGGTTGGTACTATTGAACCGACCGAGCTGATCGATCCGACGATCGGCGCCGAACGGCTGCTTTACCGGCTTTTCCACGAGCATGGCGTCCGCGTGTTCGGCGGGGTGCCGGTCGCCGACCAGTGCTCATGCTCGAGGGAGAAGATCCACGGCATCCTCGAAGGCTTTTCCGCCGAGGAGATCAGGGACAGCACCGAGGATGGCAGCATTCACGTCGCCTGCGAATTCTGCTCGAAGCAATATGACTTCGACCCGGCGGAGTTTGCAGCGGCCGGATGACGGCCGTCAATTGACGGTGCGCCGCATTCCCGGCAAGTCGAGCGAGAAGGCGGGGATGGCGACGTCGAACGTCTCGCCCCGCTTGTTGCGCATGGTGTAGTGCCCGACCATGATGCCGGACGGCGTCGAGAGCGGGCATCCAGACGTATACTGATAGCTGTCGCCGGGGTTGAGTCCGGGTTGCTCGCCGACGACCCCGGGGCCGCGCACTTCCTCGACCTTGCCGGTGCCGTCGGTAATGTGCCAGTAGCGCGACAGAAGCTGCACGAACTCATCCGACTGATTGTCGATGGTCACCTGATATCCCCAGACATAGCGGTTTTGCGGCGGGTCGGAGTGATCCTCCAGATAGAACGGCCTGACCTGCACTTCGATGTTGCGGGTGACGGCGCTGTACATAAACTGCTCCAAAGCAATGTAGATGGAACTTCGACGCTCAGCGCAGTTTGATCAACGATGCGCGTCATCTCCTTGCCCGACTCGAGCGCAGGTGCCGAAAAACAATGTCATTTAAGTGACACATGACAATGATGGTGTGCAGGCTTGTGCCGGGCGACTCAGCGTTCTGTCGAATTGTTGAAAACGGCCGTCATGCGGCCGGCACTTCTGGAGTGACCAGATCTCGATGGAACCGACATTCGCAGCCGCCCTCCTTTCCATAGCCCTCCTTCTTTCAAATCTCGCCAGCATCCTGTTAGCTTCGCTGAAGCTGAAGCGACCAGGCAGGATCGCACCGCCCGCGGCCAACGCGCCGCCGGTATCGATCGTCATCCCGGCGCGCGGCGTCGAGCCGTTTGCCGAAGAGACGCTGGAGCGCGCCTTCTCACTCGACTGGCCGCGCTACGAACTCATCTTCTGCGTTGCCCATGCCGACGACCCGGTGGTCAAGCCGATCACCGCCGCAATGGCGCGCTTTCCAGCTATTCGCGCCCGTCTTCTAGTCGGTGACGACCGCATCAGCGGCAATCCAAAACTCAACAATTGCGTGAAGGGTTGGGAAGCGGCGCATTATAGCTGGGTCATCCTTGCCGATTCCAACGTGCTTATGCCGAGCGACTACGTCCAGCACCTGATGGCGGCGTGGCGGCACGACACCGGCCTCGTCTGCTCGACGCCGATCGGCTCGCGGCCGGACGGCTTCTGGGGGGAGGTCGAATGCGCCTTTCTCAACACGCTGCAGGCACGCTGGCAGTACGCCGGAGAGGCGCTCGGCCTCGGCTTCGCGCAGGGCAAGAGCATGTTGTGGAATAAGCCGATGCTCGACGCCAATGGCGGCATCTGCGCGCTTGCTGCCGAGATCGCCGAAGACGCCGCCGCGACCAAGCTGGTCAACGGGTTCGGACTGCGGGTCAATCTTGTCGCCTCGCCCTTCGAACAGCCGCTCGGCCGGCGCACGTTTGGCGAGATCTGGTCGCGGCAGGCGCGCTGGGCGCGGCTGCGCCGCGTCACCTTCGCGCTGTTCTTCGCCCCCGAGATCCTGATCGGCGCAGCGCCGCCGCTGGTGCTTGCGCTGATCGCGGCGGCTGACGCCGGCGTCAGCCTGCCGGCAACCGCCATCGCCGTGCTGGTCGCGGCCTACCTGCCGGAATGCGCCTTGGCCTCGGCCAAGGGATGGCACCTGTCGCTGCGCACCATCCTGGCGATGATGGCGCGAGACCTGATGCTTCCCGCCATTTGGGCGCGCGGATGGCTGAGCGGCGCCGTCGACTGGCGCGGCAATGTGATGACTATCCAGACCAAGGCCGTCGCGGAGCTGGAAGAGACCCCGTCCGGCGCCTGATCGGCGCGTCCCCGCTCGCCTCTGTTCGGCCAGCCCTTATCCGGCAACTCTCAGTGCCTGCTCGATGTCTTCGAGCAGGTCGTCGGCGTCCTCAAGGCCAACTGACAGCCTGAGCGTTCCCGGTCCGATGCCGAGCTCGGCGCGGGCCTCATCGGTCAAGTTCTTGTGCGTCGTCGTCGCCGGATGGGTGATCAGGCTCTTGGCGTCGCCGAGATTGTTGGAAATCAGCACGACGTCGAGTGCGTTCTGGAAGGCAAAGGCCGCCTGCTTGCCGCCCTTCACATCGAGGCAAATCAGCGTCGAGCCGCCCGACATCTGCTTCTGGATCACGGCCGCTTGCGGGTGGTCGGCGCGGCCGGGATAGATGACGCGGGCGATTTGCGGGCGCTCGGCCAGGAAATCCGCGATGCGGCCGGCACTTTCCGTCTGCTGGCGTACGCGTAGCGGCAGCGTCTCCAGGCCTTTCAGCAGCGTCCAGGCATTGAAGGGCGAGAGGCTTGGGCCGGTGTGGCGGAAATAGTCATGCAGGTTCTCGTCGATCCATTTCTTGTCCGACAGAACGATGCCGCCAAGACAGCGCCCCTGGCCGTCAATATGCTTCGTGGCCGAATAGACGACGATGTGGGCGCCGAGCTGCAGGGGTTTCTGCTGCAAGGGCGTAGCGAAGACATTGTCGACGATCAGCCTGGCGCCGATCGAATTGGCAAGTGCCGCGACGGCGGCAATGTCGACTACCTCCAGCGTTGGATTGGTAGGGCTTTCCAGGAAAAACAGTTTGGTGTTGGGCTTGACCGCCTTTTCCCAATTGGCGATGTCGGTGCCGTCGACCAGCGTTGCCTCAATGCCGTATTTCGGCGCCAGCGTCTCGACCACCCAGCGGCAGGAGCCGAACAGCGCGCGCGCCGCCACGATATGGTCGCCCGCCTTGGCGCTGCACAGCAGTGCTGCCGTCACCGCCGCCATGCCGGATGCCGTGGCGCGCGCGTCCTCGGCTCCTTCCAGCGCGCACATGCGTTTCTCAAACATGTCGACCGTCGGATTGGCATAGCGCGAATAGATGAAGCCCGGCTCCTCGCCCTTGAAGCGGGCCTCCGCCGCTTGCGCCGTCTCGTAGACATAGCCTTGGGTGAGATACATCGCCTCGGAGGTCTCGCCGAAGCCGGAACGCAGCGTCCCGGCATGCACGAGTGCGGTCTGAGGCTTCCAGTCGCGCTTCTTGGTCATCATTCCATCCAAACACCAAAATTGGTCCAAACAACAAAAAACCGGTCGCGAAAGTCGCAACCGGTCCATATGGCCTTGCGGCCCGACGGTCCTTTAGCGACTTGTTTAACGTGGCTGCAAGCCGACCGGCCAAATCACCACGGGATAACGAGCTTTAGACCCGCGCCACGCTTGCGTCAATTGCCGGCATGATTAAGAGGGTTGTACCAAGCAGGTGCCAAAGGCGTCCACGGTCGGACCTGCGACAGAACAAGACCTCGCCCGGCGTTCGAACGGAGCCAGACCCTTGCGGCAGACAGGCATTCTTCCCGATCAGGATATTTCCACGCTGTTCCAGACGGGCGCGCTGAAATCGCCGCGCACGCTCGATGCCGATCAGATCCAGCCGGCCAGCCTTGACCTCAGGCTCGGCGACAAGGCCTGGCGGGTGCGTGCTTCCTTCTTGCCCGGCCCGGACCACAGGGTTGTCGACAAGCTCGACCGGCTGAAGCTGCACGAGATCAACCTCGCCGAAGGTGCCGTGCTGGAAACCGGCTGCGTCTACATCGTGCCGCTGCTCGAAAGCCTGGCGCTGCCCGCGCACATTTCCGCCTCCGCCAACCCGAAAAGCTCGACCGGACGGCTCGATATCTTCACCCGGGTAATGACCGACCGTGGCCACGAGTTCGACAAGATCGCCGCCGGCTATGAAGGCCCGCTCTATCTGGAGGTCAGCCCGCGCACTTTCCCGATCGTCGTGCGGACCGGCTCGCGGCTGTCGCAGATCAGGTTCCGCACCGGCAATGCGCTCTTGTCGGAAAGCGAGCTGCACGAGTTGCACCGCGCCGAGATGCTGGTCGCCACCGAACCGCCCAACATCTCAGGCGGCGGCATCGCGCTGTCGATCGATCTCGACGGCGACAAGGACGGGCTGGTCGGCTATCGCGGCAAGCACCACACCGGCCTGGTCGACGTCGACAAGCGCGCCGCGCAGGATGTGGTCGATTTCTGGGAGCCGCTCTACAAGAGCGGTGCCGGCGAGCTGGTGCTCGATCCGGACGAATTCTATATTCTGGTGTCGCGCGAGGCGGTGCATGTGCCGCCACTCTACGCCGCCGAAATGACGCCTTTCGACCCGCTGGTCGGCGAGTTCCGCGTCCATTATGCCGGTTTCTTCGACCCGGGTTTCGGCCATTCGGCGTCGGGCGGCACCGGCAGCCGGGCGGTGCTCGAGGTGCGTAGCCACGAAGTGCCGTTCATCCTCGACCACGGCCAGATCGTCGGACGGCTGGTCTACGAGCACATGCTGAAACGGCCGCAGGCGCTCTACGGCACAGATCTAGGCTCGAACTATCAGGCGCAGGGCCTGAAACTGTCCAAGCATTTCCGCACCGCGCGCTGAGCTTGGTCGCAAGACGTCAGCTGCGAAACAGATATTCTTTCGCGGCGCCAAGGCAGCCATGAAACTGACCGACAAAGAGCAGTTCTCGCACTGCCAATCGCTTCTTCCCCCAAATCCTCTGGTTTGCTTCTCGTCGTCAAGTGAGGCGCTTGAGCTGGACTGCAAGGGGAACAACTGCTTGCCGAGACATCCCAGCACATGGGCTCTGGCGGAGTCGATACCGCAGGCTCTGCCATTGTCGTTCAGTCTGTCAGCGCGGAGTGCGGACGTCATGCGATCCGCGTTGCGCATCAGAAAGCTCACTTGCGATTTCGAATAGCCGGTGGCCAGAAGCCGGTTAGTCATCGACATCCGGGCTTCGCGATAGGATTTTGCGCTGCATTGTCCGGCGCTGTAAGCCGCCGGGGAGAAATAGGCGAGGAACAGGACTAAACTTACGGACACAGTGCCAATCCGCAGGCCGTTCATTTTTCGCTCCTGAATTCTGTCACCAGTTTACAACGCCTTCACCGCCACCTTCACCGGCTGCTCGATTTCAAGCGGGTTGCGCAGCGGCAGGCCGAAATCCTGCGCCTCGATTTCGAATACGTCGCCGGCCTCGGTCCTGATGCCGTCGGCGAAGGACAGCGTCGCCGTGCCGAACATGTGTACATGCACGTCACCCGGCTGGCGGAAGGCCGAGTATTTGAAGTGATGATGCTCGAGATTGCCAATGGTGTGCGACATGTTCGCCTCGCCCGACAGGAACGGCTTTTCCCAAAGTAGCTTGCCGTCGCGCAGGATGCGTGAAGCGCCGCGGATATCGGACGGCAGGTCGCCGATCAGGATCTCCGGGCCGAACGAAGCGTTGCGCAGCTTGGAATGGGCGAGGAAGAGATAGTTCACACGCTCGGTGACGTGGTCGGAAAACTCGTTCGACAGGGTGAAGCCGACACGGAACGGGGCGCCGTCGTCGCCGATCACATAGATCCCGGCGATTTCCGGCTCCTCGCCGGCATCCTGGGCGAAGGCCGGCGACATAAGCGCCGCACCGGGCGCCACCGCCATGGTGCCGTTGCCCTTGTAGAACCATTCCGGCTGCACGCCGGTCTGGCCCTTCGCCGGCTTGCCGCCCTCAAGCCCCATGCGGAACATCTTCATGGAATCGGTCAGCTGTTCCTCGCCGTCCGTGCTGAGCTTCTTGTGCATGGAATCGCGGGTCGCGGCGGAGCCGAGATGCGTCAGCCCGGTGCCGGTGAGATGGAGATGCGCCGGATCGGGATGGTTGATCGGCGACAGCAGCCGGCCCTTCTTGTAGGCTGCGTCGAGATCGACGGTTTCGCCGAAGCCCTTGCGCTCGATCAGGGCGACAAGCCCGCTGCCGGTACGCGCGGCTTCCATCGCCAGCGAATAGACGCTGCGGGCGCCGTTGATGACGCGGGTCTTGCCGCCGTTGCGCGCAACGACGCGGATCGTCTCGGCGTCGTCGAGGATTTGTGAGATCAGCATGGTAACCCTCTCTGAATTGTGGGCTGGCCTGCCCTTTCTCGGCAAACCCTGCCCTGCGCGGCCCGGACCCTGTCCGCGCCTCGGTTGAAATTCTCGTCCGGATTGCGCTCGCGGATCAGGTCCCTCGGGGGACTTCTTTGCGCCGCCCGGCAGCGCCGCGATGTGACCCGTATGCCTCCTGGTTGCCTCTCAAGCCTTGTTCTTGTTGTAGACGTCGAAGACGACGGCGCCGAGCAGCACCAGGCCTTTGACCACCTGCTGCCAATCGACATTGACGCCCATGATCGACATGCCGTTGTTCATGACGCCCATGATGAAGCCGCCGACCACCGCGCCGATCACCTGGCCGACGCCGCCCATCGCCGAAGCGCCACCAATGAACACCGCGGCGATGACGTCGAGCTCGCTGCCGAGGCCGGCCGCCGGCACAGCCTGCCCCAGGCGCGCTGCGATAATCAGGCCGCCGAGTGCCGACAGCACGCCCATATTGATGAACACCATCAACGTCAGCCGTTCGGTCTTGATGCCCGATAGCTGGGCTGCCTTGGCATTGCCGCCCATCGCATAGATGCGACGGCCGATCGTCATGCGTTTGGTAACGAAGACGAACAACGCGATCAGCACGCCCATCACCATGAGAACGATGGGGAGGCCCCTATAGGTGGCGAATTGGTAGACGAGAAACAGCGCCAGCGCGCTGATCACCAGGGTCTTGACGACGAACAGCGAGAAGGGCTCGGCTTCGTAGCCATGCTTTTCGCGGGTGCGCCGTGCCCTGAGCCCGAAATAGGCATAGGCGAGCACGGCGACGAGGCCGATCACGATCGTCGTCAGGTGCAGCGTCAGGCCGCTGCCGACAATGGTTTTGCCGGCGGCGTTCACGGTTGGCGGTATCAGCGTCAATGGGCCGATCAGGTCCGGAATGAAGCCGGAACTGAGCGCCTTGAAGCCGACGGGAAGCGGCCCTACGGAAGACCCGCCACCCAGCAGCGCCTGGCAGATGCCGCGGAAGATCAGCATGCCCGCCAGCGTGACGATAAAGCTCGGTATTCGGTGATAGGCAATCCAGTAGCCTTGTGCCGCGCCGATCGCACCACCGACGATCAGGCAGATGATCGACACCACCAGCGGATTGCTCAATGGGCCAAGCGGCCAGATGACCATCATCATCGCCGCCAGTGCGCCGATGAAGCCGGCGACGGAGCCGACGCTGAGATCGATGTGACCCGAAACGATCACCAGAAGCATGCCCAGCGCCATCACGATGATGAAGCTGTTCTGCTGCACGAGATTGCTGAGGTTCACCGGCTTGAACAGCGTTCCGGACGTGGTGAACTGGAAGAACACCATGATTGCGATCAACGCCAGCACCAACCCGTATTCGCGCAGGTTGGTGACCAGCGCCGAGACGGCAATGCGAGGTCCCTGTTGTAGATCCTGGGCAACGCCGGTCTGCGGCCCGGGAGCGCTTTCGGTGCTCATGATGCTTTTCCTTCTCCGCGGACGATGGCGCGCATTATCTTTTCCTGGCTGGCGTCGCTTGCCGCCATTTCGCCGACGATGCGTCCTTCGTTCATTACGTAGATGCGGTCGGTGATGCCGAGCAGTTCGGGCATTTCCGACGAGATGACGATGATTGCCTTACCCTCGGAGGCGAGACGCGCGATGATCGTATAGATTTCATACTTGGCGCCGACGTCGATACCGCGTGTCGGCTCGTCGAGGATCAGCACTTCCGGATTGGCGAACAGCCATTTCGACAGCACCACCTTCTGCTGATTGCCGCCAGAAAGGTTGCCGGTCATCTGGTAGACGCTCGAGGCGCGGATATTGGTCCTGCCGCGATAATCGTTGGCGACCGAAAGCTCGCGCAAATCGTCGATCACGCCGTGGCGCGACACGCCGGGCAGGTTGGCCAGCGTGATGTTGTGCTTGATGTGGTCGATCAAGTTGAGACCGTAGGTCTTGCGGTCCTCGGTAACGTAGGCGATGCCGTGTTCCACCGCCTTGCTCACCGAAGAGACGTCGATCGGCTTGCCGTTGAGGAACACCTCGCCGGTGATGCGACGGCCATAGGACCGGCCGAACAGGCTCATGGCAAACTCGGTCCGGCCGGCGCCCATGAGCCCGGCAATGCCGACCACTTCGCCCTTGCGGGCGTTGAGGTTGATACCCTTGATGACCTGCCGCTCGGCATGGATGGGGTGGTAGACCGACCAGTTTTTCACTTCGAGAACGGTCTCGCCGATCCTCGGCTCGCGCGGCGGATAGCGGTCGTCGAGCGAACGGCCGACCATCGAGGTAATGATGCGGTCCTCCGAGATGTCCTTCTTGGCCAGCGTCTCGATGGTCCGCCCGTCACGGATGATGGTGACCTTGTCGGCGACCCGGTTCACCTCGTTGAGCTTGTGCGAGATCAGGATCGAAGTGATGCCTTGCCGCTTGAATTCGAGCAGCAGATCGAGCAGCGCCTGGCTGTCCTTTTCGGACAGGCTCGCGGTCGGCTCGTCGAGAATGAGCAACTTCACTTCCTTGCTGAGCGCCTTGGCGATCTCGACCAGCTGCTGCTTGCCGACGCCGATATTGGTGATCAGCGTGTTGGGGTCCTCCTTGAGGCCGACCTTCTTGAGCAGGGCGCTGGTGCGCGCCTCATTGGCATTCCAGTCGATGACGCCGTATCTGGCGTGCTCGTTGCCGAGAAAGATGTTTTCGGCGATCGATAGCATCGGCACCAGCGCAAGCTCCTGGTGGATGATGACGATGCCCTTGCGCTCGCTGTCATGGATGCCTTTGAAATGGCACTCATCGCCGCGATAGATGATCTGGCCGTCATAGGTGCCGGACGGATACACACCCGACAGCACCTTCATCAGCGTCGACTTGCCGGCGCCGTTCTCGCCGACCACGGCATGGATCTCGCCTTCCTCGACCATGAGCTTGACGTTCGACAGCGCCTTGACGCCGGGAAACGTCTTGGTGATGTCGCGCATCTCCAAAATCGTCGATGCCATTGAGAATACCACTCCTGCGAGGTCCGCAAACAATACCGGGCTGGCTCGCCAACGAAAAGGGGCCCTGCCTGCGCAGGACCCCAGGCTTTGTAACCGCGATTACTTCAGCTCTTCGGCCTTGATGTAGCCGGAGTCGACCACCAGGGCCTGATAGTTCGACTTGTCGACGTCGTGCGGTGTCAACAGGATCGAGGGAACGACCTTGACGTCGTTGTTGTAGGTCGTGGTGTCGAGGCCTTCCGGCTTGCCGCCCGAGAGCACCTTGTCGACGAGTTCGACCGTCGCCTTGGCGAGTTCGCGGGTGTCCTTGAACACGGTCGAATACTGTTCGCCGGCGATGATCGCCTTGACCGAAGCGGTCTCGGCGTCCTGTCCGGTGACGATCGGCCATGGCTGATCGGCGGTGCCGTAGCCTACGGCGCGCAGCGAAGCGATGATGCCGCGCGACAGGCCGTCATAGGGCGAGAGCACGCCATCGACGCGGCTGCCGTCCGAGTAGTTGGCGGAGAGCAGATTGTCCATGCGGGCCTGGGCGGTTGCCGCCAGCCAACGCAGCGTGCCGACCTTGTCCATGCCCATCTGGCCGGACTTCACGACGAGGGTCTTGTCGTCGATCAGCGGCTGAAGAACCGACATGGCGCCGTTATAGAAGAAGAACGCATTGTTGTCGTCCGGCGAACCGCCGAACAGCTCGATGTTGAACGGGCCCTTCTTCTCGGGATAACCGAGACCCTTGAGCAGCGATTTGGCCTGGATGACGCCGACGCCGAAATTGTCGAAGGTGGTGTAGTAGTCGACATTTGGCGTCTTCTTGATCAGGCGGTCGTAAGCGACGACGACAACGCCGGCGTCATTCGCCTTCTGCAACGCATCGCCCATCGTGGTGCCGTCGATCGAAGCGATGATCAGCGCCTTCGGGCCCTTGGTGATTTCGTTTTCCAGCTGGCTGAGCTGGTTCGGAATGTCGTCCTGCGCGTACTGCAGGTCGACAGTGTAGCCCAGAGCCTCGAGCTGGGACTTGACGGCGTCGCCGTCGTTGATCCAGCGCTGCGAGGTCTTGGTGGGCATCAGCACGCCGATCAGGCCTTCGCCCGCCTGCGCCGGCAGCGTCATGGCCGCGATGCCTAGGGCCGCAACGGCGGCCAGTGTCTTGACAATCTTCACATTAACTCTCCCTGGTTGATGGACGCGTACCCTTGGGTTTCGTGGGCCGCGCAATCGTGCAGGAGCGCCAAACGCGCCGCTGCCGTCAATCGATCTCCGGTATCCTCCCAATCGGCCCCGAGACTCTGGTTTCAATCGATACGAGTTTTCCCTCGTCACCGACCGTCAAGCCTCAGGACGCGCGAAGGGTGTGTCGCTTTGCCATAACTGTCAAATGCGATCTTTGATGGTTGCTATATCGAGACTGATATGGCTTAGGCTAGTGACGACGCTGCCGGATTTTGCCGGGGCGCCGGGCGTAAGAGTAGGGAAGAATCATGGCGGCGCTGCGAAATCCTGATGGAATATCAGCCAGTTACGATGAAATTCCGGGTGATGGCGGAACCTTGCTGCGCAGCGGCTTGAGCCTGCGTCACATGCGCATGATCGCAGCCCTCGACGAGCACGGCCGGGTGAGCGCCGCGGCCCAGGTAATGAACATCTCGCAGCCGGCGGCCTCGCGCATGATCGCCGAGATGGAGGCCGTGCTCGACGTCAAGCTCTGCGAAAGGCTGCCGCGCGGCATCACGCTGACACCCTATGGCAAGGCGTTGGCACGGCGCGCGCGATCGATCCTGCTCGAGATGCGCGAGGTCGACCGCGAGATTTTCGAGCTCAAGGCGGGCAAAGGCGGCTCGGTGTTCCTGGGCGCGGTGACAGCACCGGCGATCGAGCTGGCGGTGCCGGCGATCCGCGAAATCCGGCGCCTTTATCCGCGCATCGAAATCACCATGCAGGTCGAGACCTCGAACGTCCTGGCGCGCGAGCTGATCGCCTCGCGCCACGATTTCATCATCGCCCGCATCCCCGACGACCTCAATCCGCGGCTGTTCGAAGCGCGCGTCATCGGCGTCGAGAAAGCCTGCCTGATCGTGCGCCGCGGCCACCCGCTGACCAAGGGCAAGGCGGTGCGGCTGGAAGACACCGCCGCCTATGACTGGGTTTTCCAGTCGGGCGGCTCGCCGCTGCGCCAGGCGATGGAGAGTAACTTCCTGAACCGAAACATCGCGCTGCCGGACCGCATCCTCAACACCAGCTCGCTGCTATTGACTCTGGTCATGGTCGCGCAATCCGACGCCATCGCGCCGGTGTCGATCCAGGTCGCGAAGTTCATCCAGAACCCCGAAGGCCTGGCCGGCGCTATCGATGTCGTCCAGACTGAATTCGACATCGAGGTCAGGCCCTACAGCCTGATCACGGTGAAGAACCGCGCGCTGTCACCGGCAGCCAAGATGCTGCACGATTTTATTTTGCGAGAGGTGGGCTGAGGGTTGGAGCGGGTAGCGGGCGCATCCCGTGGCCGGCCAGACGACCGGACAGGCCCGCCAGCAGCGGCGCCGATGCACGTCGGCCACTACTGCCTGATGCTCAAAAAAGCCCGCCAGCAGAAGCCAGCGGGCAAAGGGTAGACTTTCCGGTTGGGGTCATTCGAGGCCCCGCCGACCCTCAATGTGAGATATTCCACAAACTGGCACATCGGCCAAACAGATGAAAGACGGCCAGCCGGGCTGTAAAACTGCCTATAAATCCGCTGGTTTTCAGCTTGGCCAGAACAAGTGCAATGCACCGGGGGCAAAAGCTGGAGCGGGTAGCGGGAATCGAACCCGCGCGTTCAGCTTGGGAAGCTGACAAGCTACCATTACATCATACCCGCGCTGGTTCCTCCGATATCATGGCCCGGCGCCGATGCGCAATCCGGTTTGAGGGCTCGGCTTGATGCAGGGCTATCAACTGCGTATTTCTAGGCATGTGCCCGAATCGCGGCACCCGACTGTGGAGACAGGCTTGTCCGCACTGAACCGCTTTCTCGGCGATACGCCGCTCCGGGTGATCCTGAAGCTGCTTGTGGTGTCGTTCCTCGTCGGGCTGGTCATGAATGCCTTCGGCTGGTCGCCGATGGATGTGCTTTATGGCATTCGCAAATTCTTCATCGACCTGTGGAATTTGGGCTTCCACGCCATCGACCGCTTTCTCGGCTACATCCTGCTCGGTGCCGCGATCGTCGTGCCGGCCTTCATCCTGCTCAGGATCGCTAACTACCGGAAGTGAATTTTCAGGCGTAGCCCGCCGCCACCTCGAACAGGATGGCGTGCCGTGCAGCAAGTGCTGCGACATCCGTCGAATAGCCTCCGCCGATAACGCCGCATACCGGTATGCCAAGCGTGCGGAAATGGCGGATCACCATATCGTCGCGGGCGCGCAGCCCGTCATCCGTGAGCGACAACCTGCCGAGCCGGTCCTCGACATGGACATCGACGCCGGCATTGTAGAAGACGAGGTCCCAGCGCCTTCGCGCCGACAGCTCCGGCAGGATGGCGTCCAGCAGCTCCAGATAGGCTGCATCGCCGGCGCCGTCGGGCAGGGCGACATCGAGATCGGAGGCGATCTTGCGCGCGGGGTAGTTGCGGTCGCCATGCATGGAGAAGGTAAACACGCGCGGCTCGTCGTTCAGGATATCCGCCGTGCCGTCGCCCTGATGCACGTCGAGGTCGACGACCAGGATGTTTTGGACAGCAGCTTCGGCGAGCAGCACCAGCGCGGCAACGGCTACGTCGTTGAAGGTGCAGAAGCCGGCGCCTTGCGCGCGCCGTGCATGATGGCTGCCGCCGGCGGTGTTGCAGGCGATGCCGTTCAGCAACGCCAGCCGCGCTGCCAGCACCGTGCCGGCCGTTGCGAGCTGCGCCCTCAGCGAAACCCGCGGTCCCACGGGAAAGCCGATCTCGCGCTCGATCGCCACCGGCACTTCGCAGTCAAGCACCTGGTCGACATAGTCGACCGCGTGGGCAAGCTTCAGCCATGATGGCCGCGCCGCCTCCGGCATGTTGAGCGCTTCGGGCTGCGCCAGGCCGCGTGCCCGCAAGGCATCCATCAGCAGCGGATATTTGCTCATCGGGAAGCGGTGGTTGACGGCGAAGCCGGCGTCGTAGTCGGGATGATGAACGATCTGCAAGGGCATGGGACGGGCGGTGCGCCAGAGGCGGGTTTCGGTTGACCATAGCGGGGTGGATGGTTGCGCGAGGTCCGCAAACTGGGGCACATCGGCTAGCCGATCAAGCCGCAACAGGAAGCAACACGCGTTTGGAGCAGGCTTTACCCACCGAAGTCCACGCCACCGAAGCCAGGGCCTTCGTCGTCACCAACCGCTTGGTGCTCGCCATCGCCGTGCCGATGACGCTTGCCTATCTGACGACGCCGTTGCTCGGAATTGTCGACACGGCGGTGGTTGGGCAGTTCGGCGACGCCGCCCTTCTCGGCGGCCTGGCGGCCGGCGCCCTGATCTTCGACGTCGTTTTCACGACCTTCAACTTCCTGCGCTCCGGCACCACCGGCCTCGTCGCCCAGGCCTTCGGGCGCGGCGATGCGCTGGAGGAGCAGGCGGTGTTCTGGCGCGCCGTGCTGATCGCGGTCGTCGCCGGCGTCGTGCTTGCCGCGCTTGCGCCGCTGGTCTCCACCGCCGGGCAATGGTTCATAGGCGCCGAACCACGCGTCAGCGCGGCGATGGACGTCTATATCCGCATCAGGATGCTCGCAGCACCGTTCTCGCTGATCAATTACGCCATCCTCGGTTACGTGCTTGGGCGCGGCGAGGGCGGGCTCGGGCTGATGCTGCAGTTGATACTGAACGGCATCAACATCGCCCTCTGCTTCCTGCTTGGCCTGGAGCTCGGCTGGGGCGTTGCCGGCGTTGCCTGGGCAACGGTCACCGGCGAATTCGTCGCCATGCTGCTTGGTCTCGCCATTGTCGGCCGGCGCTTTTGGGCGGCGCCCAAGCTGCCGCGCCGCCGCGTCCTCGATCTGCCGGCATTCCTGCGCATGATGTCGCTCAATCGCGATATCATGATCCGCTCCTTTTCGCTGCTCGCCGCCTTCGCGCTGTTCACGCGCCAAGGCGCGCAATTCGGCACTCTGACGCTGGCCGCCAACGCCGTGCTGATGAACCTCTTCCTGGTTGCCGGCTATTTCCTCGATGGTTTCGCCACCGCCGCCGAGCAGCTCGCCGGGCGCGCCATAGGCGCCCGTGCCGCCACGGCGTTTGACCAGGCGGTGCGGCTGACGCTGCTTTGGGGGCTCGGGCTGGCGGGCGCGGCGACGCTCTTCTTCCTGCTGGAGGGCACCGATCTCGTCGCCCTGATCACGACCGCGACGGACGTCCGCGCCATTGCCGACATCTACTTGCCCTGGGCGGCGTTCACCGCGCTCAGCGGCGCGCTGGCTTTCCAGATGGACGGGGTTTTCATCGGCGCGACGTGGTCGCGCGACATGCGCAACATGATGCTGTTGTCGTTCCTGGCGTTCAGTGCCGCGCTGCTGATCCTGGCGCCGGCCTTCGGCAATCACGGCTTGTGGGCGGCGTTGCATGTCTTCCTGCTTGTACGCGGCTTCAGCCTGCTCGCCATATTGCGGCTGCGGGTGCGCGCGGTCTTTGGCTGATCGCTAAAACGGTTTCGCCGCCCATTGATCGAGGCGGCTGTCGCGAAGCTCGCGCAGCGACTTCAGCCGTTGACTGTCCATGAAACGGACCATGCCGGAAAGAATACGCCCCGGCAGCGCAGGCCCGGCATAGATCATGCCGGTGTAGAGCTGCACGAGGTCGGCGCCGGCACGGATCTTTTCCAGCGCCGTCTCGGTGGAATCGACGCCGCCGACGCCGATGATGGTGGGATCCGGGCCAAGCAGTTTTCGCATCTTAGCCAGCATGATCGTCGAGCGTTCGAACAAGGGTTTCCCCGAAAGCCCGCCGGTCTCGCCGGCAAAGCCGGCGCTGCTCAGGCCGGCTCGCGCGATCGTTGTGTTGGAGACGATGACGCCGTCCATTTGCTTATCGCTGATCTCGGCGGCGATGTCCTCAAGCTCGGCCTCGACCAGATCCGGCGCGATCTTGAGGAACACGGGCGGTTTTGCCGGTGCCGCCGCACGCGCGGCCATGACCCGCGACAGGAGGTCGCCAAGCTGTTCGCGTGCCTGCATGTTGCGCAGGCCCGGCGTGTTCGGCGAGGAGATGTTGATTGCCAGATAACTGGCATATCGCGCGAACCGGACCACGCCGCGTTCATAGTCACTGACGCGGTCGGTGCTGTCCTTGTTGGCGCCGATGTTGACGCCGACGATGCCGGCACGGCCCATGCGGGCGGCAAGGCGCTTTTCCGCGGCGTCGTGGCCCTCATTGTTGAAGCCCAGCCGGTTGATCACCGCCCCGTCCGAAGGCAGCCGGAAAATGCGCGGCTTCGGATTGCCGGTCTGCGGCAGCGGTGTGATCGTGCCGACCTCGGCGAAGCCGAAGCCGAGGCCGAGCAGCGCGTCCGGCACTTCGGCATTCTTGTCGTAACCCGCGGCCATGCCGAGCGGGTTCGGGAAATCGAGTCCGCAAAGGCTGACCTTTAGCCTGTTGTCCTGCGGCGGACGACGGGCGACCGGCAGCCCGCATCTCAGCGCGGCAATCGACAGCCCATGCGCGGTTTCCGGATCGAGCGTGAACAGCAGTTTCTGGCCGATCCGGTCGAACGCGCTCATTCGGCCTCCAGCGCCGGGAATTCATGCCGGCCGTCAGCGCCGAGCGGCAATGCCTGCACCGAAACGACCGCATCGAGGCCGAGCCCGCCATAGAGATGCGGGAACAGGGCGCCGCCGCGCGAGACCTCATATTTCAGCGCATCGCCGAGGCGCGCGCTATCGACGGCGACCAGCAGCAACCGGCTTTGGCCGGCGAAATGTTTGGCCGCCGTTTCCCGAACCTGCCCGGCGGTGGAAAAATGGATGAAGCCGTCGGCGACGTCGATCGGCGCGCCGGTGAAGCCGCCTTCTCTTTCAGCCTCGCGCCACAACACCTCGGGAACTATCTTGTAGATGATCTCGGACATCGTTGCGCTATAGTCCGAACCGACCACGCGGGGAAGGGCAGGCCCGTGTTCTTCCCCATTTCAGGTTCGTCCCCATTTCAGGCGCAAACTGTGATAGATTGCGCTGACTGGCTCATGGAGGAAAACATGCGTCTGAAACACGTCTTGATCCCCGCAGCACTGGTGTCGCTTGTCGCGGCGTCGGCCTTTTCCGAGGAAGCCGATCGCTACCGGTTGGAGAAATCGGCCAATGGCTATGTCCGCATGGATACACAAACCGGCGCCATGTCGCTCTGCGAGGAACGCTCCGGCCAGCTCGTCTGCAAGACGGCGGCCGACGAACGTGCCGCCCTCCAGGATGAGGTCGACCGGCTGCAAAATTCGGTGAAGGCGCTCGACGAACGCGTCGCCAAGCTCGAAAATTCGCTTGCCGCGCGTTTCGAATCGACTTTGCCCAGCGAGGAGGATTTCAACAAGACGATGGGCTACATGGAGCGCTTCCTGCGCAGCTTCATGGATATTGTCAAGGACATGGACAAGGACGAAGACGGCGCCAAGCTCAATTCGCAAAAGACCTGAGGACCTGGAATCGCCTACGGCATGCCGCTCGAAACAGCTGGCGCCGCCGCATAAGTTCAGGTCCCGTAAGGCGGAAATCGCCTATGGGATTCGGGGAGGAATACCACTGTTGGGCTATACATTCGTCATTGCCGACGATCACCCGCTTTTTCGCGGTGCATTGAGGGAGGCACTCGCGGGCATCGGAGATGTTGCCGCCATTCACGAGGCTGGCGATTTCGAAAGCGCCAAGGCGCTGGTCCTGGCCAATGAGGATGTCGATCTGGTGCTGCTCGATCTCTCGATGCCGGGGGCAAGCGGTCTTTCCGGCCTGATTTCGTTGCGCGGCATCCATCCGGCGGTGCCGATGATGGTGGTCTCGGCGCATGACGATCCGGTGACGATCCGGCGCTCGCTCGATCTCGGCGCCTCCGGCTTCATCTCCAAATCGGCCAGCATGGAGGAGATCCGCAATGCGGTGCAGTCGGTGCTCGCAGGTGATATCGCGGCACCCGCCGGGGTCGATCTCGGTGTCGAGCGCGATCCCGAGATTTCCGACCTGATCAAGCGCCTGCAAGCGCTGACTCCGCAGCAGACGCGCGTGCTCGGCATGCTGGCTGAGGGACTGCTCAACAAGCAGATCGCCTATGAGCTCGGGGTCTCCGAAGCGACGATCAAAGCGCATGTCTCGGCCATCCTGCAGAAGCTCGGCGTCGACAGCCGCACGCAGGCGGTGATCCTTTTGTCCAAAATCGGCAGCGACCCGCTGGAGGCGGCCGGCTGATTCCTATTCGGCCGCCGGCGCCAGCGGCCTGACCCTGGCCATCATCGAGCGCAGCATCGCCGGTTTCAGTGGTTTGCTGATCACCGGCACGTCGAGCCTGCCGGCAGCGGCGCGAACCTCGCTGGAGCGGTCGGCGGTGACCAGCACGGCCGGCAGGTCCTCGCCATGGATCGCACGCAACTGGGCGATCAATTCGAGGCCGGTCTTGTCGTCGAGATGATAGTCGGCAAGCACGATGTCCGGCCGATGCATGCCGGATCTCTCGAGATCCTCCGCGCCGGAAAGCGTGTCGACGCTGCAGCCCCAGCCCTCGAGCAGCAGCCGCATGCCGTCGAGGATGCGGGCGTCGTTGTCGATGCAGAGCACATGGAGCCCGGCAAGCGAGGCCGCGGCACGGGCAGGCGGCTTCGCCTCGGCCTCGCGCCGCGGTGCCTGCACGGCCACCACCGGCAGCAACACGGAAAAGCGTGTGCCCTTGCCTGGGTTGGAGAAGATCCGGATTTCGAGGCGCAGGACGCGGGCGATGCGGTCGACAATGGAGAGCCCAAGGCCGAGGCCTTCCGCCTCGCGTGCGCCCTCGTCCAGCCGGGTGAATTCGCGAAACACGGTGTTCAGCTGGTCGCCGGCAATGCCGATGCCGGTGTCGATAACCTGGATCTCTGCCAGTTCGCCGCGCCGCCGCGCGCCGACCAGGATGCGGCCACGGCGCGTATACTTGATGGCGTTGGAAACCAGGTTCTGGATCAGCCGGCGCAGCAGATTGCGGTCCGTCATGACGCTGAGCGACGACGGCATGATCGAGAGTTCGAGCTTCTTTTCGGCGGCAAGCGGCCGGAAGTCGTTGCCGATCTGGCGCAGCAGCCCGTCGAGGCCGAAGCTCGTATCGTCCGGCTTCATCGCGCCGGCATCGAGGCGCGAAATGTCGAGCACCGCGCCGAGGATGGTCTCGACCGATTCCAGCGACGATTCGATGTTCATCGCCGCCTTGCCGGCAGGTCCCTTGCCGGTCTTCTCGATCAGCGACGAGCAATAGAGGCGGGCGGCGTTCAGCGGCTGCAGGATGTCGTGGCCGGCGGCAGCGAGGAAGCGGGTCTTGCCGAGATTGGCCTCCTCGGCCAGCATCTGCGCCTGAGCCAGCTCCTCATTGACGCGGGTGAGCTCGGCGGTGCGGCTCTTCACTCGCTGTTCCAGGGATTCGTTGGCGCGCTTCAGCGCCAGATCCTGCTCGACACGTCCGGAAATGTCGGCGTAGGTGGCGACGATGCCGCCGTCCGGCATCGGATTGGAGCGCAATTCCAGGATGCGCCCGCTTGTCTTCAGCTCCATCTGCCATGGACTGACGAAGCTGGTCAGGCGGTTGAGCATGGTGACGCGCTGGTCTGCCGGTATGTCACCGCGCTCGGCAAGGTGGCGCAGGATACGATCGAGTGAGACGCCGACCTGGCCCATCTCGTCGGGCAGGTCGAACAGCGCCCGGTACTGGCGGTTCCAGCAAATCAACCGGAAATCGCGGTCGAAGACAGTGATGCCCTGTTCCATCTGGTCGAGTGCGATCTGCAGCAGATCGCGATTGTGCTGCAGCGCCTCGGTGGCATCGTCGAGCAGGCGGAAGGCGTCCTTGGATTCGCGGTCGTTGCGGCGCAGCAGCAGCGACAGGATCAGCCGCGCCGAGGATGAGCCGACGGCACTGGCCAGAAGCTGCTCGGAGAAGCGGATGACATCCATGCTGGCCTGTTCGTTGCCGAGCAGTGAAGTGCCGCTGCTCTTTTCGAACGACTGAAAGGACCGCTCGGTCCGTTCGACACCGAGATAGCGCGCGATCGTGTCCTTGAGGTCGTTGACGGTAATGGTGGTGCGGAAGCGGCGCAGGCTGGGCAGCGGACCCGCTTCGCGCGGCACGAAGATCGACGCCTGGATGCGTTCCAGCGGCACAGAGGCGCGCGACAGCGAGCCGAACACAAAAAAGAGCGTGTTGATCGATAGGCTCCACAGCACGCCATGGTTCAGCGGCTCGGCGACGGTGCCGAAAAGAGCCTGCGGCCGCAATGCATCGAAGCCGAACAGGCCGTGGACGAGGATGCCGGTATCGGGCGCGACGAGCGAGGGAAGCAGCAGCGTATAGCTCCAGACGACGATGCCGGCGACCATGCCAAGCGCCGCACCCCGGCCGTTGGCGCCGCGCCAGACCAGGCCGCCGATCATTGCCGGCGCGAACTGTGCGATCGCGGCGAACGACATCAGGCCGATCGAGGACAGCCGCGCGCTGTTGGTGCTCTCGCGGTAGTAGAGAAAGGCGATGAACAGCATGATGAAGATCGCCGCCCGCCGTACATTGAGGATGAGCGTCGACCAGTCCTCGTTCTCGGATGTCGTGGTCCGCAGAAGCCGGCGCACGAACAGCGGAATGACCAGGTCGTTGGAGATCATGATCGACAGCGCGACGCTTTCGACGATCACCATTGCGGTCGCCGCCGACAGCCCGCCGATGAAGGCGGCCATGGCCAGCACGTCGTGGCCGCTGAACAGCGGCAGCGACAGCACGTAAAGGTCGCTGCTGGTCCTGGGGCCGACCAGTTCCAGGCCGGCCAATGCGATCGGCAGCACGAACAGGTTGATTGCCACCAGATAGAGCGGAAACACCCATGTCGCGGTGCGCAGCTCGGCCTCGCTGCGGTTTTCGACGATGGTGACGTAGAACTGGCGCGGCAGCATGAGGATGGCAAAGCCGCTCAGGCATGTCAGCACCAGCCAGGTAGCGAGCGAGGTGTTGTAGCCCATCGCCTTGCGCACCTGCGTGTTTTCGGCGAGCTGGTCGAACATATCGCCTGGCCCGCCGAAGATCAGGAACGTGACCATCAGGCCGATCGCCAGGAAGGCGGCGAGCTTGACCACGGTCTCGACCGCCACAGCCAGCACCAGCCCGTCCTGGTGCTCGGTGGCATCGGCATGGCGCGTGCCGAACAGCACCGCAAACAGCGCCAGCAGCATGGCCACGACCAGCGAGATGTCACTGACGAACGGATCGAACGACGGCGGCGAGCCGGTATAGTGCTCGACCATCAGGCTGACCGAGCCGGAGATTGCCTTCAATTGCAGCGCGATATACGGCACGGCGCCGATGGTCGCGATCAGCGTGGCGATCGCCGCGACAGCGAAGCTCTTGCCGTAGCGGGCACCGAGAAAGTCGGCGATCGAGGTGATCTTCTCGGTCTTGGCCAGCCTGACGATGCGCTGCAGCAGCGGAAAGCCGAACACGAACACCAGGACCGGTCCGATATAGATGCCGAGGAACTCCAGGCCGCGCTCGGAGGACAGGCCGACCGAGCCGAAGAAAGTCCAGGAGGTGCAGTAGATCGCGAGGCTGAGCGCATAGATGAACGGCCGGGCGCGGCCGGGCCCGGTTGAAGTCGAGCGGCGGTCGCCCAGGCTGGCGATGACGAACAGCAACGTCACATAGGCGATCGCGATGATGACGATGAACCAGCCTTGCACGGCTCGAACTTCCTCCCTGCGCCGGCTTTTTCATCCGGCCTTCCAGACGCAATCACAGCTTGGCGACCGAGTCCATCGCGGCTTTCGGCGTATTATATCGGCTGCGTCGGGCAATCGTGACCGGCTGAAACCAGCTTTTGCTCCTGTTGCAACCGCAGGTTTTTGCTATTCTGCCTGCCGGTCGATGCCGGAGGAGCGGCAGAACGGCCGGTCAAGACAAGGAGGCGTCGAATGCTGAAAGAGTTTCAGGAATTCATTTCCAGGGGCAATGTGATGGACCTGGCCGTCGCCGTCATCATTGGCGCTGCCTTCGGCAAGATCGTCACCTCGCTGGTCGACGACATCATCATGCCGGTCATCGGGGCGATTTTGGGCGGATTGGACTTCAACAACTACTTTCTGCCCTTGTCCTCGGCCGTTAACGCCACATCGCTGGCTGAGGCAAAGAAACAGGGCGCGGTCTTCGCCTATGGCAGCTTCATCACCGTGGCGCTGAACTTCCTTATCCTCGCCTTCATCATCTTCCTGATGGTCAAAGCGGTGAACAATCTGCGCCAGCGGCTGGAGCGCGAGAAACCGGCCGCCCCGGTTGCCCCGCCGCCGGCCGATGTCGCGCTGCTCACCGAAATTCGCGATCTCCTCGCCAGAAAGTAGCGCCTGCGGTAACTTTCTGGACCAAAACCCCGGTCGCTTGCGGCCGGGGTTTTCTGTTTTCGTCCGCCCTGAAACACGCTAGCAGTCGAGCAAACGAAAACGGACCCATCCATGACCCTGATCGATACTCTGCGCGCCGAAGCGCGGGCGGCGCCTGAAAGCGGCATTGTCGCCGTCATGAATCGCGGCCGCGGCCGCGACGGCATGATCCCGCTCTGGGCCGGCGAGGGCGACCTGCCGACGCCTGCCTTCATCACCGATGCCGCCGCCAAGGCGATGGCTGGCGGCGAAACCTTCTACACCTGGCAGAGGGGCATTCCTGAACTCAGGCAGGCGCTCGCCCGCTACTACACCAGGCATTTCGGCAAGACTTTCGCCAACGAGGAATTCATCGTCACCGGCTCCGGCATGCATGCCATCCAGATGGCCATCGATGCGGTGGCCGGCAAGGGCGACGAACTCGTCTACCTGTCGCCGGCATGGCCGAACTTCGCCGCCGCCGCCGGCATCGCGGGCGCCGTTCCAGTCGCGGTCACGCTCGATCAGTCGGGCAATGGCTGGTCTTGCGATGTCGACAAGATCGCAGCGGCGATCACGCCACGGACCAAGGCGCTGTTCGTCAACACGCCGTCCAACCCGACCGGCTGGACCGCCGACAAGGAGACGCTGCAGGCGATCCTCGATCTCGCCCGCGAAAGGGGCCTGTGGATCATCGCCGACGAGATCTACTCGCTGTTTCATTACGGCCATGGCCGCGCGCCGTCCTTCATCGACATCATGGCCGATGAGGATCGCATCCTGTTCGTCAATTCCTTTTCCAAGAACTGGGCGATGACCGGCTGGCGCATCGGCTGGATCAAGATCCATCCCGCCTTGCAGCAGGTGTTCGAGAACCTGGTCCAGTATTCGACTTCCGGCGTTGCGCAGTTCATGCAGCGCGGCGCCGTCGTCGCCCTCGACGAAGGCGACGCCTTCATCGTCGAGCAGGTGGAGCGGGCGAGGGCGGCGCGCGACCTGGTCTGCGGCATTCTCGCTACCACCGGCAGGGCGCGGTTCACAGTGCCGCAGGGCGCATTCTATTTGTTCTTTGCGGTCGACGGCATCACCGATTCCCGCGCTGCCGCCTTCGACATGGTCGACCGCGCCAATGTCGGCCTGGCGCCCGGCACCGCCTTCGGCCCCGGCGGCGAAGCCTTCCTCAGGCTGTGCTTCCACCGCCGCCTCGACCAGCTCGAGGAAGCGGCAAATAGGCTGGCGAAATGGATGAAGACTGTCTGAGCGACTTCGCTCTGACGACCAAATGGTTCTCGGCGTAGAGTTTTAAACGACCTTCAGCCGCCCGACTTCGGCACCAGCAGCGGAATGACGCGATCGCTTTTGGCGACCGACGGTCGGCCGGCGGACCCGTACGGAATCCCCAACGCGTCCCATGTCTCGACCAGTGCGTCCTGCAGCGACGCGATCAGCGCGTCCGAATGGAACGGTGTCGGCGTGATGCGCAGCCGCTCGGTGCCGCGCGGCACTGTCGGGTAGTTGATCGGCTGGATGTAGATGCCGTGCACACCGAGCAGGCGGTCGGTGGCCATCTTGCAGAGCTCGGGATCGCCGACCAGAAGCGGCACGATGTGGGTAGGCGACTCCATCACCGGCAGGCCGGCCGCGGCCAGCACTTGCTTGGTCCGTGTCGCCTGACGCAGCTGCGCATCGCGCTCGGCCTGCGAGCGCTTGAGATGGCGGATCGAGGTGGTTGCCGCGGCAGCGATCGCCGGCGGCAACGCCGTGGTGAAGATGAAGCCCGGCGCATAGGAGCGCACCGCGTCGATCACCGCAGTGTTGCCGGCGATGTAGCCGCCAAGCGTGCCGAACGCCTTGGCCAGTGTGCCCTCGATGATGTCGATGCGGTCGGCCAGCCCTTCGCGCTCGGTGATGCCGCCGCCGCGCGGCCCGTACATGCCGACGGCGTGGACCTCGTCGATGTAGGTCATGGCGTTGTAACGCTCGGCGAGATCGACGATCTGCTTGATCGGCGCGATGTCGCCGTCCATCGAATAGACGCTCTCGAAGACAATCAGCTTGGCGCGCTCGCGGCCGGCCGTCTGCAGCAGGCTTTCGAGATGCGCGACGTCGTTATGACGGAAGATCTTCTTCTCGGCGCCTGAGCGCCGCACGCCCTCGATCATCGAAGCGTGGTTGAGCTCGTCCGAGATGATCAGGCAATTGGGAAGCAGCTTTGCAATGGTCGAGATCGACGCCTCGTTGGAAACGAAGCCGGAGGTGAAAACCAGTGCGGCTTCCTTGTCGTGCAGGTCGGCCAGCTCCAGTTCGAGCTCGACCAGCGGGTTGCTGGTGCCGGAGATGTTGCGGGTGCCGCCGGCCCCCGACCCCATCTTGCCTGCCGCCTTCTGGAACGCGGCAATGACGTCGGGATGCTGGCCCATGCCGAGATAGTCGTTGGAGCACCAGACGGTGATTTCCTCGGCGCGGCCATTGGCGCGCCAGATGGCGCGCGGGAATTTCCCGACAATACGCTCAAGGTCGGCGAAGACGCGGTAGCGACGCTCCGCATGGAGCTGGTCGATCGCTTCCTCGAAAAACCGCTGATAGTTCATGTCGCCTTCCCAGTTTTGTGCGGGATCATAGTCATTGGCCCATTCGTCGTCCACCTGGCCTTTTTGGTCAAAATGCCACGCCCCGAGCCTGTTCCTAACGACCACGGAACGTGGCCTATTCCCTTGATGTGGATCAATCTTGTTTCACGACAATGCCACGCGCCGATGAGACTGGTTACCGCAGGTTTTAATGGCCTGGCGGCGAGTTTTCCAGTACGGCGACGATTGAGACAGTTCCGATAAATCATGAATAGCGAGGATGCGGATGACGGTTTTGGTGACAGGCGGTGCCGGCTATATCGGTAGCCATATGGTCTGGGAATTGCTGGACACGGGCGACAACGTCGTCGTCCTCGACCGGCTTTCTACCGGCTTTGAATGGGCGGTGGCCCCGGAAGCAAAGCTCGTCGTCGGCGCCGGCGCCGACAGGGAACTGGTCGCCTCGATCATTCGCGACAATAAGGTCGACGCGATCATCCATTTCGCCGGCTCGATCGTGGTCCCCGAATCGGTCGCCGACCCGCTTGCCTATTACGAGAACAATACCTGCAAGACGCGCACCTTGATCGAGACTGCGGTGCGCGAAGGCGTGCCCAATTTTATCTTTTCCTCGACCGCCGCCGTCTATGGCGGCGCCGGCCTGGAGCCGGTGCGCGAGGATGCCCGGCCTGCGCCGGAATCGCCCTATGGCCTGTCCAAGCTGATGAGCGAATGGATGCTGCGCGACGCGGCAATTGCCCATGGGTTGCGCTATACGGCGCTGCGCTATTTCAACGTCGCCGGCGCCGATCCGAAGGGCCGCACCGGCCAGTCGACGCCCGGTGCCACGCATCTGATCAAGGTCGCTTGCGAGACGGCGCTCGGCAAGCGCCCCTTCATGCAGGTGTTCGGCACCGACTATCCGACGCCGGACGGTACCTGCATGCGCGACTATATCCACGTCAGCGACCTGGCGGCGGCGCATCGGCTGGCGCTTCAGCGGCTGCGTGCCGGCGGATCGAGCCTGGTCGCCAATTGTGGTTACAGCCACGGCTATTCGGTGCTCGAGGTCATCGACAGCGTCCGCCGCGTCTTCGGCCATGATTTCGAGGTACGGATGGGCGATCGCCGCGCCGGCGACGCCGCCGCGGTCGTCGCCAATTCGGAGCTGGCGCGCGGCGAGCTCGGCTGGACCCCGCAGCGCGACAACCTCGACCGGATCGTTGCCGATGCGCTTGCCTGGGAGCGCATCCTGACCAGCAAGAATTCGGCTCTGGGGTGAAGTGGGCTCTCCGCAAAGGTTGGTTCAGCGCGCTGGGGGCGGAATGAAAATCCTGGTGCTTGGGGCGGGCGTCGTCGGTACGGCGGCGGCCTATTATCTGGCCAGCGACGGCCATGAGGTGACGGTGATCGAGCGCCATCCGGCGGCGGCACGCGGCACCAGCCGGTCGAATGCCGGCCTGGTGTCGCCCGGAGACGCCACCGCCTGGGCCTCGCCAGCCGCGCTGAAGACGTTCCTGCGCGGCCTCTACAACCACGATCTCGGCATCAAGGTGCGGCTGCGCTTCGATCCGTATTTTTTCGCCTGGAGCCTGCGCTTCCTGCGCCAGTGCACGCATAAGCGCATGCGCGCCAACACCGACGTCAAGCTGCGTCTGGCGCTCTATTCGCGCGACTGCATCAACGCCGTCTCGGCCGAAACCGGCATCCACTATGACGAGCGCAAGAAAGGCATTCTCTATTTCTTCCGCTCGCAGCAGAGCTTCGATACCGGCACCGACAATTATCGCTATCTCGGCGAACACGGCCTGCCGATCGAGATCGTCGGCCGCGACCGGCTGGTCGAGCTCGAGCCCGGCCTTGCCGGCGCCAAGGACAAGATAGCCGGCGGCGTCTATTCGCCGATCGACCAGACCGGCGACTCCAGCCAATTCACGCAGCGCCTCGCTGCCTATGCCGCCGAGAAACTCGGCGTCCAATTCCTCTACGGCACCACGGTTGAAGGCCTTGACATCGACGGCGACCGGGTGCGCGCGGTGATGACCTCGGCCGGCCCGATAATCGGCGACGCTGTGGTTATCTCGATGGGGCCGGAGAGCGGTCTGCTCGGCCGCCGCTACGGCATCGACCTGCCCGTCTATCCCGTGAAGGGCTATACCGTGACTGTTCCGCTGGAAGATGAAAGCAAGGGGCCGATCATGGGCGGCGCCGACGAGGACCGGCTGATCGGCTATTCCAGGCTGGGAAATCGGCTGCGGATGTCCTCGACGGCGGAGTTCACCGGTTTCGACCGCACGTTCAAGCCACGCGATTTCAACTCGATCCTGAACACCGGCAAGGACCTGTTCCCCGGCGCTTTCGACGAGAGCAAGGCTGAGCTCTGGGCTGGACTTCGCCCGATGATGCCGAACTCCGTGCCGGTCATCGGACGGGCGCGGTACGACAATCTCTATCTCGACACCGGCCACGGCCATCTCGGCTGGACCATGGCCTGCGGTTCGGGAAAATTCCTTGCTGACGTGGTCGCCGGCCGCAAGCCGGAGATCGATCCGCAAGGATTGCTCTACAGGAACTAGGCATCTCCAGACATCAGGGCGCCATGAGCTCGGCGGTCAGGCTCGTTCGTCGACCGCCGAACGCCAGGAGCGCACGTAACTTGTCCAGAGTGGATCGGCCGACGGTTCGGTCCTTTCGCCTCTGCCTTGCGGTGTCCCCTGGTCCGACGCCAGCAAGGCGGCGCCGATGCTGGTGCCTGTCGCAGCCTCGGAGGCAATGACGGCGCGCGCCGCCGCCGCAGCCAGCATGCGGGTGAACAGCCGGTTGCGGGCGAAGGGTCCTTCGACGATGGTGGGACCGTCCGCGCCGATCAGGTCGAGGCAGGTCGCGGTCATCAGCGCCAGGTAGAACGAGATGGCGACAAAGCGATGGCCGACGCTCATACCGTCCGCGTTAAGCCATGATGCGGTATAATACGGAAACGGCCCCGAACCCTGTTGGGTCGAGGGCAATAGGGACGTCTTGCGCGCCAGCACCGTGGCAACATCGTCTTCCGTCCAGTTCTCCGATTGGCCCTCGGTCAGCACGGAAAACTCGCGGCCACCCATGAAGCGCGCCGAGGGCACGGGATCGCCGAGCGCGTTGACATTGACCAGCGTGTCGCGTGCCGGGTCGAGCGCGATCTTGTTGCCGCCAACCGCCATCGACACCACCCAGGTGCCGGTCGAGACCACGGAGAAAGGCGGCTTGTCGGACAGGAGATGCGGCATCAGCGAGGCGTTGGAATCGTGCAGGCCGCAAAACACCGGCGTTTGCGGGTCGAGGCCGGTTTGCCGCGCGAGAGCGGGCAGGATCGGGCCCAGGCGGTCCTTGGCCGGCCGCACCGGCGCCATTAGCCGGCGCCATTCCAGCCGGTCGACCAGCGACGAAAAATCCGCTTTCCACGGGTTCCACAGATCGGTGTGGCAGCCGAGCGAAGTCACCTCGCTGGCGGCGATGCCGGTCAG
The DNA here is from genome assembly GCF_040322295.1 of Mesorhizobium sp. M0159. Classification (NCBI taxonomy): domain Bacteria; kingdom Pseudomonadati; phylum Pseudomonadota; class Alphaproteobacteria; order Hyphomicrobiales; family Phyllobacteriaceae; genus Mesorhizobium; species Mesorhizobium sp. M0159. The sequence goes on from NZ_JAMYTF010000003.1 coordinate 270,736, forward strand.
GCGCAAGGCCCAGTATTGCGGATACATCAGGATCGCTGCGGTTCTGGCGAAATCCGCCGGAAAGCGCTTCTGCTGCCAGAACAGCTGCGCGCCGAGATTGAGGCCGGCCGGCAGGTGCGGCGTGCCGGTCTCGGAGAACGCCGGACGGATCGTGTCATAGTCCCCGGCAAGGGCATCCGGCCCGTCGAATTCGTAGTCGAGCACCGGCAGCGCCAGTTCGCCTGATGCGTCGACCAGCACGCCCGTAGCGCCATGGGTGGTGATCGATATCGCATCGATGCGCTGCTCGCGATCGATCTCGGCCAGGCTGCCAAGGATAAACGCCCATAACCGCTCGACGTCATGGTGCGGGTACGGGCCTTGCCGAACCGGCTCGTTCACCATCCTGCGCAGCGCGACTTCGCTTGCTGCGGCAAGATCGACCAGCGCCACCTTGGCGTTGGTCTTGCCGATATCGATGACGGCGACGTGGCGGGTCATTCCATATGGAACATTGTTTCCAGCGGCACCGCCACCGGCTCGTTGTTCGGCTTGGTCTCCATGATGTCCGCCATCTCGGCCCACCAACGCTGCATCACCGGATGCTTCGGCAATTCGTCCATGCCGTGGTCGTCACGGCGCCACAGCACGCCGAACAAGGTGTTGGTCTCTTCGTCGAGATGGATCGAGTAATCGGAGATACCGGCCTGTTTGAGCAGCGCGACCAGCGACGGCCAGATGTCGTCGTGGCGCCTCTTGTATTCGGCCTTCATGCCCGGATTGAGCTTCATCTTGAACGCGTATTTCTCCGGCATCAGGCAAAGCGCTCCCGCCGCACTCGCCGCCACAGGATCGGCAGCGCGATAACGATGATCAGCAGCAGGCCGATGAAGATCGACATAACGATCCCCGGCACGTTGAGCAGGCCGAGGCCGAAGGTCACCAGTCCCATGATGAAGGCGGCCAGCACCACACCCAGAATGCTGCCGGCGCCGCCCAGGATGCTGACGCCGCCGAGCACCACCATGGTGATGACTTCCAGCTCGTAGCCCTGTGCGATGGACGGCCGGGTCGAGCCGAGCCGCGATGTTATCAGCACCGAGGCGATGCCCGCCATCAGGCCGGTCAGGCAAAACAGGATGAATTTGATACGGCCGACGCGTACGCCGGAAAACTGCGCCGCGACCGGGTTGTTGCCGATGGCAAAGACCCGGCGGCCGAAGCTCGTCCGGTGCAGAAGGAACCAGTAGACGACTGCCGCGACCAGGAAAAGCGTCAGTTCGAACGACACCACCCACCAGACATAGCCCTGGCCGAAGAAGGCGAAGCTCGCGGGATAGCCCTTGTAGGCCTGGTCGCCCAGGATGATGAAGGCAATGCCGCGAAACAGGCTCATCGTGCCGATGGTGACGACGATCGACGGCAAGCCGAGCCTGGTGACGAGCAGTCCGTTGAAGGCGCCGCAGCCGAGCCCGACGACGAGGCCGATTGCCACCAGTTCAGGCATGCCGGCGCCGGCCTGCACCGCCATGCCCATCATTGTTGACGCCAGCGCGATGATGGCGGCCACCGACAGGTCGATTTCGCCGGAGATGATCAGCAGCGCCATGGCCAGCGCGATCAGCGCCTTTTCCGTGAAGTTGAAGGTCAGGTCCGACAGAGACCACGCGTCGAGGAAATAGGGCGAGGCAAAGCTGTTGACGGCAAAGATGGCAACCGCCACGACGACCAGCAGCGCCTCCCATGAGAAGATCGCCGACGTCAGCGGCTTGTCGAGCCGGTCGGGAATATGGCGTGGGGCAGGGGTGTCGGTCATGCCGCTTCCGCCTTCTTGAGGATGATGCGGCCTTGCCGGCGTTCGCCGCGCGCGTTGAGCACCACGGCCAGGATGATGGCGCTGCCTGAAATCGCCATCTGCCAGAAGGGCGAGATATTGATGACCGGCAGCGCGTTGGAGATGATGCCGAGGAACAGCGCGCCGAGCACCGCGCCGCCGACCGAGCCGATGCCGCCGGCGATCGAGATGCCGCCGATGACGCAGGCAGCGATGATATTGAGCTCATAGCCGTTGGCGACCTCGACCGAGGCGATGACGTAGCGCGAGATCCACAGATAGCCGCAGAGGCCGCCGATCATCCCCGAAATGCAGAAGACGGTGAATTTCGTCCGGCCGACATCGATGCCGGCATAGACCGATGCGGTCGGGTTGACGCCGATGGCATAGATCGAGCGGCCGAGCGCGGTGCGCGTCATCACGAGGAAGAACAGCGCAATAACCAGCAGGGCGATCCACGACAGTACCGGAATGCCGAGGAAAGCCGCGCGCTGCAACCCGATGAAATCAGCGCTCATCTGGTCGGCGTTGACCCAGGCGCCGCCTGAAATGACGAACGTGGCACCGCGGTAGATGGTGAGGGTGCCGAGCGTTACCACGATCGAGGGAATGTTCAGCCGCCATACCAGCAGGCCGTTGATGGCGCCGAGCACCAGGCCGACCAGAAGTGCGATGACGATCAGCAGCGGGATCGGGATCGCCGGATGCGCGGCGTTCAGCATTGCCACCACCATGCCGGTGAAGCAGAGATTTGAAGCCATCGACAGGTCGATCGAGCGGGTCAGGATGACGACCATCTGGCCGAGCGCCAGGATCATCAGGATCGACGTGTCGTTGAACACCTGGCGCAGGTTGGCCGGATCGGAAAAACCTGGAAACCGCGTGGAGATCAGCCCGATCAGCACGACGATTGCCGCCAGCAGCCAGACCTCGCGGTATTTGAGAAGAGCCTTCATGCCGCGATCCCCGCTGCCGTCCGGACCAAGGTTTCGGCGTCGAGCCCTTTATTGTCGTAGACCGCGGCAATGCGGCCCTCGCGCATAACCACGACGCGGTCCGACATGCCGAGGATTTCCGGCAATTCGGACGACACCATGATCACCGACAGGCCTTGCGCGACGAGCTCGGCCATGAAGCCGTGCACGGCCGCCTTCGAGCCGATGTCGATGCCCTTGGTCGGCTCGTCCAGGATGATCACCTTGGGCGCGGTCGCCAGCCATTTGGCGATGACGATCTTCTGCTGGTTGCCGCCCGACAGCGTGCCGACGTCCTGGCTGAGCGAGGAGGCGCGCAGATCGAGCCGCTCGGTATAGGAGCGAGCCAGCGCGAACTCTTCGGCCAGCCGCAATATGCCGGATTTGGATGTCCGTTTGAGCGAGGGCAGCGAGACATTCTGGAAGATCGGCAGGCCGATCACCACGCCTTGCTTGCCGCGCTCCTCCGGCACATAGACGATGCCGGCGTAGATCGAATCCGCCGCCGATTTCGGCGCGATTGCCTTACCCTCCAGCGTGATCGTGCCGCCGCTGGTGCGGGTGATGCCTGATATCGCCTGCATCACCTCGCTGCGCCCGGCGCCGACAAGGCCGTAGAAGCCGAGGATTTCGCCCCTGTGCAGCTCGAAGCCTATGTCGTCGAACTCGGTCGGGTGCGACAGGCCGGAGACGGCCAGCACCGGCGCGCCGATCTCGGCCTTGCGCTGCGGAAAGATGTGATCGACCGAGCGGCCGACCATCATGCGCACGATCTGGCTCTGGCCGGCGTCCTTGATCAGGCCTTCGCCGACCATCTCGCCGTCGCGGAACACGGTATAGCGGTCGGCGATGCGGTAGATCTCATCGAATTTGTGGCTGATGAACAGGATCGCCTTGCCGTCGCTCTTGAGGAATTCGATCAGCAGGAAAAGCTCTTCGATCTCCTTCATCGAAAGCGCTGCCGTCGGCTCGTCCATGATGACGATCCGCGCGTCGATGGACATGGCGCGGGCAACCGCAACCAGGTGCTTGTTGGCAATGCCGAGATCCTTCAGCCTGGCGTCGGCGTCGATATGGCCGGCGCCCATCGTGTCGAGCACCTCGCGGGCATTCTTGCGCATGGTGCGCCAGTCGATGGTTTTGAAACGCGTGCGCGGCGCATGGCCGAGGAAGATGTTTTCGGCCACCGTCAGGTCGTCGAACAGCACGGTTTCCTGGTGGATGGCGGTGATGCCGTGCCCGAACGCTGAGTGGGCGCTGGGCAGTGTGACCGGCTGGCCGTCGATGCTGATCGTGCCAGCATCCGGCTGGTAGATGCCGGTCATGATCTTGACCAGCGTCGACTTGCCGGCACCGTTTTCGCCGATCAGCGCGGTTACCTGGCCGGGATAGAGCGACAGGCCGACATTGTGCAGCGCCCGCACGCCGGGAAAGCTTTTCGAGATGCCGGACAGCGTCAGGCGCGGTCCGGATGACAAAGGCGCTTCATGTGCCACTTCGTGCTGGGCTGTCGTGTCCATAATCGTATCAAGCCCTGTAGCAAGGTTCGTTTGAAAGCGCGGCGGAACCTGAGCCCCGCCGCACCGTTTCGAAGGTCCCAGGATCAATAGATCTTGGAGAACTTTTCGATGTTCGACTTGTCGAACTGGAAGGGCGGAGCCATCGCAGCCGAGTTGGTGTCGTCGAGCGTGACCTTGCCGACGCGGCCGATCGACAGCGTAGCACCGGGCTTGGCCTCTTCCTTCTTCACCGCCAGGTCGTGGGCGAGGTAGACGGCGGAGTAGCCGAGATCGATCGGGTTCCACAGCGCAACCGCCTGGCTGGCGCCATTGTCGATGAACTTTTTGAACTCCGACGGCAGCGCCAGGCCGGTGACGTTGACCTTGCCGATCAGGCCCTCGTCGGTCACCACCTGCGCGGCGGCAACGACGCCGACCGTGGTCGGTGCGATGATCGCCTTGAGATTCGGATAGGACTTCAGCAGGCCCTTGGCTTCGTCCGTGCTCTTGGCCGAGTCGTCGTCGCCATAGACGGTGGCGACGAGCTTGATCTTGGGGAACTTCTCCGGCAGCACCTTCTTGGCCGCGTCGATCCAGGCATTCTGGTTGGTCGCGGTCGAAGAAGCCGACAGGATGGCGACATCGCCGCCTTCCGGCAGGTAGTCGGCGGCCAGCTTGATGATGGTCTCACCGATCAGGTTGGTATCGGAGGGGTTGAGGTGAAGCTGGCGTCCTTCCGGCGCGACGCCTGAATCCCACGAGATGACGGTAATGCCGCGCTGCATCGCCTTCTTCAGCACTGGCACCAGCGCGTCGGCGTCGTTCGCCGAAATGGCGATGGCATTGACCTTCTGGGCGATCAGCGAATTGACCACTTCGATCTGCGCTTCGGCGGTCGCCTTGGTCGGGCCGGTGTAGATGATGTCGACATCGCCGAGCTCCTTGGCCGCCTCTTCGGCGCCCTTGTTGGCGGCGTCGAAGAAGCCGTTGCCGAGCGACTTCACCACCAGCGCGATCTTGACGTTTTCGGCGTAGGCGGCATTCACGAACAGGGCGGCGGAGAACGCCGCCGTAACCATCAATTTCTTCAGAAAGCTCATCGAATATCCTCCCTTGAGCGTTGCATTCCATCGCCGCTGCGGGCGTGAGTGGTTCTCAGGCCTGCAGCGAAGATTCTTCCTTGTTGGTTGCCGTTGTGCGGGCGATGATCAGCGTCACGCCGGCGGTCTCCAGCATCTTGGCTTCGCGATCCTCGATGGCGTCGTCGGTGATCACCGTGGCGATGCGCGACAGGCCGCACAGGATCAGGCTCGAGCGTTTGCGGAACTTCGAGGAATCGACCAGCACCACCAATTCGTCCGCCTGGTCGATCAGTTTCTGCTCGGCCTGGATCAGCAGCGGGTCGCCTTCCATAAGGCCGAGCGGCCCCAGCCCTTGCGCGCCCATGAACATGCGGCGCGCGTAGAAATTGCGCGTCACGTCATTGTCGAACGGCGACAGGATGATGTTCTGCTCGCGGTAGATGGTGCCGCCCGACAGCATCACCGTGTTCTTGGAGTGCCTGAGCAAGTGCTCCGCGATCGGGAAGGAATTGGTGAAGATCGGCATGCGGCGGCCGGTCAGGAAATGCACCATCTGGAAGGTGGTGGTGCCGCCATTGATGATGATCGGCTCGCCGTCCTTGCACAGATCCACGGCTTCCCGCGCGATTGCCCGCTTCTGCGAAGCGTTGATGGTCTCGTTGACGGAAAAGGGCCGGCCGGCTAGGCCGATGAACTGCGGCGGCGAAAGCGCCTCGGCGCCGCCGCGCACCCGGCGCAGCCGTTTTTGCACATGCAATGCCGCGATGTCGCGCCGGATCGTCGCCTCCGACGACTCCGTCAGGTCGACCATCTCCTGCACCGTCACCACAGGCTTTTCCTGGACGGCGGACAGAATGATCCTGTGGCGCTCTTTCTCGTGCATGGTTCCTCCCTGCCGGAGCATCTAGTCACCCAAAGCGCGCAGTGTCAATCATTTCCGATCAGATAATTTCATTGTGCAATGCAATATGACTGATATTGATCGTTTGTGATTGACAAGGCCGCCGCTTGCGTAGAAATTCGTACAAAAGGGACCCGCGCCGTTTGCGTGTCCCAAAGGGAGGATACCTATGCTCGACAAGCGCTCCGGCACGCGCCTCGCCAATCTTTGGAATGACGCAAAAGCGCAAGCAATGAGCGAGCCCGAACGTCTGGTCTATCGCTCGAATGTTCTTGGCTCCGACAAGCGCGTCACCAATTATGGCGGCGGCAACACCTCCTCCAAGATTTGGCAAAACGATCCGCTCACCGGCGAGAGCGTGGAAGTGCTGTGGGTCAAGGGCTCGGGCGGCGACAGCGCCTCGATCAAGCTCGACGGCTTCGCCACGCTCTACATGGACAAATTGCGCGCGCTGAAAGGTCTCTATCGCGGCCTCGAACATGAAGACGAGATGGTCGGCTATCTGCCCCATTGCACCTTCAACCTCAACCCGCGCGCGGCTTCCATCGACACGCCGCTGCATGCCTTCGTGCCGAAGCCTTATGTCGACCATATGCATCCCGATGCCATCATCGCCATTGCCGCCGCCAAGGATTCGCAGGCGCTGACCAAGGAGATCTTCGGCGACACGATCGGCTGGCTGCCATGGAAACGGCCGGGCTTCGAGCTCGGCCTGTGGCTGGAGAAATTCTGCCGCGAAAACCCCGAAGCCAAGGGTGTCGTACTGGCCAGTCATGGCCTGTTCAGCTGGGGCGACACGCCGAAGGAATGCTACGAGACGACGATCTCGGTGATCAACCAGGCGATCGACTGGTTCGAGCGCAAGAGCCAGGGCAAGCCGATTTTCGGCGGCGAAGTCGTCAAATCCCTCGATGCGCCTGCGCGTCGCACCGTGGCCGCAAAACTGATGCCGAGGATCCGTGGCCTGATCTCGGAGAACAGCCACAAGCTCGGCCATTTCGACGATTCCCCTGCCGTGCTCGAATTCGTCAATTCCAGGGATTTGCGGCCGCTGGCGGCACTCGGCACGTCCTGCCCGGACCACTTCCTGCGCACCAAGATCCGGCCGCTGGTCATCGAGTTCGACCCCCAAAATCCCGACGTCGATGCCGTCATTGCCCGTCTTGCCGATGATGTGGCGGAGTATCGCGTCGGCTATCAGGCCTATTATGACCGCTGCAAGCACGCGGATTCGCCACCGGTGCGCGATCCGAACGCCGTCGTCTATCTGATGCCCGGCGTTGGCATGTTCACCTTCGCCGGCGACAAGGCGACGGCGCGCATATCGGGCGAATTCTACGTCAACGCCATCAACGTCATGCGCGGTGCCTCGACGGTCTCGACCTATGTCGGCCTGCCCGACCAGGAAGCCTTCGACATCGAATACTGGCTGCTCGAAGAGGCAAAGCTGCAGCGCCTGCCGAAACCAAAGGCTCTTGCCGGCCAGATTGCGCTGGTCACCGGCGGCGCCGGCGGTATCGGCCGGGCCACCGCCAACCGGCTGCTGCGCGAGGGCGCGTGCGTCGTGCTGGCCGATATCGACGAAGCAGCCCTTGCCAGCGCCAATGACGAGCTTGCCAAGGCCTATGGCAAGGATTTCGTGCGGCCCGTAGTCATCAACGTCACGTCCGAGGATCAGGTGATCTCCGGCTTTGCCGAAACGGCGGTCGAATTCGGCGGCATCGATATTCTGGTCTCCAATGCCGGCCTGGCCTCCTCGGCGCCGATCGAGGACACCACGCTGACGCTGTGGAACAAGAACATGGACATCCTGTCGACCGGCTATTTCCTGGTTTCGCGGGAGGCGTTCCGGCTGTTTCGGGCGCAGAAGATCGGCGGCAACGTCGTCTTCGTCGCCTCCAAGAATGGGCTTGCCGCATCGCCAAACGCCGCCGCCTATTGCACTGCCAAGGCCGCCGAAATCCATCTGGCACGCTGCCTGGCGCTGGAAGGCGCGGAAGCGCAGATCAGGGTCAATGTCGTCAACCCCGACGCTGTGCTGCGCGGCTCGAAGATCTGGACCGGCGAATGGAAGGAACAGCGCGCCGCCGCCTACAAGATGTCGACCGACGATCTCGAGGAGCACTACCGCTCGCGTTCGATGCTGAAGCGGTCGGTGTTCCCCGAAGACATCGCCGAGGCGATCTATTTCTTCGCCTCCGATATGTCGGCCAAATCGACCGGCAACATCATCAACGTCGACGCCGGCAACGCACAGAGTTTTACGCGATAAGCGACCGTCTTTGAGGGTTGCGCTGCCCCTCATCCGCCTGCCGGCACCTTTCTTCCCGTATAGTGACGGGGAGAAGGGAAGCGCTACAACGCCGGTGATCCTCCTCTCCCCGTGTTTTTACGGGGAGAGGGTAAGGGTGAGGGGCAGCGCCGACCAACGCAAATTGGGAGGAAACCACCATGTCCGAAACCATCATCTCCGCCGACCTCGTCGACAGGCACAATGCCGCGCGCGATGCCGACCTCAGACGCGACTACGAGTCTCTCGGCGAGCGCCTCGACCGCCGCGGCATCGCCATCGACGCCATCCGCGACAAGGTCGAGAAATTCGCCGTCGCCATCCCGTCCTGGGGCGTCGGCACCGGCGGCACCCGCTTTGCCCGCTTTCCCGGCGCCGGCGAGCCGCGTGACATTTTCGACAAGATCGAGGACTGCGCCGTCATCCGGCAATTGACGCAGGCGACGCCGACCGTCTCGCTGCATATTCCCTGGGACAAGGCCGATCCGAGCCGGCTGAAGCAGGCGGCATCCCGCTTCGGCCTCGGCTTCGACGCCATCAACTCCAACACCTTCTCCGACGCCAGCGACCAAAAACTTTCCTATAAATTCGGCTCGCTGTCGCATGCCGATGCAGCAACACGCCGGCAGGCGGTCGAGCACAATCTCGAATGCATCGAGATCGGCAGGACGCTGGGCTCCAAAGCGCTGACGGTATGGATCGGTGACGGCTCGAACTTTCCCGGCCAGGTCAATTTCGCCAAGGCATTCGAGCGCTATCTCGACGCGATGAAGGAGATCTATGCCGGACTGCCGGACGGCTGGAAACTGTTCACCGAGCACAAGATGTACGAGCCGGCCTTCTATTCGACCGTCGTGCAGGATTGGGGCACCAATTACATCATCGCCAAAGAGCTTGGCGACAAGGCGTTCTGTCTGGTCGACCTCGGCCATCACGCCCCCAACGTCAACATCGAGATGATCGTGTCGCGGCTGATCCAGTTCAAGAAACTCGGCGGCTTCCATTTCAACGATTCGAAATATGGCGACGACGACCTCGACGCCGGCTCGATCGATCCCTACCGGCTGTTCCTTGTCTTCAACGAACTCGTCGATGCCGAGCTTTCAGGTGCAGAAGGGTTCGATCCGGCTCACATGCTCGACCAGAGCCACAACGTCACCGACCCGATCGAAAGCCTGATGCTGTCGGCAATTGAGGTGCAGCGCGCCTATGCTCAGGCGCTGCTGGTCGACCGCAAGGCGCTCGAAGGTTTCCAGCATGCCAATGACGCGCTGATGGCGACGCAGACGCTGAAGACAGCCTATCGCACCGACGTCGAGCCGATCCTTGCCATGGCGCGGCTGAAGACCGGCGGCGCCATCGATCCGGTCGCCGCCTACCGCGCCGCCGGCTACCGGGCGAAGCTTGCAGCGGAACGGCCGGCCGTGGCGAGCGTCGGCGGCGGGATTGTTTGATGTTGGTGAAAATGAAAACCCGCCACGAAGGGCGGGTCGTTGGAGCCAATTAGCACCACAGCCAGATTAATAGCATAGCTGCCGGCACAAAGCAAGAACAAAATTGCTGTAACGTGAAAATTCTGGGAGCCGCGATGAAGCGTGGCCTTGCTACCAACGCTGCGGCGCTCAGAAGTTACGGCATGGATCCTAGGGTCTCCGCTACGTCGCTTCGCTCCTGCTCCGCCCTAGGATGACGAACGCGTGGTGGTACAAGAACCAGTCGCGGACGTTGGAGATTGGCGGGAAGCGTCACCTCGCTTCGTCATCCTAGGGCAGAGCGAACGCGAAGCGCAGCGCAGACCCTAGGATCTATATGTGGACGGCGCCTGCCTGCAACGGTTGTTTTGCGTCGTTTTCGATCGCTTGCGTCCATATGTCCGGCCTTTGAGCACGGTCCTTGCGGCCGCTGGCCAAGGTGGGGTTCGCGACGCCCGTTCCAATCATGCCAGCGGTTTCGTTGGCCAATGGATCCCTCGGAGTTTCGCGCGTCACGGATCGATCGATCACGCCATCTTCCTTCCGTTGCAAGAGCTTGTGTTCGGTGTTCCTCCGTTGCGGCCTATCCGGGCATGTCAGCGCCGTGCTGAGCCGCGGTCAGGGCTGGCCGCAGGCCACCGCCGTAGGCGGCGCGAAGCGGCCTTGAGGGCGGCGAGGAGGCGTCAGGTTGCCCGCCAGGCCGCAACGGTACGGCTCGCCGGTGATCATCATCTTCCAGGCCATGCGGGCGGTCTTGTTGGCGAGCGCCACAGCCGCCAGCTTCGGCGGCTTGCGCGCAATCAACGCCGCCAGCCACGGCGAGGCCTTGGCGCGGCCGCGACGCACCTGCTGGATGTGGGCCGTCGCGCCCACCACCAGCGCCTGCCGCAGCATCTCGTCGCCGGCCCGCGTGATCACCCCCAGCCGGTTCTTGCCGGCGGTCGAATGGTTCTTCGGCGTCAGCCCCAGCCACGCCGCGAAGTCGCGTCCCGAGCCGAACGCTGTCGCATCAGTGACCTTGACGCCGAGCAGGCTCGCCACGACCGGCCCGACGCCGGGCATCGCAGCCAGCCGCTGTCCAGTCTCGTCCTTGCGGTGATGGGCCAACAGCTTCTTGTCGATTGCCGCGTATCGCGCGCACACCGCGCGGTATTCCTCGCCGAGCGTCTCAAGCAGTTCCTTTGCCAGCCCCGGCACCGTCGCGTCGCCGGCAATGCGGGCCAGCAGTGGCTCGATGCGGGCAAGGCCTTGTGCGGCCACCAGGCCGAATTCGGCTGCGTAGCCGCGGATCGTGTTGGAAAGCTGCGTGCGCCGCCGCACCAGCTGCTCGCGCACCCCAAACAGCATCTGCGCCGCTTGCTGCTCGCCGCTCTTGATCCCAACAAAGCGTGTCCTGGGCCGGCTCATCGCCTCGCAGATCGCCTCGGCGTCAGCCGCGTCATGCTTGCCGCGCCGCACATATGGCTTCACGTGCTGCGCCGCGATCAGCACCACCTCATGACCCAGCCCCGACAGCGTGCGCGCCCAGTAATGCGAGCCGCCGCACGCCTCCAGCCCGATCCTCACCGGCGCAAGCTTGGCGAAGAACGGGACTACCGCCCGCCGTTGCAATTTACGCACCAGCACCGAACGCTCCGCAGCGTCGACACCATGCAGCTGAAAAACACTCTTGGACGTATCCATGCCAATACGGATAAGGTGTTCCACGGACGGCTCCCTTGTTTGAGATCTCAACGAACTCATTCTGGCACATCCGATGCCGTCGGGCGCCGTCCACCCCATCATGCCGTTGCAGTCGCCGAAGATTGCAACGGCGGTTGCGAGGCGAACCGGCACAGGCGTGCGAACCCTCCCGATTCTTTCGATCTTCGCAGTAGACTCAACCGCTCCAAGCGCGTTTCCTAGGCACACCCCCACGCTCGGAGAACGGCCATGCACAACACCCGCCGAACCCTAATCGCCGTAAGCCTTTCCCTCACCCTGACCTTCGTACCCTTCCTCGCCTATGCCGCCTCGCCGCAGCCGGCGAAGGGCGAGCACGGCATGGTGGTGACCGCCCAGCATCTTGCGTCTGAGGTCGGCGTCGAGGTGCTGAAGCAGGGCGGCAACGCGGTCGATGCCGCGGTCGCCGTCGGCTATGCGCTGGCCGTGGTCTATCCGACCGCCGGCAATATCGGCGGTGGCGGCTTCATGACCATCCGCTTCAACGACGGCCGCTCGACCTTCCTCGATTTTCGCGAGCGCGCGCCGCTGGCCGCGACCAAAACCATGTATCTCGACAAGGACGGCAAGCCGGTAAAAGGCGCCAGTCTCGACGGCTATCTGGCGGTCGGCGTGCCGGGCTCGGTCGCTGGTTTCGAAATGGCACGGGAGAAATACGGCACGCTGTCGCGGCAGGACTTGCTGGCGCCGGCCATCCGCTTTGCCAAAGAAGGCTTCGTGCTGGAGCAGGGCGATGCGGCCTCGCTCCAGGGCGGCGCGGAGCGGTTGGCCAGGGACCCAGCGGCGGCGGCCATTTTCCTCAAGCCGGACGGCAAGCCTTATGCTGTCGGCGAGCGCCTTGTTCAGCCCGATCTCGCGGCTTCGCTTGCCGCCATTTCCGAACGCGGGGCGGATGCCTTCTACAAAGGCGCGACCGCCGACGCCATCGTCAAGGCGAGTGGCGAGAAGGGCGGCATTCTGGCCAGGGCTGATTTCGAAAACTATGCGGTGCGCGAGCTCAAGCCGGCGACCTGCAATTACCGCGGCTACGAGATCATTTCCTCGCCGCCGCCGAGCTCCGGCGGCGTCATCATCTGCGAGATCCTCAACGTGCTTGAGTTCTATCCGTTGTCCTATCTCGGCGCCGGTTCGGCCGAGACGGTTCACGTCATGGTCGAGGCGATGCGCCACGCCTATGTCGACCGCAATTCGGCGCTCGGCGATCCCGGCTTCATCGACAATCCGGTCGCAAAACTGCTCGACAAGAATTACGCCAGGGAAATTCGCGAAAAGATCGATCCGTTCCGGGCCGGCGTGTCGCAGGAATTGATGCCGAAGGGCTTTGGCGAGAGCAACGAGACGACGCATTTTTCGATCATCGACAATGACGGCAATGCCGTCGCGGTAACCTACACGCTGAACGGCTCTTTCGGCGCCGGCGTTGTCGCCGCCGGCACCGGCATCCTGCTCAACAACGAGATGGACGATTTCACCCAGAAACCCGGCGTGCCCAATCTCTATGGCCTGGTCCAGGGCGAGGCGAATGCGATTGCGCCGAAAAAGACGCCGCTGTCGTCGATGAGCCCCACCATCCTCGCCAAAGACGGCAAGCCGTTCATGGTCATCGGCAGCCCCGGCGGTTCACGCATCATCACCATCACGCTGGAGGCGATCGTCAACGTCGTCGATCACGGCATGAACATCCAGGAGGCCATCGACGCACCGCGCATCCATCACCAATGGCTGCCTGACACGGTCTATATCGAACCCTTCGGCCTGTCGCCCGATACCGAAAAGCTGCTTACCGGCATGGGCTACCGCCTCGATCTTGCCGACACGACCTGGGGCCAGGCGGCCGGCATCCTGGTCGGCGGCAAGAGCCTGGCGGAAATCGAGAAGGGTGGCGGCGCCCGCTACAATGGCGCCATCGACAGCCGCGCCGCAGCCGGCAAGGCTATCGGGTATTAAACCCCAAAAAGTGGGAACCGGTTTTCGGATAAGATCATGGTCAACAAGAAGATTGCGCCTTGCTTCAGGTGACCAGCGCGATTGTCGACGCAATCAGCATCAGCGCCGCGATGCCGACGAACAGCGCGTAGATGCGCGGCCGGTCGAGCAGAAGCGCATTGCCGGATATCCATGCTGCAGTGGCGCCACCAAGCGCGAAAAAGAAGGTGCTGCGGCGCCCGAAGCTCAAGCCGGCAGCCATCAGGCCACCGATGATCAGGGCGCCGAACACGATGATCACGGCGACTGCGTATTTTTCGAAATCGTTGCTGCCGGCGCTCGGGCCGATTGCGTTCAACCTCGACAGATCGTCCGGATCGAACGGGCTGGTCGACCCATATTCGTCTTGACCGACAGGCTCATGCATTATTCGTTCTCCGCAAACCGACAGCAAATCATCAAGCCTCGCCGAGCGCAACCGCTCGCCGAATGTGATCGGCACGGTGTTCAACACTTTCTGGCGGCGGCTTGCCAGAGATTTTTGAATTCGCGCTTGGATCGCCGCCCCGCTGCGCGGCCTGGTCAAGCGCTTTGCCCGAGCTGAATCTTCATGCCGCCCTGGCCAAAGACCGCGTTGCCTGAACGGAAGCCCCAAGCACCGCCTGTGCGGAGTCGGCCTGCCTTTCATCGACATGCGCCAGCACCAGGATCACACCTTGTGCGGCATTCGTCTGGCCTGGCTGCTTGCCGGTACCGGACGATGTCCCGAAAAGCCTGCCGGCAACGCCGCCCAGGACTGCACCGACGAGGGCCGAGGCCAGCCATCCCGCGCCGAGGGGATCGATGCCGGGGATATCAAAGGCGCCGAGGCCGGCCAACAAACCCGCCGCCGCGCCAAGGGCGGCACCGGTGCCTGGACCGCGCAAGACGGCGCCGATTTCGTCATCGTAGGGTCCGATGACACTGATTTCGTGACGGGCGATCCCTGCCGCCTGAAGCGCTTCGACGGCACGCGCCGCCTGGTCATGGGAATCAAAAAGTCTGCTGATTGTTCGCATTGAAACTGCCTGTGAGGCCCCCCGGCCCTCGACGGTACGGCGGGTTCCTGCTGAGCGACGACTGCCCGAGCTTTCACGTCACTCGATGATCTTGACGATCTTGCGCGTGCCTGGGTCGACGACGACGGTGCGGTTGTCGACGATGACATAGCGGTATTTGACGCTGGGGACTTCATGAAGCTCGACGGTATCGGGAAGCGTCGAGCCGATATTGAGCTCCACCCCAGGGATTTTCACCGAGGCCAGCGGCTGCTTCTTCACATACTCCTTGATGACCGTTTCCTGCTGCGGTTCGATGACAACGTCTTGCGCTGCAGCGGCGCCGAGGCCTGCCAGCAGCAGAAATCCCGCCACCGCGGTGGAAAGATGCATTCTCATGGTCGTCTCCTTTGCGAACTCGGTCCGCTCTTCGCGCCAAGGCTCACTCGAACGGAAGGCAGCTGAAAACGTTCCGTCGACCGGGCTTCGGTCCCGCCCGGCAGGGACCAACCGACGTGTTGCCGCAGGACCTAAGTCTGATCCTTGTGCGCAAAGGGTGGGTTTGCCGCGTGACCCGGAACCGCCGCGGCACCTAGCCGTTGCTGGCTGCACGTTCCGGGAGGATTCCATGGAAAAGGTCGACGGTTGCTCGCACCGATCCTGGCTGTTTCCATTCCGATCGAACCCGGCATCTGCGCAGCCCTGTCCCTTCCTGCGCCGATAAGGGTTCGCGCGTCACTTTGTGGCGGGCGAACCCTCAAATTGCTGCGTGCACCAAAGTTGACCCCCTGAAGCGAAGAGAAGGGGCGAGGAGAGCGGAAATGCCCGACGACAAGAGCAAGCGAGACTTCAGCGACCGCAATCGCGTTTCGGCGGATGAATATTATGAGGTCGAACATTTCGCGCGGGAAAATGGTGTTTCGCCCAGCCAGGTGAGCAAGCTGATCAAAAGGACCGGCGGCGACCGGATGATCCTCTCGCAGGCGGTGAAGGCATTGCGCGAGCGCAAGTGAGCTGGCGGCCAAGCCAACGGTGGAGAGGCACTGATCGCGATCGGCCGAGATCCGGCCAGCTATCGACAACATGCCCGGATGCCGCCGCTTCGGCCAAGCGCAATGCCCCGCTACTTCTTCGATTCCGATGAAGACGGAATCGTCTATTCCGACGATCAGGGAACGTTATATGACGATCTCCCGCTGGTCAGGAAAGAAGCCCTTCGCACACTGGCCGAGATGGCCAGGGATGGCCTTCCTCATCGCAGGATTGCAGTCAAGGTCCGGGACGACCGTGGCGGTCTGGTCCTTGAAGTGGCTTTGACCTTTGCCGTTGAAACGCGGCACTTCGACGAGCGGATTTTCCAGATCGACTTGCGCACGAACTGACGGCTCGATCATCATCGCGCCGACCATCATCAGATTTCTGGTGCAGCGGCATCTTCCCCTGGCGCGGAACATTAGAAGTCTCTAATTGTTATCTTAAGCAGCGGGAACCTCCCAGGATTCTGCTGCAGATCGGGTGCAACCCGATCGGCCCGCGCCCTCCGCCAGAGGCGCGGGCTTCGTTTGTTTAGCCGATGCGCAACGCCGTTCGGCAGCAGCATATTGGAGACCTGCGGGAGCAGTAGTAGCATCTGTCGCTACCGCGGCGCCCTGGCGCCCAGGCAACGGAGCCCGTCGTCCGACAGGGCGGCGGGCTTTTTTGACGCGGGTCGGTCATCACGCAATCGATGGAATTCTGGCCGGCGCCGATTCGTGTGGCATGGGGTAAGGTGCCCTGACGCAGCGCCGGCCAAGCGGAAATCAGGTCCGCCGCAGCCAGATAGTAGCCGCGCTGGCGCAGCAGGTAATTGCGTGATCGCGGAAGCCGCACCATTGCAGAGCCCTCCCCAGCAGTTCGGCCTGCCCAGCGGCTGACCCGAGGCATTCATTCATTCTGACGATGCACCGGACGCCCCGACGGCGGAAATTGGACGCAGCGCTCGCTCTCGATTCAGCGGCCGGTGTTCCCTGCAGATTTCGGACGAAAGGCCATTCTATCCTTGTTGCGCCTGGATTCTTATCAGATCGTGGCAAGGATTGCCTTTCCGGCCGCGTTTGCCGGCGTTCTGCTGTTCGCCCTTCTGCCGGAGCAACTCCTGCAGGGTCTTGGCCTGGCTTTCACGTTTGATCACGACAAGCTCAATCACGCCGCCGCCTTCGTCGTCCTGGCGGCTCTCGGAAGTCTCGGCTGGCCGGAACGCAAGGCGAAGCTGATCGTACTCCTCGTTCTCACGGGTGCGGCGATCGAGGGGCTTCAGGCCGTGCAACTGATAGGGCGCGACCCGGATTTATTCGACTGGGTGGCCGACTGCGCGGGAATCGCGTGCGGACTGACGGTTGCAGGCTGGACAAAGCGGCTCGCCGGCGGATTGCCATAGCTCGAAAGCGCATAACGGAATCGGCGCGCCCGTGCCCCAATAAGGGGAAAATGGCCGGCGCCACTTGGGGGCGCGTTGGGGTAAGTTGCCTGATGGGGCGCCGGCCAGGCGGAAAAATTACGTCCGCCGCAAAGTAACATAGCAGGAACGGCAATGCGCGGCAGTAGCGTGATCGCGGAAGGTCCGCGCTCGCGCCTCCGGTGCGGTGACCCGTTTTGGGCCAACAATTCTGGCACCTGAATTGCACTGTAGGCAATGCCGGGGAATCCCGGCAATCGTCCCCGAATATGGGGCCTCGCCGCTTCGCAAATGGAGCGGCGGGCCTTTTTGCCGGATGTTGAAAAGTAGGCCGATCAGCGGCTTAGCTGATCACAGTGTGCTTAGCCCGATTTCCCCTACCAAGTGCTTATTCTCACAAGAGAAATTCTAAAGCGCCCAAGCATCGGAGCTTGACACAGGCTTCGAGAACTGGATAAGTGGATACACAGATACGCTCTGATCGGACCCAAGACATGGCAGCTGACGCAATCGAGCCGTTGGGCATCACGACCGCCGAGGAGGAAGCTTATCGCCACATTCAGCGGGCCCTGAGGATGGGGCGTTATCGGGCCGGGGACCGGCTGATCCCGGAAGAGATCGCGACGGAAATCGGCATGAGCCGCATGCCGGTTCGCGAAGCATTCCGCCAACTGGCCGCGGAAGGTCTTGTGGTCATTCGCCCGAACCGTGGCTGCATCGTCGCCGGGCTTACCCTCGATGAGATCTACGAAACATTTGAAATACGCTCGGTGCTCGAAGGGCTGGCGGTGAGGCTTGCCATGCCGCACATCGATGTCGAAGTGCTTGAAGAACTGGAACGCCAGCTCGACCGGATGGAGCGCGCCAGCCAGACCGGCAGCAGCGACTGGGTCGTGCGCCATCAGGCCTTCCATTTGCAGATTTGCCAATTGAGCAACAGACCCAAGCTGGTCCGGCAGATTGTCAGCCTGCACGTCGTGATCGAGCCCTACCTGCGCATCTGGTTCGACTATGTCGACAAACCCGCCAGCGCGCGTGCCGAGCACGAGATCCTGATCGACGTGCTGCGGTCAGGTGATGCCGGCAAGGCTGAGATCGTCATGCGGGATCATATCGTCGAGACGGCGCCGCTTCTGGCCAACTTCGCAAGTCCCGGCCGCCGCTAGGGAATACCATCTAACTCGTTGAAGCCGGAAGATAATCCGGCACGACGAAAGGGAACTGCCATACCGGCAAAAAGAGGAGAATGATATGAAAATTAGCCGCATCGCAGCCATTGCGTCGGTCCTGTTCGGCCTGGTCCAGGCCGCCGTTGCACAAGAAACACCAAAGGCAATTACCATTGCCACCGAAGGAGCCTACGCGCCCTGGAATTTCACAACAGCCGACGGCAAGCTGGACGGCTTCGAAGTCGATCTCGCCAATGATCTGTGCGGGCGAATGAAGATCGAGTGCAAGATCGTCGCACAGGACTGGGACGGCATGATCCCCGCGCTGACCGTCGGCAAGTTCGACGTGATCATGGCGAGCATGTTCATCACTGAAAAACGTCTGAAGATCATTGACTTTACCCAGCCGTATGCCGTGGATCCCTCAGGTTTCGCGGTCGCCAAGGATAGCGAACTGGGCAAGCTCGGCATCTCCAACGAGCGGTTGAAGCTGGAGAATGAACCCTCTGCGCAGGCGGCAATCGACAAGCTCAAGCCATTGCTGAAGGGAAAGATCATTGGAGTTCAGGCTGCAACGGCGAACCTGGAATTTGTGAAAAAATACTTCTCGGACGTCGCCGAGATTCGCGAATACAAGACCACCGAGCAACACGATCTCGATCTTGCCGCGGGTCGCATCGACGCGCTCTTCGCGCAACAGACAGCGCTGGCCGCCACGCTGGGCAAGCCGGAGTTCAGCGACTATACGCTTGCAGGACCAGGATTTGTCGGGGGTCTCTTCGGTCTTGGCTCCGGGGCCGGTATCCGCAAAGAGGACACCAAGCTGAAAGACATGCTCAACGGCGCCATCGACGCCGCGACCGCCGACGGCACGATCAAAACCCTGTCGCTTAAATGGCTCAAGAGCGACGTCACTCCAGTCAAGTAAGCGCTTGCCGGCGAACGGCCATTCCTGACCACGTTCCGGAGCTGAGCCGTTCGTCCTGCCGGGGGTATCAATGCCGGGGGTATCAATGGTTGACGCATTCCGGCTGCTTGGTTTCCAGCACGGAGGTTGGGGGGCTGCTCTTCTCATGGCGGCCTCGGTCACAGTGCTCCTGTCCGTGCTGGGCTTTGCGCTTGGCGCTGTATTTGGCGGGCTGGCAGCGGCCGGGCGTCTCCGCAACTCCAAAATATTGAGGTTCTTGGCCCTTGGCTATTGCACGGTTTTCAGGGGCGTGCCCGACCTTCTGACCATTTATCTGCTTTACTATGGAGGAAGCGTCGCCCTGACCTCGCTTGGTCATAGCCTGGGTGGGTCCGGATTCGTCGGCGTTCCGGCCTTTGCCACTGGAACCTTGGCTATCGCGATCATCTCGGGCGCCTATCAAGCCGAGGTCTATCGAGGGGCTTACCTCGCCATCGACCAGGGACAGCACGATGCCGCTTGCGCGCTTGGTCTCAACCGGCTGCAGCGGCTGCGACAGGTTATTTTTCCCCAGCTCCTGAGATACGCGCTGCCAGGTCTCGGCAATGTGTGGCAGTTGGTTCTGAAGGACTCGTCGCTGATATCGGTAATCGGCCTCGTTGAACTGATGCGCCAGGCGCAGATCGCTGCAGGTTCGACCCGTGAACCGTTCATCTTTTACATTGCTGCAGCCTTGCTCTATCTGGCTATCGCTTCCGTCACGGGCCACGCCTTCTACCGTCTGGAACGGAAGGCGCCGTGGCGCGTCCGGTCGGCATGATAGATTTCAGTTTTTTCCTCGAAATCCTGCCGAAGCTACTCGTCGGCCTGCCGCTCACGATGGAACTGGCCCTGACTTCCATCGTTGCCGGCTTCGTTCTTGCCGTCACATTGGCGCTTGCCCAGCAATCGGAATCGCCCTTCGTCGTCTTGCCGATCCGTGGCTTCGTTGCCGTGTTCAGGGGCACGCCTCTGCTGGTGCAGATTTTTCTGACCTATTATGGCCTTGGTCAGTTCCGGCACCAACTGTCGGCAATTGGATTATGGGCCGTTTTCCGCGAACCCTACTGGTGCGCAATCATCGCGCTGACACTCAACACCACCGCCTATGGCAGCGAAATCCTCCGCGGCGCGATTCAATCGGTGCCACGCGGCCTTGTCGAGGCGGCCCGGTCTGTCGGCCTGTCCACCTATTTGACCTATCGGCACGTTATCCTGCCGCTGGCCTTTCGCCAGGCGCTGCCGAGTTACGGCAATGAAATCATCCTGATGATCAAGGGCACGTCTCTGGCTTCCATCGTGACCTTGATGGAGGTGACTGGAATTGCCCAGGGATTGATCTCCCAGACCTACCGCGCCTTTGAAGTCTTCATCTGCGCGGGCGCCATTTATCTCACTTTGAACTTCGCGATCATCCGTGCCTTGGCGGCACTCGAATACTGGATGTCGCGGCATCTGCGGCACCGCCCCTCGACGATGAGCGACGCCGCCTCTTGAGCACGATCAGAAGGGCATAGCATGCGAAATTTTGAGAAACCAACGCGCTCGGTTGTCGTTTCACGCGAGGCCATGGCCGCCACCTCTCATCCGTCGGCGACCCTGACGGCGGTGGAGATCATGGCGGCCGGCGGCAACGCCATGGATGCCGCCATCGCAGCCTGCGCGGTGCAATGTGTCGTCGAGCCAGCCTCGACCGGCATTGGAGGCGACTGCTTCGCTCTTCTGTCGCGAAACGGATACGGCGAGGTCATCGCCTACAACGGATCGGGCAGGACACCCGCCGCCCTCACAATTGACTGGTTCCTCGAACGTGGCATGGCGGAGGTGGCCCGCAATTCTCCTGGCTCCGTCACCATCCCGGGAGCAATCGATGCCTGGACCAGATTGCACGCTGATCATGGGCATATGCCCTTCGATCAAATCCTGGCCCCCGCTATACGTTTCGCCGAGGAAGGCTACGCCATTTCACCGCGGGTCCATCGTGACTGGGCGTTGGAAGAAGAACTTCTGGCCTCCGATGTAGCCGCGAAACGGATTTTCCTGCCAAACGGCCGTGCGCCAGGCGTTGGCGAAGTGCATCGCCAGCCTGAGTTGGCTGCAACGCTGCGGCTGATCGCCAAGAAGGGACGAGAGGCCTTCTACACTGGCCCTGTGGCCGGTGACATGGTCGCCTATCTTCGTGGGCTCGGCGGATTGCACACACTCGAAGATTTCGCCTCGGCAACAGGCGAATACGTGACCCCGATCAGCACGGCGTTCCGAGGCTGCGATGTGTTCGAATGTCCGCCGAATGGCCAGGGTGTGATCGCGCTGCTCATTCTAAACATCCTCTCGCGCTTCGAAGCGCACGGCGACCCGCAATCCGCGGACCGGCTTCACCTGGAAATCGAAGCAACACGCCTCGCTTACGCCGCGCGTGACCTGCTCGTCGCCGATCCTGATGCGTCCGAGGTCCCGGTGGCCGACATGTTGTCGAATGCCTGGGCCGATCGTCTGGCCGGCATGATTGACCTAAAGCGCGCCCGCGCGGACCTGCCGGCGTTCGATATGCCGCTGCACAGCGACACGGCCTATATTTCCGTTGTCGATAAGGATCGCAATGCGGTCAGTTTCATCAACTCGGTCTTCGACAGCTTTGGCTCGGGCCTGGTCTCGCCACGCTCCGGTGTCGTCTTGCACAATCGCGGGCAAAGCTTTTCGCTTGACCCCAAGCACCCCAATGCAGTGGCGCCGAACAAGCGACCTTTGCATACCATCATACCCGGGATGCTTGCGAGAGACGGCCGGGCAGAAATGCCTTTCGGCGTTATGGGTGGCTACTACCAGGCAATGGGCCACGCGCACCTGCTGACGAAGGTGCTCGACTTCGGGATGGATCTGCAGGAGGCGATTGATCTGCCGCGGGTCGCCCCCGTCAGCGGCACCATGAACGTCCAGGCCGAACACGGGCTCGCTGGCGAAACCGTAGCTGAACTTAGCCGACGCGGTTTCGAAATCATTCCCGCCACGGACCCGATCGGCGGTGCGCAGGCCATTCGCATCGATTGGGCAAACGGGACCCTGCTGGGCGGTTCTGAACCGCGCAAGGACGGCTGCGCCCTCGGTCTGTAGACCGGTTATGGCCAGAGTGGGATCCAAGATGCCGAAGATGCTCTTCATCGACATTTGGCCGGCGAGCAGGAGCCGCTGGCGCCATGGTCCAGATAATTCTTGCACGCCATCGACAATCCGATCGGCGCGAGGTTGTCACCCATGTCTTAGGTACAAACTGTTACCCATCTCCGGGCCGTACAGGGAAAAATGGTGCCCAGAGGCGGATTCGAACCACCGACATGCGAATTTTCAGTCCGCTGTCGGTGATTGATATTGTTCAGATTTTAGGTCGAATGTCGCGTTTGTGTCGCGTCAAGCCAAAAGCGCCCGCTCGGCCTGAACTCGTTGCCTTGTTCAGCGCCCAAACACGCGTGCCGTGGTGCCGACAGTCATTCAGATGGATGATGGTATGGTTCGGCACTCCTAGTAAGCTCCGATCACCAGGCAATTTAGAGACTTTCTGAGGTCCATGTTCCTATGGGCGCAAGCGGCGCGACGACGGAGGTGTTGGCGCAGGCGGCGGGGTCGGCGTCGTCGAGGCTCGCACGCCTGGAAGCCACAACGACCGACGTCGACCAACGGGCAACCGTGGGGCACGCGCTCGATCAGGAGATGGCACGGGCGACGAGCCAGTTCGACAGCGACAGGCGTGTCAACCAGCCGCAAGCGCAGGCGATCGAGAAGCAATTGCAAGTTCCCAAGTCAACCGGCAACGCTGTCGCGGCTCGACAGGCGGGACTGCACGCCATGGAAAGGCAGTTCCCGCCGCATCGCATCTCCTCCAAATCTTTTTGCGGCGTCAGCAGGATGCCAGCGAGCGGGGTCAACTCGGCCAGGCGGATGCCAGAGTGTTTACGCTCGCCACACCGCCGGAGCGGGCGAGCTCGCTTCATCCGATCTTTCTGTTTCCTGTTCGGGAGGTCCCTACATGATTATCGAGTTGTTCGGTCCGCCTGGTGCAGGCAAGACGACCCTTCTCCGCGCCCTTTGCCGTGAGCTGGCGAAACGCGACATCCGTGTGAAGACAGTCAATGGCTATCGCCGGATTGATTTTGTGTCTTTCGGCAGCGAAGTCGATTCGGTCGAGGATGAAGGCCCGGAGACACGCCATGGCATCCAGCGTCTGGTGCACAAGCTCGCCACCGCGAGTCCGGTCTTGTTCTCGACCCCGCCGAGCGAGGGGGCCGCTGCGCGGCTTTTGGCATCGATCCCTCCAAAAAGTCGAATATGGGCGTTGCGTCTGAAGATCGACGTCGTTTTGCTCTTCGAAGCCTGGAATACGGCGCAGGCCTCAGAAGGGTACTTCATTTTCGAAGAGGGCATCGTTCAGGCGTTGTGTGCGCTCGTCCTGTTGGCACGAAATCCAAGTATCGACATGGTTCGTAATTGCATGACGTTCCTGCCGCGACCGGATCTCCTCATTCAAGTCGACGCGCCCGGGGAAACGCTGCGCCACCGCCTCATTGAGCGGTATGCGCGGCAGCCGTACCTCGAGCGCCTTCTCGAAGTCGGAGTGGTCAGGGGCCTGAAGCAAGCGGATATCGCGAGGGAGATCGGCCAATGCCTGCAAGACAAATGGCCGCTGATGCGTGTCGACGGCCTCGACCCACGCAATTTCGAACAGGTCGTCGCGCGCATCGTGGGGCACGGATTGCCCGCGACGGCATGCGTCGGGCCAGACTAGAGGCGCGAGTTGCATGGTGCTCACGGTGAGATCGTTCGTTGGCATTCGCAGATTTCTACGGGCGCAGCGGCGACCGTTAGGCAGCGTCCATGAGAACCGTGCACCCGCTCGTCGGGATTACCGAGCAAGCCACCAGACGGATGGGTACGGTGCCCATTACTCCGACACGTTCCGGTCCGGCTACTATGCAGCTCTGTGGTCGGGTATCGAAAAGCCCTTGGTCGAACGTACTCTCCTGCCTGTCGGCGGGCCGAACCGGAAATGCCTGGACTTCGCATGCGGCACAGGCCGCATAGCAAATATCGCAGCTCAATTTTTTGGTGAAGTCGTCGGCGTTGACATCTCCCAATCTATGCTGGCTAGCGCACGGGTTCCGAAGAACGTGAAATTGGTCCGCGCTGATATTACGCTCTCTCCGCTCGCCGAAAGGTTCGACGTGGTCACGGCATTCAGATTCTTCCTCAATGCTGAAGATGAGCTCAGGAAGGATGCACTGTCGGCCATCAGCGCGCATTTGAACGAAGGTGGATTGCTAATCTCGAATATCCACATGAATGCGACCTCGCCAATAGGGCTGGTCTGCCGCATTCTGAACCGTTATGCAGGAGGGACAGTCCGCCACACTTTGAGCATTAAAGGATACGAGCAGACGCTCATTGCAAACGGCTTTATTGTCGAGCGGATAGTTGGGTACGGTTTTTTGCCGCGACCCGGGAAATTGCTGCCAAGACTCTGCGAAATATTGATCGTGCCGTTTGAAAGGATCTGCGCAAGTGCCAGGATTCCGGCGGAGCTTGCGCAGAATTTCCTGGTGGTTGCCAGAAAGCGGTAAAGCCGGCGGGCACATGAAATTTGAAACCGAGCATTTGCCATGAGGCTGGTCTTTGTTGAAGCTATTGGCAGGAAAGTATCGAGTGTCGTTTTTGGCTGCGCTTCGCTTGGCTCAATCAGACAAAGCGCTGCTCGCCTCTGCTCATCAGTGCGTTTGGCGACGGCGCTCGCCGGTGACCAACGATGCACTTGCCCTTTTGAGGCAGGACGATCGCAAGCATCCCGACGTCGCGAGGTACTTTCGTAGGTTGGGGGATTCCGGCAACGTAACGCGGGTTCGCGCCGTAATTTCCAGACGTCTTGAGGTTCAAGTATCTCCCTGCCGATTGCGGGACGCGAATTCCTCGTAATGCCTGCGTATGAACTCCGGTTTGGCCCGATGCCGCACCTGCCGGCCTGTAAGCCTCTCGCAGACAGTGCCCACGCATCTCGAACCATAAAGACGCATGAGAGAACGTCTGAAAGCGGCTACGGCGCGCTTTGCGCGTGCCCATGTCGCGTTCATGTCGCGTGGAGTTGCCGACAGTCGCAGGAAACCCTTGAAAATCAACGGTAACAGTTCGCAACACGGCGCGACATGAAATGCCGTAAGTCGCCAAGTTGGCGACACCGCAAGCCATTGAGTGATTTTATATGAGGAAGTAGTGGTGCCCAGAGGCGGATTCGAACCACCGACACGCGGATTTTCAGTCCGCTGCTCTACCAACTGAGCTATCTGGGCCTGCTCCGGCGGGCGGCAATCTGCACACCGGGTTCATGAAAGCGCCGTCGGCACCCCTTGAAAGCGCGTGGGTTATAGCACGGGAATTCGGCCTGTCCAGCGCTTAGAGCATGATCCCGAAAAGTGGAATCCGGTTTTCGGAAAAAGATCATGCTCAGACAAAAAGCATGATCCCGAAAAGTGGAATCCGGTTTTCGGAAAAGATCATGCTCAAACAAAAAGCATGATCCCGAAAAGTGGAATCCGGTTTTCGGAAAAGATCATGCTCAAACAAAACGCCAGAACCTGTTCCGTCCGACAGTGCCCGGATGGAACAAGTTCTGGACATTGATTTCAGGCGGGAAACGACAGGCAGTCCGCAAGGCCGATCATCGGTCACGATCGCGGCTGCGAAACCGTCCCAAGCCTGTGGAAAACCGCAGGTGGACGGCGCTATTTCTGGTCGTCGTTCTCGTCTTCGTCGTCGCGGCCCGGGATGACGTAGACCCCCTTCAGCCAGCGGTTGAGGTCGATGTCCTTGCAGCGCGTCGAGCAGAACGGGTAGGTTTCGCGCGCCGATGGCTTGCCGCATTCGGGGCAGGGCCGCTTGGGCCGCAACGGCGTGACCTTGTCGTCCGGGCTCATATCCGCGCACCCGACAGCCAGTTGGCGTGCACCTTAAACCCTTCGCCGCTCAAAAGCGCTACCGTCTCGTAGAGTGGCAGGCCGACGACGTTGGTGTAGGAGCCGACAAGCTTGACGACGAAGGCGCCGGCAAGCCCCTGGACGCCATAGCCGCCGGCCTTGCCGCGCCATTCTCCGGATGCGATGTAGGCCTCGATCTCCTCGCGCGGCAGCCGCTTGAAACGCACCCTGGTCTCCACCAGCCGCAAGCGCTGCTTGCCGCCCGGCGTGATCAGGCAGATGCCGGAATAGACCCGGTGCGAACGGCCGGAC
Organism: Mesorhizobium sp. M0159; assembly: GCF_040322295.1. Classification (NCBI taxonomy): domain Bacteria; kingdom Pseudomonadati; phylum Pseudomonadota; class Alphaproteobacteria; order Hyphomicrobiales; family Phyllobacteriaceae; genus Mesorhizobium; species Mesorhizobium sp. M0159. Next base: position 297,266 of record NZ_JAMYTF010000003.1, read on the forward strand.
AAAAGCCCGAGGCAGTTGGCGGCGTCGTCGAGCGTCTCGGCCTTGGGCAGGATGCGCCGCCCGACGGCAACCACCGTGTCGGCGGCCAGCACGAAGCTCGGCAGGTAGTCCGTCTCGGTCTTCAGCGAAGCCAGCGCCTTCTCGGCCTTCTGTGTTGCCAGGCGCTTGGCCAGCGAGCGCGGGTGCTCGGCGCGCAGCGGCGTCTCGTCGACATCGGCCGGCAGCACACGGTCCGGCTCGATGCCGGCCTGCTGCAGCAGCTCGATCCGGCGCGGCGAACCCGAGGCAAGCACGAGCTTCTGCAAAATGCCCATCGCGATCCCGGCCGGGTCCTTGAACTTACTTGAAGCGGTAGGTGATGCGGCCCTTGGTCAGGTCGTAGGGCGTCATCTCGACCAGGACCTTGTCGCCGGTCAAAACGCGGATGCGGTTCTTGCGCATGCGGCCGGCCGTATGGGCGATGATTTCATGTTCGTTTTCGAGCTTGACCCTGAACATCGCGTTGGGCAGCAGTTCCGTCACGACACCCGGAAACTCGAGGACTTCTTCCTTCGGCATTCGATACCTTTGCTTGGATGGGTACTTCCAGCGCCCCGGCCGGAAAGTTGCGCGGAACCTATATGATAAACGTCCGCTTGTGAACATGCTTAATCCGCGGCGTTTTTAGCCCCGTTGCCGAGAAAACGGCGGCCGATCCGCGCCTTCAGCCGCTCGCGCACGTCGCGGTAGGCGGCCATGATCTGCTCGCGCGTGCCGCTGACGCCGGTCGGGTCGGGCATCGGCCAATACTCGACCTCGACGGCCAGCGAGCGGGTGAGCTCGAGCGCGGTGTGGTGAGCTTCCGGCGCCAGCGTCACGATCAGGTCGAAATAATCGTCCTCGAGGTCGTCCATCGTTCTCGGGTGCCGTTCGCCCAGCGACAGCCCTTCTTCGGCCAGCACGGCATCGACGAACGGATCGCGTTCGCCGCCGCGCACCCCGGCCGAGGCGACGAAGGTGGTGGGCGGAAGCACCTTGCGCGCCAGCAATTCGGCCATCGGCGAGCGCACGGCGTTCATGCCGCAGACAAACAGGATCGAGCGGGGCAGGATCGGGCGGGGCAGCGGGGCGGCCAGTTCAGCCTCGCCAGTGCAGCACGCAAACCAGCGTGAACAGCCGGCGCGCCGTGTCGAAGTCAATCTCGATCTTGCCGGCAAGCCGGTCCATCAGCGTCTGCGAGCCTTCATTGTGCAGGCCGCGCCGGCCCATGTCGATCGCCTCGATGTGGCTGGGCGTCGCGGTGCGGATGGCATCGTAATAGCTTTCGCAGATCATGTAGTAATCCTTGACGATGCGCCGAAGCGGCGTCAGCGACAGGATGTGGGTGACCACGGCTGCGCCGTCCTCGCGCGCCACCGCAAACACCAGCCGGGATTCGGCCAGCGACAGTTTCAGCCGGTACGGGCCGGCGCCGTCGTCATTGACCGGCTGGAAGCGGTTCTCCTCGATCAGGTCGAAGATCGCCACCGCCCGCTCATGCTCGACATCGGGCGTCGAGCGGCCGATCGTCTCGTCGAGCTCGACATCGATCAGTCTGGCGCGGGTTTGGTCGTAGTCGGACATTTCTACATGTTCAGCCGAATGCCGACGGAGCGTCCATGTGCATCGAGCCCTTCCGCCTTGGCGAGCGTGATCGCCGCCGGCGCCAGCGCCCGCAACTGCTCCGGCCCGAGCTTCAGGATCGAAGTGCGCTTGACGAAATCGAGCACCGAAAGCCCGGACGAAAAGCGCGCCGAGCGCGCCGTCGGCAGCACGTGGTTGGAGCCGGCGACATAGTCGCCGATGGCTTCCGGCGTGTGGCGGCCGAGAAACACCGCACCGGCATTGCGCATTCGCGCCAGGAAGGCCTCTGGGTCGTCGATGGCAAGCTCGACATGTTCGGCCGCGATGCGGTCGACCAGCGGCAGTGCTGCCTCGATCGTCGGCACTAGGACTATGGCGCCAAAATCGCGCCAGCTCGCCGCCGCCGTTTCTCCGCGCGGCAGGTTCTGCAACTGCCGCTCCACCGCCTGTTCGACCGCCGCGCCAAAGGCAGTGTCGTCGGTGATCAGGATCGACTGCGCCGACACATCGTGTTCGGCCTGGGCGAGCAGGTCGGCGGCGATCCAGTCCGGATCGTTGCTGCCGTCGGCGACGACCAGCACTTCCGACGGCCCGGCGATCATGTCGATGCCCACCGTGCCGAACACCTGGCGCTTGGCCGCAGCGACATAGGCATTGCCGGGGCCGACGATCTTGGCGACGGGCTTTATCGTCTCGGTGCCATAGGCAAGGGCCGCGATCGCCTGGGCGCCACCAACGCGGTAGATTTCGGAGACACCGGCAAGGTCGGCTGCCACCAGCACCAGCGGCGGCACCTCGCCGCCGGAGGCCGGCACCACTATGGCGATGCGCTCGACGCCGGCGACCTTGGCCGGTACCGCGTTCATCAGCACCGAGCTCGGATAGCTCGCCGTGCCGCCCGGCACGTAGAGCCCGACGGCCTCGATTGCCGTCCAGCGCGAGCCGAGCTCGACGCCGGCGGCATCGGTGTAGCGGTCGTCCTGCGGCAGCTGCCGCTGGTGGTGGGAGCGGATGCGCTCGCGCGCGAATTTCAGCGCCTCGACCGTCTGCGGATCGGCGGCCTCATAAGCCTTGGCAATGTCGTCCCTGGAGACGGCGATGCCGAGCCTGGCCAGGTCACCGCCGCCGAATTTCTGCGTGTACCCGACCAGCGCCGCGTCGCCCTCGGCACGCACCTTGGCGATGATCTCGCGCACCACGGCGTCGACATCGGCCGAGACTTCCCGCTTGGTCAGCAGGAACGCGGCAAAGCGCTGCTCGAAATCGGCGTCGGACTGGCGAAGCGTGATGGCCATCGGCTCAAACCCTGTGGACCGGGCGCGACGTCGCTTCCCAGGCGCCGCCGACATCGGCAAGCCGTGCCTCGATGCATTCGACATCGAGCATGATCGCGCCGCCGCCCGAAAAGATCAGCTCGACGATGCCGGCCGGCTTGTCGAGCGCGAGAAAGCTGATCGCCAGCAGCGACAGCACTTCGTCCGGCTTGTCGCGGGCAATGCCGCTGGTCTTGGCGCCGAGCACCCGGTCGAAATGCAGCACGGCCTGCCGCCGCTCATTGTGCTGGCGCAAGAAGCCGGATTTCGCCTCCCACACGAAGCGGTTCATGGTCAGCACGAAGCGCTTTACCGAAGGCAGGTATTCGAGATCGCTGACCTTCATGACGGCATCCTGGAGATGCGCCGAGATGATGCTCAGATCCTGATCGTCGAGCGCGACAAGCTTGAGGCCATTCATGCGGAATTCGCACCTGCGAGTTGATTATTCGACCTTCTGTTAGGCGGTCTTTCCGGCTCGTGCAACCGCGCCGGAGGTCTTGGCCAGGCAATCGCTCCGGTCGGCGCCGCCCCTCATCCCCCTGCCGGGACCTTCTCCCGTATAGGGGACGGGTGTAGGGGCTGGCCGCAACCTCGGCACCCTCTCCGCAACGCCGGAGATTGGCGAAATTCTTCGCGAGGCGGTCCTACTTCCCGTCCCTATACGGCGAGAAGATGCCGGCAGGCAGGCGAGGGGCAGCGCCGACCTGAGCCTGCTATCGTTACCCCGAAATGCGCTCGATTTCCGCGCCGCAACCAGACAGCTTTTCCTCCAGCCGCTCGAAGCCGCGGTCGAGATGGTAGACGCGGTTGACCGTGGTTTCGCCTTCGGCAGCAAGGCCGGCAATGACCAGCGACACCGAGGCCCGAAGATCGGTCGCCATGACTGGCGCGCCCTTCAGTTTCGCTACGCCGTCGACGATCGCCGTCTGGCCGGACAGCGTGATGTGGGCGCCTAGCCGGGCGAGTTCCTGGACGTGCATGAAGCGGTTTTCAAAGATCGTCTCGGTGATGCGCGACTTGCCCTTGGCCATCGTCATCAGGCCCATGAACTGCGCCTGCAGATCGGTCGGGAAAGCCGGGAAGGGCGCCGTCGTCACGTCGACCGGCGAAATGCCGGCGCCGTTGCGCCTGACGCGGATGCCGGAATTAGTCTGCGTGATCTCGGCGCCGGTCTGCGAAATGATGTCGAGCGCCGTCTGCAACAGGTCGGGCCGCGCGCCTTCCAGCACGACGTCGCCGCCGGTCATCGCCACCGCCATCGCATAGGTGCCGGTCTCGATGCGGTCGGGGATCACCCTGACGCGGGCACCCGACAGCGCCTCGACGCCGTCGATGGTGATGGTCGCCGTGCCGGCGCCCGAGATCTTCGCGCCCATGGCGTTGAGGCATTCGGCGAGGTTGACGATCTCCGGCTCGCGGGCGGCGTTTTCGAGCACCGTCTCGCCCTTGGCCAGCGAGGCCGCCATCATCAGCACATGGGTGGCGCCGACCGAAACTTTCGGGAACACATAACGGTTGCCGACAAGCCGGCCGTTCCTGGTTTTGGCAATGACATAGCCGGTGTCGACGTCGATATCGGCGCCCAGCGCCTGCAGGCCCTCGAGGAAGAGGTCAACCGGCCGTGTGCCGATGGCGCAGCCGCCGGGCAGCGACACCTTGGCCTCGCCCATGCGGGCCAGCAGCGGGCCGATCACCCAGAACGAGGCCCGCATCTTCGACACCAGCTCGTAAGGCGCCGTCGTGTCGACGATGTTGCGGGCGGAGAAAGTGATGGTGCGCGAATAGCCTTCCTGCTGCTTTTCGCGGCGGCCATTGACCGAATAGTCGACGCCGTGATTGCCGAGGATGCGGATCAGCTGCTCGACATCGGCCAGATGCGGCACGTTTTCCAGCGTCAGCGTGTCATCGGTCAAAAGCGCGGCGATCATCAGCGGCAGCGCAGCGTTTTTCGCGCCCGAGATCGGAATGCTTCCGGCAAGCTTGTTGCCGCCGACAATTCTGATGCGATCCATGAAGAGCGTCCCCTCGGCGCCAAGGCCGGTTTAAATCGGTTGAGTCTGTTGCGGCCATCTAGACCATTGGCCGGCTTGGTTCAAGAAACAGGCTACTCCCCACTTTGGCCCACGCCGACTTGGCCAAAGTACCGGCGACCAACATAGCCGATTCGCGTTAATCTTTTTTCATCGCCGCCTGCAGCCCCTCCGGCCGCTCGTCGGCCTCGCCAGCGCGCCGCTTGTCGGCGTCGCCGGTCCTTCGTGAGCGCGATTGCGCCTTGCGCTTCTGCAGGTTGGCGCGCAACTGCTCGGCCAGCCGGTCCTTGCGGCCCGTTCCGGCCTTTTTCGGTGGGTCATCCTTTTTTGGTGAAAGCGTCTTGTCGTTCATCGTCCCGTCTCCGGCCGGCGACCCGCCAGCGTGCTATCAAGGGATAGCCAACATTGTGGCACGGCCATGTCCGGAACAATCGCCGGTGCGGCCTTTCAACCCGTCTTTGTCTTGGCCTTGCGCTTGCCGGTTCGATATGGCAGAAGCCCCGCCATCGGCGGCTGCGGTAGCTCAGTGGTAGAGCACTCCCTTGGTAAGGGAGAGGTCGAGAGTTCAATCCTCTCTCGCAGCACCAGATTGTTTTCGCTGGCGCATCTTCCAAGGCCTCTTTGACCTGCTCGATGATGATTGTGCGCGGTTGGCGAGGTTGCCGAAAAATATGGCGCCCCGCGATCTGCCGAGTGCCACGCGCACAAGCTCGTCGAAACAGTGGTCTTGCACGCGCACCTCCCGGCGCTCGCACGCGCCATGATGCGCGCGGGGAAAGCGTTCTAGTCTGCCCTGCTGCAGGCTGCTTAACAAAGCTTGCAGCCGGGAACAATCGCTCAATGACTCGCGTTTCTTGCGAAGACCCGCTTCTTTTGCACGGGCAGCGGGCCTCGAAGGCTCGCAAATGTCGCGCCGGCGTTTCAATCGCACTCGCCTCAGCCCTCACGATTTGGCTATTTGTGAACGCGTGTTTGATCAGGTTTGCGCAGATGAGCACATTGACCCTCTAAGCCTGGATGCCGAAGCCTTGGCGGTGATGATTGTCGCAATCTTCCGAAACGTGACTACCAATGAGCGCGAACTGCTGGAGGAAGTTAGGTCTCTTCGTCGCTCAAAAGGCGCAGAGAAGGCGCACTAGCTAGGCGGCGTTCCGAGGCGAATTGTTCTAGTCCCGCATTGGCACAATCGGATTGGCATCTGAATTGCCCATTGATGATCGCCAGAGTGTAGCCACCGAGCTTGCGAAGGGGATAGAAATGGGTTTGGCCGAAGACTTATCTGATGTCGCGCTCACATTCGAATGTCCGGATTGCTCACACCCGGCGGTAAGAAAGGGCTCCGCACTAAGAACAATCGCGCACTTCAGATGCGACGGGTGCAACCGCAAGGTGCGGATGACCTATCCGCAGAAGCTCGCGATCTTCGAAAAGCACAAGCTATTGGCCGCAAGCAGCCGGCAAAGCCGCGGGAAGCGATTGTACGCCCCCTACCGGGGCTGATTGCCGCCGACAACACGACACAGAAGGAAAATGCCCAAGGTCAGGGGCACAGATGCGGCCGAAGTGGCTTCGCGACCTCTGCCGCGTGCAGCGACGCCTGCTAAGCCTTCCTCATCCGCGCGGCCTTCGCCCCTTTTGACGCATGTTGACCATGACAATGCGCCCAATCGGAATAATTCGGGCGAAGGGCTCGTTAGTTCTTTAGGCGATGCTAAAATACGGCAAAGTGTCCGAATGTCATTTCATGAAGCCCGCCAGACAGGCTGCGGCTCGCTCTGGCCTAACCTCGAAGGGAACCAGGGATGAAAATTTCGACTTCTCTCACAAGACGAAGTGTTGTCGCCGCGCTGGCGCTGGCCGCCGCATCGACGTCGGTATTGCCTGTCGACAAGGCGCTCGCGCAGACGAAGAAAACCACATCCGAGAAAAGTCTGTATGAGCGGCTGGGCGGCGTGTTTGCCATCGCAGCGGTGATCGATCATTTCAGCGACGCCGTCGTGAGGAACCCGATCGTCGGCCAAAAGTCCAAGAATCCGCAGCTGCGCAAATGGCACACCAAGAACCTGGAAAGGTTGCCCGGCCTTAAGTTCATGCGCACGCTGTGGGTCTGCGACGTTTCTGGCGGGCCCTTCAAGTTCGTCGCCACCAAGCCCGGCACGACGCCGCTCGGTCTCGAGGAGGCGCATCGCGACCTGCGGATTTCCCCCGCGGAATTCGATGAGGTCGCAGCCGAACTCGGGCGGACGTTGGATCATTTCAAAATTCCGAAGCCTGAGAAAACCGAAGTCCTGGAAGCTTTCGCCGCCCACAAAGACGAGGTCACCGCCGGCTACGTCAAGCCGGGCTGAAGCGCTTATATCGCGCGGGCATTCGTTCTGAGCATGGCGCGCATCGCCGTGACGATGCGGCGCGGCCGTAGCTCAGCGCGCGCAGTCTTCCGATGGATCCTACTCGGAACCTGCGCGAACTGTTTCCGCGCTGAGCGACCCTTCCGGCAGTGGCAGCATGAGTTCAGCCTCGGACTTCGTCAGATGGATCCATGCCGCCCAGTCCGATGGCCGCAGCACAACCACTTGCCGATTGTGATATGGCGCGACATCCGGCCCCGGATCGGTCGTCAGCATCGTGAACGTCGGCGGCTTGTTGCCGACACCCTCGCGCCACAGCCCGGCAATCGCCATGAACGAATGGCCATTCAGCGTGAACCTGTGCTTGGTTTTTGGATATTTCGCTCCCGTGAATTCGAAGAATGCCGACGCCGGAACGAGACAGCGCTTGCTGTTGCTGAACTGCCGGCCCTCCGAGCGAAAGTTGAATACAGGTCCGCCTTTTGGCCCGGCCGGGGGAAAGCCGAACGTCATCGACGCCAGTTCGATTGCGTCGCCGGCGGCGCGCATTACCGGCGCGGGGTCGTTGATGTGGATGTCATCCGCCTGCGGCAGATCCAATTCGGTTTGATGGCTGGGGATTTTGAGCGCCAGCGATTCCATCATCCGGCAGTATTCGGCCCAGGCGATGTGCTGCTCGTAGTCATTGCACATGGAAAGGCTCCGTACGCTCGACCGAGATCAGTTCAACATAGCGTTTATCGGTTGGCGCCGATTGCTGGCGGATTTGATATAAGCCTATTTGGGCCGGCGTGCGGCAGCGATGGCCTGAAACAGATTGATGCTGTTCACGTCGGGTTCGCTGGATGCGGCAACGGCAAGTGCGGCGGCTTCGGCGATTTTCGCGACGTCGTCGCTGCTGATCGTTCCGCGCTTTTCCAGCAGATTTACAAGTTCGACAACGAGAAGAAAGGCGTTCACGCCATATCGTTCGGCTTTGAGCTCGAACTCGCCTCGAGCCAATTTCTCCGCGTCTCCTTCAGCCCGTTTGTCCACGTGATCGCCCTCTACTTTTGCCGATAACCTATTAACGCTTAGCACGAATGGTTTAATCCTTCGAACTGGCCACAACCTTCGCCAATTGCCGGGCATAGTGTCGCCGGTGGCAAGGGCATGGGTTCAGCCAAGGATGAGACCAACCAACAGAACGGTAAGAATAAAGGACAACACGACGGCAAGTAGCCCGCATGCTTCCAAAGTGTTGGTTTGCCAAGCTTTCGTCGGGCGCCTCCGGTTTGAATTCCCGTTTCGCGAAACAAACTTCATCGGGCACCAGATCGGACGCGGAGCCGGCTTGAATTTGGCAAAGCGCTCCTCTTCATCGGCCCGGAAGGCATCTCCGCGAAACTCCGGAGCACCGTATGCGCGGCGCCGGCCTGCCTTTCATCGACGCGAGCAATCACCAATACGACACCCTCAGCGATCTTCGGCTTGCGCGGCTTCTGGGCAAAATTGGCAAAAGTTCCGAGAAGCACGCCGGCAAAGCCGCCCCAAGCCGCACCGACCAGGGCCATGCCGGTCATCCCCGCAGGATCAACGTCTTGAGCTCCAAAAGCGCTGAAGCCGGCCAACAGACCAGCCGTCGCGCCAAGTGCGGCACCAGCGACGGCACCTCGCCAGAGAGCGCTCATCTCATCGTCGTAATATCCAGCAACGCTGATCGGTTCATCATTGTCATTGTAAGATCCGACCACGCTGATTTGCCGGCGACGAATCCCGGCAGCCTGAAGCCTCGCAACGGCACGTGCTGCCTGGGCATGGGAATTGAACAGCCTGCTGATCGTTTGCATTTACGCCCAGGCCCGCCGCCCGTTCGGAGCGTCGGGCCTCTCCTCCCTGGCTTGAACTCTTCCGCCCGGACGCATCTTCGTCGCGCCAAAGCTCACCACAACGTGAGCCAGCCGGCTACGTTCCCAGCCGGGGCTTCGGTCCAATCCTGGAGTATCTTGCTTGGGACCTAAGTCTGACCTGCTTGAATGCAACGGGCAGTGAGGCCACGCCGAGAGGGAGCCGTTGCTGAATCGAAGAGGTCGAGGAGAGGGCTAAGGCCTATCGCAGACCCAAAAAGCTCAAAATGGCTATTACGATCACGATCGCGCCGACCAGCCAGATAATGTTGTTCATGATTGCACTCCTTCGCCTCCGGGTGGGGTGCACGCCGAGGCGAAGCCCGCCACGCAAGTAGAACATCAGATATGGCTAAAGGTTCCTCGCTCGCCTCGCTGTCGAAAGAGCCCACCGCACCAGTCGGCACGGCGGGCGACGCAGAGTTTCACCCCGGTGGTGGGCAGCAAACGGCATTGCATCCAAAGGCTCAGCTGATGCTTCTGGACCAGTTATCAACCTGGCGCTCCGCCTCTTCCTTGGCGATGCCATATCGCTCCTGGATGCGTCCCAAAAGCTGGTCTCGGTTGCCCTCGATGCGATCAAGATCATCGTCGGTGAGGTCACCCCACTGCTCTTTCGCCTTGCCTTTGAACTGCGTCCATTTTCCCTTGATTTGATCCCAGTTCATATGTTCCTCCTTGCTTCCTAGGCCCGCACTAAAGCGGAGCGCGGACCGATCAGCATTGCATGTCGGTGACGAATGAAGATTAGCGGCCGCTAAAAGTTCCGGTGCCGGCGCAAAAAGCCCGCCGTGCCCGTGCCTGACTGTGAGCTGATGTTGATGATGTCCGGAGCTTGATGCTCTTTCGCGGCACTATCTTATGCCGTTGAAGTCGCCGAGCTTCTTGCTGGTTGGCCTTGGCTGGCAAGCCTCGAAAGGCTACCCGGCAGCATTGTTCTGTCCTTGCCGATCATCAGCACGCCGCTGTCGGGCGCCAACAGTGCCGAGAACGGCAGCATCGCCGCGCCGATCGGCGAAGCCTCGGGGCCGAATTGTCCCGACACGATTTCCGGCGCCACGATGCCGATGGCGCTGATCCTGTTGAACTGGGTCTGCACCTTTGCCAACAGCTCGAGATGAATCGGCCGCGGCAGGATGCTGTCGAGAACGATCGCCTCGATGTCGATGACGGAGGTGATGGCGATGATCGCCTCGACCAGCGCATTGGCGCAATCGTCGATCCATTCGGACAGCGGCTCGCGCGCCCCCGGCGGCAAGGGATCGAGTTCGCGCACACGGTTGATCTCGATGCCGCGCGATTTGAGATGATTGACCAGCACATAGATCGAAGCGCGATGCAGCAGGCTCTGGTAGCGCGCCGGCTTGGCCGCCACCGAATCGAGGCTTGAAGGCGAGACCGGCAAAGGACCGAGCGCGGCGCTGTTGCCGTGGGGCCCGGTATGGACCTTGCCGCCTTGCACCAGTCCGCCGCCGACAAAGGTGTCGATCGAGATATGCATGAAGTCGCGGAACCGCGCGCCGGTCCCCTGGATGAGTTCGGCGAGTGCGGCCGATGATGCGTCGTTTTCCACGAAGACCGGGGTCTTCGGCTTTGTGGCGAAGAACGTCGTCAGATCGATTGCTTCCCAGCGGCTGCCGAGATCGTCGGGAAAGCCGAGCTCTTCGCTCCAGCCGCCGAGGAAATATGGCGAGGCGATGCCGACGCCGACGATGCTGGCATCGCCAAGCCCCTCGACCAGCTTGTCGAAATTGGCCAGCGACATGTTGCCGGCCTTGAGCACCATGTCGGGATCCGGAAAGCGATATTCGTGCGACTCGCGCGAGCGGACCTCGCCGGCAAAGTCGACGAGCACGGCTTCCAGCGCGCGCCGGCCGATCTTGATGCCGACGCTGTAGATACGCTCAGGTGCAAGTCGGTAGAGAGTGGATGGCGATCCGCGTTGCCCGAACCTTTTCCCCACTTGCTTTACGAATCCGGACGATTCCAGCCCGTCGACAATGGTGGCGACCGCGGCCGGCGTCAGATTTGCGGCGCGCGCCAGATCGGACTTGGATGCCTCCTTCAGGCGGCGAATGGCATCAAGCACGAAGCGCTCGTTATAATGCCGAACCTTGACCGAATTGCTGCCTTTTCCGGACAAAACCGGCGCCTCCCCATTCATTCCCGCAGAGCCACTCCAGCCGCTTGCAGCTTTGAGGCTGCCGCGGGGTCGAGCACTCCAATCGCACCCGTGCGCGACGCGACAGTGCCCTTCGCGGCCATGGAAGTCAATTTTCCAGTTGCGGCATTCGGCCATTTAATATAGCAAATTGAAAAAACAGGACCAGGGAGGAAAGGTGCTGCACTTGGGCGCATTAGGCGAAGCCGACGCCATGGTGAAGAGCGACGCGGCTGTCCCCGTTGCCCTGGTTCAGGCGACAAAAGCCTTCGGCGGCACGATTGCCCTCAAGGACGCGTCCTTCGAATTGCGCTCAGGCGAGGTGCTGGCTCTGCTTGGCGAAAACGGCGCCGGCAAGAGCACCTGCGTAAAGCTGCTGGCCGGCGTGTATCTCCCGACCGGCGGCCAAGAACGGGCTGACGCTGGTGCGCGTCGACCCGCTGTGGCTGCAGGGCGTCTACGGCCTGGTTATCCTGGTGGCCATCGGCATCGACACCTTCATCGTGCGGCGTGCCGAGCAGGCAAGACAGGCGAGGGCGCGGTGAAAAGTTCCTCCGTTCGATCGACTTCTGGGATCTGCTGCTGGCGACCTCTTGCGTGGCCATCTTCCTCTATGCCGCGATCTTCGTGCCGAATTTCGTTTCCGGCTTCAATCTCTCGCAACTGGCCGCCAGCGCCTCGGAAAAGGCATTGCTGATCCTGCCGATGACGCTGCTCATCATCACCCGCGAGATCGACCTGTCGATCGCCTCGGTGCTGGCGCTGACCTCCGTCGTCTTTGGCTTGCTGGTCCAGGCCGGTGTGCCGACGCTTGCCGCAATCCCGCTGACGCTCGTCATCGGCGGCCTGCTCGGCGCCTTCAACGGCTATCTGGTCTCGGGCCTTGGACTGCAGTCGTTGGTTGTGACGCTCGGCACCATGGCGCTCTACCGAGGCATTGGCTACATCCTGCTCGGCACCGGCTCGGTCAACATCCTGCCGCCCGCGCTCGTCGATTTCGGCATCAACAACCTGCCTGGCACCGAGATACCGTGGACCATCGTGCCCTTCCTGGTGCTGGCGCCGGTGTTTGCGGTCGTGCTGCAGAAGACGCCGACCGGCAAGCGCATCTACGCGCTCGGCGGCAGCCCCGAAGTGGCGCGCTATTCCGGCATAAACACGCGCCGGATGGTGCTGAACCTGTTCGTCGTCTCGGGCGTCGTCGCGGCGATAGCCGGCATCGTTTATACCGCGCGCCTTTCCAACGCCCGCGCCAACAATGCGCTCGGCATGGAGCTCGACGTCATCACCATCGTGCTGCTCGGCGGCGTCAGCGTCTTTGGCGGCAAGGGCCGCCTGACCGGCGTCATGCTGGCACTGGTCCTGATCGCCATCATCCGCAACGTGCTGGCGCTGAACCAGATCGGTGGCGACGCGCAGGGCATGATCATCGGCCTGCTTCTGATCGGCTCGCTGCTGGTCGGCAATTACTGGCGCTCCACACAGGAGATGCTCAGCAGATCCCGCGCAATGCGCGAGACAAAGGGGTGATCTCGGGCCCCTTCCTTCAAGCCCGAATTTTGACGGAGGAGTCACAATGAAAGCGTTTAGATTAGCCCTGCTCGCATCCGCGGTTCTGCTTGCGCCAAGCTCGCTGGCCTTCAGCCAGGAGTGCGCCAAGGAACCCGTAACGGTCGGTTTCCTGCCCAAGCTCGACACGGATCCCTACTTCAAAGTGGCCTTCGGAGGCGCACAAGAGGCAGCCAAGGAAATTGGCGGCACCGCTACGCAGGTCGCCCCATCGCAGGCGACCGCCGAGGCGCAGATCGAATTCATCAACAGCCTCGTGTCGCAGAAGGTCGGAGTCATCGCAATTGCCGGCAACGACGCCAATGCCGTCGCGCCTGCGCTGAAGCGCGCCGTTCAGCAGGGGGTCAGGGTGATTTCGTATGACTCCGATGTGGCCGCCGATGCGCGTGCGGTGTTCGTCAATCAGGTGAAGGGCGACAGCCTCGCCGAGATGATGCTCGAAAGTGCATTCGCCCTCAGCGGCGGTGAAGGCGAATTCGCGATCCTGTCGTCGACGCCGACGGCGACCAACCAGAATGCCTGGATCGACTTCATGAAGGCGAAGATGGCGGCCGAGCCGAAGTTCTCCAAAATGAAGCTGGTGCAGGTGGCCTATGGCGAAGAAAGCGAACAGATCAACCAGCAGCAGGCATTGGCGCTGGTGCAGGCGTTTCCCGATCTCAAGGTGATCATCGTCCCGGCAGGCATCGGCCTTCCGGCGGCCGCGCGTGCACTCGAGGAAGCGGGCATGATCGGCAAGGTCAAGCTGACCGGGCTCGCGCCGGCCACTCTGATCTCGAAATACATCAAGGACGAAGCGGCTCAGGATATCTGGTGGAACGTCACCGATCTTGGCTATCTTACTTATCAGACGGCCCAGGCGTTTGCGCAATGCAAGATCACCGGCAAGGAGGGTGAGAAGTTCACGGCAGGCAGGCTCGGCGAATACACGATTGGCGCCGGCGGCGAACTGATCCTTGGTCCGGCCAAGATCGTGACTCCCGAAAATCTGGCCGAGTTCAAATTCTGATCCTATAGAGCTTGAGTTCTAGGGGGCGCCGGTCCATCCGGCGCCCTTCCTAAAAACCTCTCGAATGAAAACAGTGCGGGGCGGCAATGAAGATATTGCTTCCAGGCGAAACCTTTGCAGCGACGACCTCGGTTGCCATCGGCAGCGACGTGCTTACAAGTGCGGCCTCGACAAATGGTGCGACGGCCTTCAATGCCGCGCTGGCCACTGAAGGCATCGCGGTCACGCAGATCGGCGGCGAGCGTTGCAGCGCGGCGTTTCCCTATGACCTCGATGGGCTCGCCCAATATCAGGCGGTGGTGATCTCCGACGTCGGCGCCCTGACATTGCTGGTGACGCCGGATGCCCGCGCCGGGCGTGTCGGCGTCAACCGCCTCGATGTGCTCAAGGCCTATGTCGAAGGTGGCGGCGGGCTGATGCTGGCCGGCGGTTACATGGGCTTTCAGGGCATGTTCGGGACGGCGCGTTTCCACGACACCCCGGTCGAGGACGTTCTGCCGGTCCGTTGCCTACCCTACTGCGACGGCATGGAGGTGCCGCAAGGCGTGCAGGCCTCCATCCTGCAGTCGTCACATCCGATTTTTTCCGGGGTGGAGGGGCCTTTGCCGCCGATTCTCGGCATGAACAAGCTGGAATTCAGGCGCGACGGTTCGTCCCGGCTTCTGGCGACCTGCCACCATCGCGGCACCGACTGGCCGCTCCTTGCCGTCGGTAGCCATGGCCGCGGCCGCACGATTGCCTGGGCAACCGATATCGGCCCGCATTGGCTCTCGCAGGATTTCCTCGGATGGCCGTTCTACGGAAGACTGATGGCGAACATGGTCGGTTGGCTCGCCGGCGATGGATGAGAAAGCTGGTTTGACCAGTGCGGCTGCCCAATCCTCCAACGAAAGACCAGGCTATCAAGCATGCGTTGAATCAGGACGGCAGTGGCTGATAAACCGAAACCCCGATGTATCGATCGTATGAGCCACGATCTTTCTCAGGAAGCTTGTCTCGGGTTACACGTAATGTGAATCCCCCCTGCAAGTGCCCCGCGTCGAGAACCATCCAATCGAAAATATCATCGCCTTCAAACGAAAGTCGCTGTCCGACTTGATGCCATTTCTGAAGCTCGGGTGGCACCTCGAAAAACGCACCTGAAAATAGCCGCTCCTCAGCATGATAATGCACAGCGGCAAGCCAAAGGAAAACAAAGTGGTCCTCCCGAAGACGTACGGACTCGTCGGGATCGCGAAACCGAAGCTTCGCGGAACAGAAGGCATCTGCATTTCCCTCGATATGTTCGACAAATGTCGGCACACTCGCAAGCGCGCGATCGTAAGCTGCTAGGAAGGCGGGGTCTGTCTGCGAGATAGCCGCGAAGAGTGGCTCATTCCGCGGTTCGTCGAATTCACCGTTCGATTGAGATTTTTCGCTCATAAAAGACCTCTTGGACTAACCTTGCGAAGTCCGCGCGCTTCTTCCTGGTGTGGGGAGACGGCGCTCGCGAAGCGGTGTCGCACTACCAGCCAAAGAGTCCTATCACGCTACCGACCAACCGCCATCCACCAATTATTTTCGCGCCAGTGATCAGTGACGCCGGCGGCGAGGCGAGGAACACCACGGTGCCCGCGACGTCGATCGGGTCGCCGATGCGGCCGAGCGGAATGTGGCCAGCACATGCAGGCGAGTGCGCAGGCGCGGCCGCTGCCGCGCGAGGCCCCGGTGACCAGCACCACCTTGCCGGCGAGGTCGAATTTCGGCGTGAACTCATTTGTCATGCGATTCCACCTTGTTCTTCAAATCGGACCGGCTGCCGTGTCGAACCGAATAGGCTCGCGTGAATTCGGCGCCCAGCAGAAATATCTCGGCCGAATAATAGACCCATAACAGCACGACGAGCAGGGCGCCGGCCGCGCCGTATGACGATGAGATGGCGCTGGTTCCGATATACCAGCCAATCAGCGACTTGCCGATGGTGAACAGAAACCCGGTGACCACGGCGCCGATGCCGACATCGCGCCATTGCAGGCTGCGGTCCGGCAGCACCTTGTAGATTGCGGCAAACAGCAGCGTGATCAGGGCAAACGAGACGATCCCGTTGATGGCGCTCAGGATGATGGTGCCGAACGGCAGGTAGGCGTTGATGACTTCTCCGAGCGCCGAAATTGCAGCGCTTACGACCAGCGACACCAGGAGCAGAAAACCGAGGGCGGCGACCAGGCCCAGGCTTGCAATGCGTGCCCGAACCATTCGTGAAATCGTTGCCCCGGTCGGTTTGACTTTCCAGATTTCGTTCAACCCCAGCTGCATCTCGCCGAACACGCCGGATGCGGCGACGAACAGCGTGACCAGCCCCAGAATGCTGGCGAGGGTTCCGGCTTCCTTCTGCGAGGCGTTTTCGATCGTAGCTCGCAGCAGCTCGGCACTTTGCGGCCCCATCAGGCCAGCGATCTGTGCCGAAAGGGCGAGTTGCGCCGCCTCGTGCCCGAAGGCCATGCCGGCAATAGCGACAACGATGAGCAGGATCGGCGCAAGCGAGGTCGTGGCATAAAACGCTATCGCCGCCCCATGGCTCAGCGCATTGTCGTCGATGAAGCCGATGACGCTCTGCTTGAGGAGCCTCCAGCCCTCTGCTGCCAAATTCCACATGTAGGCCTCGCATGCCTGTCAACAAACAAGTAGCGGCGGCGCAGCGCTGGGCGAGGGGTGGGGGCTCGGCCGGAACAAAGCCGGCAACGGCACGCCGTACAAGGCGATCGCCTATAAAGGCGGCGTGCAGCGAACATCCTGCGAAAGGTGCCGCTCGACTGGCCGGGGACGTGCTCACGATGCAATCAGGGGAACTGTGACAGTTGTCTGATAATGTATCGGATATCGGTTGAAATACGGGAACTCGATCACGAACGCATATTGGGCGGTCAGATGTGCCATGCGAAAGCCGCCGCTGGCGACGTCGATTGCTATTGTTACGTCGACGTCTTTCAATCCCAAATCCAGTAATTTTTCCGTGGCAATGGCTTGGATCTGGGCCTGAGTCAGCGAGTTCTTCATTTGCAGCGCACGTGACGACGTTTCCAGCGTGTACCGAACACTCGACATAGCGTTCAGAGCCCAGCCGAATGCAAAGATGCCGATCAAAAGCATTATCAGAAAAGGCGCGATCAGCGCGAACTCTAATGCAGCTCCGCCTGATGCATCCCCCGTGAAAGCTCTCGACTTAGCGGACACGAATCACCTGTTGATGACTGAGTTCGCGCGAGAGGGAAAACGCGCCAAAACTGAAGGGCGGTGACCAGGTGGCTGTCGCCTGTATTACGAGGAAGACCGAGGGGGCTTTCAAAGTGTCGCACAGGACCGATGGATCGGCCACGATGTTCCCGCACATGTATTTCCGGCTCACTGCCACCTGCGCGCCATCAGGATGGTTTTCCCAGCTCGAAAGAGCGACAGCTTGGATGGTCGTATCCTCGACTGCTCCTTGCATCACGAGGTTCGCCGCGGTTTTGACGCCTGCACGCATCGACAATGCGCTCGAGACAAAAGACCAGCCGTCGATGATGCCAAGAAGTACCAGGCAAAGGATGGGCAGAACCAGCGCAAACTCTACCGCGGCAACACCCGAATCACTCCGGAACATCCGGACTTGTAGCCGATCCACGAAAACTACTCGACAAGCTGAACGGTTTGCGTGGCCGGAATGTCTCGCATTCCAAGCTCGTGCAATCCTGAATGATGTTTGCGTTGCCGGACCATTGCACGGTACTTGCGACGACCTGCGTGCAACCACCTTTGCCCGAGAAATTGCCGAGATAATTGACGCCCTGTGTTGGAAAATACAGAGCGCCGGTCAATAGCGAATCCGCCGTGCCATTAAACGTGTTGGATCCCGCCAGGTTGGCTCTGTCGCCATAGAACAGCACACCTGAATAGGTGCCCGACGTCGGTGCGCTGAGCTTGACGGTCGCCGTGCCGTTCATGCTAACGCCGGAGGTATCGGCCAGATAAATGACGACACCCTCGCCGGAAATATTTGCATTCGAGCTCGCTTTGAAATCGCCTCCCTCAATGACGTATATCCCGGGCGAGAGGGTTACATTGCCGCTCAAGCTGAGCCCCTTGCAGTATGTTCCAGGTTGCAAGGTTGACTGATTGCCGTTTTGACAAGGGTTCGTGGCCGGCGGCGCCGGCAGGTCGGCAAAAGGATCAGCAGCGGGCAGCGCCTGAGTTATCAGGCTGGCGCAAACGGTCTTCACGACGTTGCTCAACGAAACACCGCCTGCCGATATCAGGCAATCGACATCAAGGCTTGCCGATCCCTGAAGTTTGATGGCGTCCGGAGCTATCGAATTCGACATGACGGAGCAGCCTGTCAGTTTTGTGGTCGAACTGCCGGAAAAGAGCGCCGCTTTCGAAGCGGAAGGATCGACCGTCAAAATGCAGGCTTTTGAAGCATCCGTAATAAGAGCCACCGCCCTTGCTTGTGCGCCAACTGCGTTTTGCGTGAATATCGACGTAAAGAACCGATCGAGGTTCTGATGAACGACTACCTCAACCGCCTTTTTTCCGACATTTGGACCGGCTGACGGAGGCGAGAAGACCTCTATTGTACCTGCTGACGGTCCCCAGCCGTTCGTGGTCGCTGACGCTGTCGCTGCGGAGACAATCTTTGGCGTGTCGGATCCCGAAACCTTTTCCAAAGCGCCAGCATAGGCCGCCGCATCCGCCACCGCTTGTAGCTTCAGGCTGCTGTAATACCAATAGGAAGTCTCGATACCAAGGCCCGCACCGCCGACGACAATCGGCAAAGACAGAGCAAAAATAGTAGCAACGTTGCCGCTCTCGCCGATCGGTCGCATAGCGCGGAAAAAACACCTAAAAATGCGGGCACGCCAGTCCATTTCCCTATTAAAGCAGGATTGCATAAAAGAATGACTAAGAATTTCCGTACATTTCTTGGCTGCGATCCATCCGGGCTTAACGGCCCGTTCCGCCGCTTCAACGCGGGCCTTTGGCGCCACAGGACCCTCGTTAGTCCTTCGGCCGGGAGCATGTCTTCATAGGAACAATTCTGGTTTCCGGGGTCATGCGCAAGAAAAGACCGCCGCGGCCGGTTTCGATTGGCAATGGGTTGCCGTTCCCTGCTATTCCCGCTTCAAATCAAAAAGCAGTGGACGTTCCAGTATGACCAATGTCGCCTTGACCGGGCTTGCCCGCGATCTTGCCAAGCGCGCCGCGGAAGGCCGCCCGGTGCGCATCGGCGTTATCGGTTCGGGCGAGATGGGCACCGACCTGGTGACGCAAGGCATGCTGATGCCGGGCATTTCGGTTTGCGCGATCTCGACGCGCCGTCCGCATACGGCGCGTGACGCCATCCGCATCGCCTATGGTGATGAGGCGATGGCGGCCGAAGCGGACAGCGCTTCGAAGGTCGGCCAGGCGATCGAAAGCGGCAAGATCGCCATCACCTCGAACGAGATGCTGGTCACCAATCCGCTCATCGATGTCGTCATCGACGCCACCGGCAAGCCCGGCGTCGCCGCCGATTTCGACCTGATGGCGATGCAGCACGGCAAGCATCTGGTGATGATGAATGTCGAGGCCGACGTCACCATCGGCTGCTATCTGAAGCAGCAGGCCGACCGGCTCGGCGTCGTCTATTCGGTCGGTGCCGGCGACGAGCCGTCGAGCTGCATGGAGCTGATCGAGTTCGCCTCGGCGCTCGGCTACACCATCGTCTCCGCCGGCAAGGGCAAGAACAACCCGCTCAACCACGACGCCGTTCCCGACGACTACCGCGAGGAGGCGCTGCGCCGCAACATGAATCCGCGCATGCTGGTCGAGTTCGTCGACGGCTCGAAAACCATGGTCGAGATGTGCGCCATTGCCAACGCCACCGGGCTGGTGCCCGACGTTCCCGGCATGCACGGCCCCAAGGCCGATCGCGACGAGCTGGTCAAGGTGCTGATCCCGCGCGAGCAGGGCGGCATCCTGTCGAAGAAGGGCGTCGTCGACTACACCGTCGGCAAGGGGGTGGCGCCCGGTGTCTTCGTCATCGTCGAGGCGACGCATCCGCGCATCATCGAGCGCATGGACGATCTGCATATCGGCCACGGCCCTTATTACAGCTTCTTCAGGCCCTACCATCTGACCTCGCTGGAAGTGCCGCTGACGGCCGCTCGCATCGCGCTTTACGGCAAGCCCGACATGGTGCCGCTGCCGCGGCCGGTGGCCGAGGTCTGCGCCGTGGCCAAGCGCGATCTGGCGGCAGGCGAGGTTTTCGATGCGATCGGCGAGACCTGCTACCGCTCCTGGACCATGACCGTCGAACAGGCCCGCGCCCATCGCGCCGTGCCGGTCGGTCTGCTCGAAGGCGGCAAGGTGCTGAAACCGGTGAGGAAAGGCGAATTGCTCACCGCCGACAATGCCGCGCCCGACCCGACGACCGGGCTGTTCGCCTTGCGCCGGCTGCAGGACGAGATGCTGTATGGGAATCTTGGTGATGGCTGAGGTCCGTGAATCCGAGTTGAAGCGGGAAAATGGACGCCCTTCTCTGGCAGAGCGGCTCGCGGCCATTGCCGATGATCTCAAAGCCAAAGCCGGCAAAGACGGGCGGCCCGTGAACAAGGACGAGATCGACGACTTGTGGGGACATCGCTGATATCTGTCGACATTCTAGGCTATCGCGATTTTGATGTCGGCAGGACAGTGGAGGGCGCGAAGGAACGCCGCGTAACGGCTTTTCTACCGGTTGCTATTGCCGAAAGGAACGGTCGGCCATCACCGCCGACCGGCTCCCCCAGAAGCCCTACTTCCCCAGCTCGATAGACCGCAGCCGCGCCGCTTCCACCGCCTCGGTGAGCAGGCGCGTCAGCCGGTCCTCGCCCATCAGTACTGAAAGGGCCGCAGCCGTGGTGCCGTTGGGGCTGGTCACCTGCTGTCTGAGCACGCCCGGCTCCTCGCCGCTTTCGGCGGCCAGCGAGGCGGCGCCGTAGACCGTCTGCATGGCCAAGAGCTTGGCAGTCCCGGTCGGCAGGCCGGCCTTCTCGGCGGCCACGGTCAGCGCTTCGATGAAATGGAAGATATACGCCGGCCCCGACCCGGAAACCGCCGTCACCGCATCCATCAGGGCTTCGTCGTCGATATCGGCCACTTGCCCGCCCGCCGAAAGCAGGTCGGCGACGAAGCGTTTAGTCTCGTCGGAAACCAGCCTGTTGGAAAACACCACCATCATGCCCTTGCCGATCGCCGCCGGCGTGTTGGGCATGCAGCGCACGATCGGCGCGCGGTCGCCGAGAATACCTTCAAACGTGGCCACCGGCGCTCCGGCGGCGATGCTGAGGAAGGTGGTCCGGCCATCGTTGAAGCGGATGTAACCAGCCGTCACGTCGCGGATCACCTGCGGCTTCACCGCAATGACGACGACGGTCGGCACGGCGTCCGCCGGGATGGCGCCGGCATCCGCGGCAGCAGCGCAGCCCAGTGCTTCGGCACGCTTGCGCAACTCGGCATTGGGCTCGACCACGAACACCGCAGCCGGAGCGAGCTTGCCGGCTTTCAGCCAGCCCGAGAGCATGGCATAGCCCATATTGCCGCAACCGGCGAGAACAAGCCTGATCGTCATCGAAAGCCTCCCATAGAGATGGCTTCCCCATAGACGTTCGCGGCAGGGCGGGGAAGCCCTGTTGGGACCGTGATCAGGCGGAAACCCCGACCTTGCGGTTGGATGCGCATGTAGTCGCGCAGCCGCGCGGCGACCAAATTAACCTTTTATTTCCTATGCCTGTTTAGCATCGCCTAACCAGTGGCGGTCGCTAGGTCCCAGCCCGAGGGGAAGGCTCCAGAAACCATGGCTTATAGGAAAAATCGTGAACACTGGAGGAACGAGCAGTCCTTGCTGTCGCTCGTCGAGGCGGTGCGCGGCGAGGACGAAGCATCGCTGGTTTTGCTAGAGGACCGCGCAGGCCCGTCATGGCGCGAGGATGCCGCCACACGCCATCGTCTTGCCCGCTCGCGCCGCGAAGCGTGTGCCAGTCCGATCCTGTTGGCAGCCGCCGGCATAAGCCAGCCCGATCCTGATGAGCCAAAGGGCGGCACCATACTGATGGAAGAGGCTGCAGCTGCCGATGGGTTTTTCGACCCCGCTGGCTCCCATGGCGGCCCCGATGCCGGTTCCGCCGATCGCGCCGCGTACCGGGCAGCACCGCCTGCCGCTCCGTCGGTCGAGGTCGCGCGCACCAAACGTCCAGGCGCGATCGGTGCCGTGTTGTCGGCGCTGCGCCGGCTCGTGCCTGGCAGAGCGCCGGAGGAGATGGCGTCCGGTGAGACTTCCGCCGCGACAAATTCCACCGCAGCGATGCCGCCTGCGTTCCACCCGCAGCCGTTCTATGCCGGTCGGGCACCTTATCCGCAGCAACCCCCGCCGCCGCATTCGGCCCGTACTCAGGCCTGGTCGAGGAAGGCAAATCAGGCCTCGGAAGCCGCCGATCAGCAAAGCCAGATCGAGGAAATCCGCGCCAGCCTGCGCGAATTCCGCGAGGTCGTTCGCGAGCTCACCGAAAACCGCGCGCGCCGCCGCTATTTCTGAGCGTCGAATAAAACATGCCGGTTTCGAGTTAACGGCATGGGACGGCGCATTGACGGGATTGCCCGGCTCGATTTTCGTGAAAATGCCGCGCTGCATGTCCGCCCGCAGCGCATGGTTCTGGGCAACGGCCTGCATAAAAGATATCTGGAGCGCGCCGCATGGATGTTTTAACGCGGCAGGCTTGCGCGATAGGCGTCGAGGGTGGTTCATGGCTGAGTTGATTGACGGAAAAAGCGTCGCCGAAGACGTGGTGCGGCGGGTCAAGGCCCTGACCGCCGAACTGGCGGAAAAGGGCGGACGGCAGCCCGGTCTCGCCGTGGTCATCGTCGGCGAGGATCCGGCGAGCCAGGTCTATGTCGCCTCCAAATCCCGCACCGCCAAGGAATGCGGCTTCCATTCGGTTCAGCACACGCTGCCGGCCGAAACCTCCGAGCCGGACCTGTTGAAGATCATCGGCCAGCTCAACGCCGATCCGGCCATCAACGGCATCCTCGTGCAGCTTCCGCTTCCCGGCCATATCGATTCCGGCAAGATCATCCAGACCATCGCGCCGGAGAAGGATGTCGACGGCTTCCACTTCATCAATGTCGGCAAGCTCGGCACCGGCGAACTCGAGACCGCCTTCGTGCCTTGCACGCCGGCCGGCTCGATGCTGCTGATCGAACGCGTGCGCGGCAAGGACCTGTCCGGTCTCAATGCGGTCGTCGTCGGGCGTTCGAACATCGTCGGCAAACCGATGGCCAATCTTCTGCTTGCCGCCAACTGCACCGTCACCATCGCACACAGCCGGACCAGGGACCTGCCGGCGCTTGCCCGCACCGCCGATATTCTGGTCGCCGCCGTCGGCCGGTCTGAAATGGTCCGCGGCGACTGGGTCAAGCCTGGCGCCACCGTCATCGATGTCGGCATCAACCGCGTCGCCGCACCTGAAAAGGGCGAAGGCAAGACGCGCCTCGTCGGCGACGTCGCCTTTGCCGAAGCAGCGAAGGCGGCCGGCGCCATCACGCCGGTGCCTGGCGGCGTCGGACCGATGACCATTGCCATGCTGATGGCCAACACGCTAGCTTCCGCCTATCTCGCAGCCGGATTGAAACGGCCTTCCTTCTGACCAGAAAGCAGCGTCCTTGCCGAACCTCACTGTTCCCTTAGAACGGCCGGTCACCAATGATCCCGTTCAGGGCGGGCGGCAGTTCGGGTTTCTGTTGGTCGACAAGTTCTCCATGTTCTCGCTGGCCGCGGCAATCGACACGTTCCGGTCGGCGAACCGGCTGCTCGGCCGCGATTTCTATGGCTGGACTACGGTGTCGGCCGACGGCGACGCCGTCATGGCGTCCAACGGCCTGCCGCTCAAGATCGACTACGCGGTTGCCGATCTGCCGCCGGTCGATATCCTGTTCGTCTCGGTCGGGCTGACGACGGAATTTCCCGGCAAGAGCAAGGTGCTGGCAGCGCTGCGCAGTTGGGGCCGGCGCGGCAATGCGCTCGGCGCGCTTTCGGTCGGTTCCTATTTGCTTGCCGAAGCAGGCCAGCTCGATGGCTATCGCTGCACCATCCATTGGGAAAACCGCGCCGGCTTCCTCGAACGCTTTCCGGACATCAACTGCACCGGCAACGTCTTCGAGATCGACCGCAAGCGCTACACCTGCGCCGGCGGCACCACATCGATCGACCTGATGCTGGAGATCGTGCGCGGTGATTTCGGCTCGAGCCTCGCCAATGGCGTCGCCAACCAGTTCCAGCATGAGCGCATCCGCTCGGCCGGGGACCGCCAGCGCGTCGGCCCGGAACGCGACCTGACCGGCAAGTCGGAGAAGCTGCGCCGCATCGTCGAGCTGATGGCCGACCATCTCGACGAGCCGCTGTCGGCGGTGCAGCTCGCCAAGTCGGCGGGCCTGTCGGTGCGCCAGGTCGAGCGCCTGTTCCTGCGCCATCTCAGTGTGACGCCCGGGCGCTATTATATGCGGCTCAGGCTCGAGCGGGCGCGCGAATTGCTGCGCCAGACCAACATGCCGATCCTCGACGTGGCAATCGCCACCGGCTTCACCTCGCATTCCTATTTTGCCCAGAGCTACCGGCTGCAATTCGGCCGGCCGCCTTCCGAGGAACGCCGCACGGCCTATTGAGGGTTTGGCAGAGAGGCGACGCAGCTTCGTACTCCGTCCGGGCTTGTGTCGCGACCCGGCGTCAAATAGCTTTCCGGCGCCGAGCGGCGGCGACTGACGGGGGAGATTTTTGATGGCGGGATTTGTGCAGAGCGTCGCTGCGGCGGCCCTGTTGCTGCGGACGACGGGGTTCGGCTTCGCCGCCGATCGCGTCATCGTCATTCTCGATGCCTCCGGCTCGATGTGGGCGCAGATCGACGGCAAGCCCAAGCTCGAAATCGCCCGTCAATCACTGCGGAACGTGCTGCAATCGGTCCCGGCCGAGGAGGAAATAGGCTTCATGGCCTATGGCCATCGCGAGAAGGCCAGTTGCGACGACATCGAACTCATCGTGCCACCGCAGGCAGGCTCGGCAAGTGCGATCTCAGCCGCGGCCGACAGCTTGAAATTTCAGGGCAAGACGCCGCTGACCGCTGCGGTCAAGCAAGCGGCGGAAGCATTGAAATACACCGAGGACAAGGCGACGGTCGTTCTCATCACCGATGGCATCGAGACATGTAGCGGCGATCCCTGTGCGCTCGGCAAGGAACTGGAGGCTGCTGGCGTCGACTTCACCGTCAATGTCGTCGGCTTCGGCCTGACGGCGGCCGAGGGCAAGCAGGTCGGTTGCCTCGCCGACAATACCGGCGGCAAATATATCGAAGCGTCGGATGAAAACGCATTGCAGGACGCCCTCGTCGAGACCGTTGCGCCTCCGCCACCCGCCCCTGAACCGATTCCCGCCCCGCAGCCTGCTCCCCAGCCGGCGCCCGCCCAGCCGGCGGAGTCCAATTTCGTGCCCACCGTCGTGCTTGCCGAGGGTGGCGATCCCGTCACCGACGGCAACGCCTGGGAGATCTACAAGGCGAATTCCGACGGCACGCGCGGCGATCCCGTCACCACCGAATATGGCACCTACAAGGGCAATCTGGAGCCGGGCGACTATATCGTCGTCGCGCGTGCCGGCGAGGCCAGGGCCGAACAGAAGATCAAGATAGAGCCTGGCCAGGTCGCCAAACCGCACTTCAACCTGAATGCCGGCACGCTGGTCATCCACCCGCGGCCAAGCGAAGGAGCGGACGTTGATGACGGCGCGGCTGTCGTAATCGGCTATCCCGGCGTCGACACCCCGCCGACCTATTACGGTGACACGAAAGTCGTGCTGCCGGCCGGTGACCAGAAGGTGACGGTCACGATCGGCCAGGGCATGGTTATCGAGACGATCCCGCTTGCCGCCGGCAGGGTCATCGACAAGGACATCATCGTCGGCGTCGGGAGTATCGTCGCCAACGCCTATTATGCTGCCGGCGGCGACAAGGCCGAGGGTTCGGGCGTCGGCTTCAAAGTGCTCCAGGCGAAAAAGAACGTCGACGGAACCAGGCAGGAGGTGACTTATGCCTACGGTCCGGACAGCAAGTTCGATCTGCCGCCCGACGATTATGTAATGGTCGCGACGGTCGACCTTGCGGTGGCCGAGCAGCCGTTCAGCGTCAAGGTTGGCGACCATCAGGATCTGAAGATCGCGATGAACGCCGGCATGCTGACGATAACCGCGCCAGGGGCCTCGAAGATCGAGATATTCGAGGCCAGGAAGGCCATCGACGGAACCCGCAAGTCGGTCGGCTACGCCTACGACCAGAAGTATCAAGCCACCCTGTCGGCCGGCGACTACGCGGTGGTTTCGGAGAAATCGGACAACAGCTCGAGGGAAGGCACGGTAACGGTCAGGGCCGGCGCGCGAGCCGAGCTGACCGTTCAGTAGATCTAAGGGAGAGCGGCCACCAGCCGCTCTTCCATGGTCGAAAAGTCATGCCGTACCGAAGGCGCTGGCGCCATGGTCGGCGCGTCCCACCAACTGCCGGAACCCGGCGAAAAGCTCGCGGCCGAAGCCGAATTCATTGCCTATGAGGTCGCTGTCCGCGGGGCGGCGCAGTGCGAAATCGCCGGCTGGCACCAGTACCTCCAGCGTCCCGGCCTCGGCGTCGAGCCTGATGATATCGCCGTCATGGATCCTGGCGATAGGCCCGTCCTCCGCCGCTTCCGGCGTCACGTGGATCGCCGCTGGCACCTTGCCTGAAGCGCCCGACATGCGGCCGTCGGTGACCAACGCCACATGCTGGCCGCGGTCCTGCAGGATGCCGAGCACGGTGGTCAGCCTGTGCAATTCCGGCATGCCGTTGGCCTTCGGTCCCTGGAACCGAATGACGGCGATGAAGTCGCCGGTCAGCGACCCCGCCTTGAACGCCTCGTTCAGGCCTTGCTGGCTGTCGAACACCTTGGCCGGCGCCTCGATGACGCGCCGCTCCGGCTTGACCGCCGATGTCTTGATGACGGCGTGGCCGAGATTGCCCGAAAGCACTTTCAGACCGCCGCTCGGCTGGAACGCCTTCTTGAACGGCGCCAGCACCTTCTCGTCCCCGCTCTCGCGCGGCGAAGCCTCGCGCACGACGCCGCCGTCCGCACCGAGCTTGGCCTCGACCGCGTAGGGGCGCAGCCCTTCGCCCCACACCGTCTGCACATCCTCGTGCAGGATGCCTGCGTCGAGCAGTTCGCGGATCAGGAAGCCGAGCCCGCCGGCGGCGTGGAAGTGGTTCACATCGGCAAGGCCGTTCGGATAGACTCGCGCCAGCAGCGGCACGGCTTCCGAGATGTCGGAAATATCCTGCCAGGTAGTGGCGATGCCGGCCGCCGCTGCCATGGCGATCAGGTGGATGGTGTGGTTGGTCGAACCGCCGGTGGCGTGCAGGCCGACGATGCCGTTGACGATCGAGCGCTCGTCGATCATCCGTCCGACCGGCGTGTAGGCGTTGCCGAGCGCGGTGATCGCCAGCGCCCGCTTCGTCGCTTCCCTGGTCAGCGCGTCGCGCAGCGGCGTGCCGGGATTGACGAAGGAAGCGCCAGGCGTGTGCAGGCCCATGATCTCCATCAGCATCTGGTTGGAATTGGCGGTACCGTAGAAAGTGCAGGTTCCCGGCCCGTGATAGGATTTTGATTCGGCTTCGAGCAGTTCGGCCCGCCCGGCCTTGCCCTCGGCATAGAGCTGGCGGATCTTGGCCTTTTCGTCGTTCGGAATGCCGGTCGTCATGGGCCCGGCCGGGATGAAGACCGCCGGCAGATGGCCGAAGGTCAGCGCCGCGATCACCAGCCCGGGCACGATTTTGTCGCAGACGCCGAGATAGACGGCGGCATCGAACATGTTGTGCGACAGGCCGATTGCCGCGGCCATGGCGATCACGTCGCGCGAGAACAGCGACAGCTCCATTCCGGGCTGGCCCTGGGTGACGCCGTCACACATCGCCGGCACGCCGCCGGCCACCTGGGCGATGCCGCCGGCCTCGCGCGCCGCATCCTTGATCAGCGCCGGAAACGTCTCGAAAGGCTGATGTGCCGACAGCATATCGTTATAGGAGGTGATAATGCCGAGATTCGGCACCCGGTCCCCGCCAAGCGCTACCTTTTCGGAAGGGCTGCAGACGGCAAAGCCATGGGCCAGGTTGCCGCAGGACAGCACGGCCCGGTTGGCGGTGCGGTTCGAGGCTTCGGCGATGCGGCCGAGATAGGCCTCGCGACCGGGCTTGGAGCGCTCACGGATGCGCTGGGTGATGGCTTCGATATCGCGTCTTGCGGTCATGGCGGTCGGTCCTTTCAGGCGAGGTCCCGCAAACACCTTCCGGCTATTGCCGGGACCTGCAGCCAAGTTGAGATCAGGGTGCCCAGAAAACCTCTACGGGCTTTTGAGTGGCATCGAGCACGGCGCGAATGGGCTTTCGTGCTCCAGTTCCAAGCGCGGCCTCGAATGCGGTGCGTTTTTCCGCGCCCTCGATATGCAGCGCGATGAAGGCGGCATTGATGATCCGCGCCAGTGATAGCGTCAGCCGTGGCTCGCCGGCGCTTGCCGCGTGAACCGGAAGCACGATCTTTTGCGACGACGGATCGAGCAATCTTGCCAGGTTGTCGGCATCCGGAAAGAACGAGGCGGTGTGGCCATCAGTTCCCATGCCGAGCACAACAACGTCGAGTGGCCAGGGCAGCACTTGCAGCGCCTCACTGTCGGAGACCGCTGCACCCTCGATCGTTGCCGCGGCGTGGTAGAGCGGCACGAAATTCGCGGCGGCGGCCGCGTTCTGCAGCAGGTTGGCGGCAACCAGGCCGGCATTGGAGCGCGGCGATGAGGGCGGCACGAAGCGCTCGTCGACCAATGTTATCGTCACCTTTTCCCAGGCGATCGGAACGGTCGAAAGCGCCGCGAAGAATTTCGCCGGCGTCGTGCCGCCCGAGACCGCAAGCAGCGCCATGCCGCGCTCGGCGATCGCCTTTGAGAGACGGCCGGCGACGTGGCCGGCAAGCGCTGTCGCCAACTCCTGGCGTCCGGCAAATTCGTGCCAGTTGTAGGCGCCGCCTAATTGCTCTCGTGCCATGTCCGCCCGTCGCGTTCGATCAGCGCAATCGAGGCCGAGGGGCCCCATGTGCCGGCGGTGTAGCCTTGCGCCTCTTGCCTGCCGCTTTCCCAGGCGTCCTGGATCGGGTCGATCCATTTCCACGCCGCCTCGACCTCGTCGCGGCGCATGAACAGCGTCTGGTTGCCACGGATGACGTCCATGATCAGCCGCTCATAGGCATCGGGGGCGCGGCCGTCGAAGGATTGCGCAAAACTCATGTCGAGCGGAATCTGGCGCAGCCGCATGCCGCCCGGCCCCGGATCCTTGATCATGATGAACTGCTTGACGCCCTCGTCGGGCTGCAGCCTGATGACCAGCTGGTTGGCGGAGATCGGCCCGGCGCTCTCGCCGAAGATCGAATGCGGGATCGGCTTGAATTCGATGACGATCTCCGAAACGCGCGTCGCCAGCCGCTTGCCGGTCCGGAGATAGAACGGCACGCCCGCCCAGCGCCAGTTGCCGATCTCGGCTTTGAGCGCAACGAAAGTCTCGGTGTTGCTGTACTTGCCGAGCTCCTCGACATAGCCTTTCACCGGCCCGCCGGCCGAGGCGCCGGCACGGTATTGTCCGCGCACCGTGTGCTTCGGCGCTTCGTTGCCGTTGATGCGCTTCAGCGCCCGCAGCACCTTCAGCTTTTCGTCACGGACGGCATCGGCGTCCATCGACGACGGCGCCTCCATGGCGACGAGGCAGAGCAGTTGCAGCATGTGGTTCTGCACCATGTCGCGCAATGCGCCGGCCTTGTCGTAATAAGTGACGCGGTCTTCCAGGCCGACTGTCTCGGCCACGGTGATCTGCACATGATCGACATTGGCGGAATTCCAAAGCGGCTCGTAGAGCGCGTTGGCAAAGCGCAGCGCCATCAAATTCTGGACCGTCTCCTTGCCGAGATAGTGATCGATGCGGAAAATCTGGCTTTCATGGAAGTCGTCGCCGACCAGGTCGTTGAGCGCGCGCGCCGAAGCTAGATCGCGGCCGATCGGCTTTTCCAGCACGATGCGCGAATTCGGCGTGATCAGCCCGTGCTCCTTCAGCTTGTGCGAGATGTCGCCGAACAGTGCCGGCGCCACCGCCAGATAGAAAGCGCGGATGTGTTCGCTGTCGCCGATCGCCTTCTTCAGCCTGTCGAAGCCGGCACCTGTGGTTGCATCTGCCGGGACATAGGAAAGCCGTGCGAGGAACGTCTTCAGTTCCGTGGCGTCGATATCTTCCGGCTTCACGTGGTCGGCAATCGCCTGCCTGGCGAAAGACTGGAACTCCTCGTCTGTCATCTTCGAACGCGATGTGCCGATGATGCGCGTCGGCTCGGAAAACTGGTGGTCGCGCTGGCGGTAGTATAGCGACGGCAGAAGCTTGCGTTCCGACAGGTCGCCGGTGCCGCCGAAAATGATGAAGTCGAAAGGGTCGACGGGAATGATCTGGCTGGTCATGGTCTGTCCGCTGTGACGCCGGTCGCGATAACGCGGCTGATATAATCTAATCGATTTAAACTTGCCAGTGCCATTGCGTCACATCCGCGTGTGCTCTTGACACCGGCGCTGGCCGGAGGCTTGTCGGCAAGCGATGCTTCCGGGGGCGTTCGCAGTTGCAGCATAGAGCCGGATGGCAGCGAAAGCCAAAGGAGAAATCGTCGATGGACGCACATCTTTCGATGGCCATCGCCAAACGCGTTTTCGATCGTCTTCAACGATGAGTGAGAAAAGCATGCGCCTGCAAAACAAAGTCGCCATCATCACTGGCGCTGCCTCGGGTTTTGGCGAGGGCATGGCCAGGCGCTTTGCCGA
The DNA here is from genome assembly GCF_040322295.1 of Mesorhizobium sp. M0159. Taxonomy (NCBI): domain Bacteria; kingdom Pseudomonadati; phylum Pseudomonadota; class Alphaproteobacteria; order Hyphomicrobiales; family Phyllobacteriaceae; genus Mesorhizobium; species Mesorhizobium sp. M0159. Next base: position 328,120 of record NZ_JAMYTF010000003.1, read on the forward strand.
GGAGGGCGCGCGGGTAGTCGTCGCCGATCTGAACGCCAAGGGCGCAGAGCGCGTTGCCGGCGAGATCGGCGAAAAGGCGATCTGGACCCAGACCGACGTTTCGCTGCGGTCCGAATTCGACGACATGGTCCATGCCGCAATGAGCGCCTTCGGCCGCATCGACATCATGGTCAACAATGCCGGTTACACCCATCGCAACGGTGACATGCTGGAAGTCGACGAAGCGACCTTCGACCTGATCACATCAGTCAACATGAAGGCGATCTACCACGCAGCGCTTGCAGTGGTGCCGGTCATGGAACGGCAAGCCGGTGGCGTCATCCTGACGACGGCCTCCACGGCCGGTATCAGACCGCGGCCCGGCCTCACCTGGTACAATGCATCGAAGGGCTGGGCGATCACCGCGACCAAATCGATGGCGGTGGAACTCGCGCCGAAGAACATCCGCGTCAACTGCCTCTGCCCAGTTGCTGGTGAGACCGGCATGCTCGCGAAATTCATGGGCGCCGACACACCCGAGATCCGCGAGAAGTTCCGCGCGTCGATCCCGCTCGGCCGGCTTTCGACGCCGCTCGACATAGCCAATGCCGCGCTTTGGCTCGCTTCGGACGAGGCGGCTTTCATCACCGGCGTGGCGCTGGAAGTCGACGGCGGGCGTTGTATTTGAACGGTCCGGTTATCCGGCGGAGGACCGGCTGATGGCGAGCGACCCGCAATCGCTCTGCCGGCCCTACGCCCCGGTTTTGACGTAGCTCTTGTAGATCCAGCCGCGCTTGCCGTTGTAGACGATCTGGCACCATTGCTTGCAGCTCATCACTTGCACCGATGTCTTGGCCGGCACGGTGAGAATGGCGGCCGCATTCTTTTTTGGGCCGGTGCGCATGGTGACGGATCTCAGGATGCGTCCGGTACCGGCAGTATTGGCTCTTCCGGATTTTGCCTTGGTGCTGTTGTCGTCTTCGCTCGCGGTCTGCGTCGGCAGTTGCGGCTTGGGCGTGGGGATGGCGGCGGTCTGCGCGCCATCGGGTCCGCTGTTTTTCGTCGAGCTGCCGGGAGCCGCGACCTTGGCAAACAATGCCGCAGCGTCGGGTTTTGCTGCCGGGTCGGCGAATGCCACCGAAGCAGACGATTTATCGGCCGCCTGCTCGGTCTGGCTTGCCAGCTGGTCGGATGCTGCCGTGGCGGCGGCCGATGCCGTCTTTGGCCCCGTCCAGCGCGGATCGTTGGGAGCCAGCGCTGGTATCTCGGCTTCCGCTGCGGCCACCGCTGGGGAAACCGCATCTGCCTTGCCCGTCGTCCGCGGCGCCGCAGCAACCTTGGCAGGCATGATCTTCGTCGTCTTGACCGGGATGGTCGGAACGATCTGCTCAGGACTTGCGGCCGCTTGTCGCTCATTTGCCGGCAATGCCAGCCACAGTGCCACCACGGCAACGCCGAGCAGTGCGGCCGTGCCAAGCGCGGCTATCACCAGATGCGCGTTCGACCGGACCCCGTGCCAGAACGTCGGCCGCATATCGTAACCGAATTGCATCGCAAGGCGCCGTCGTTCCGGCGCGCCGAAACTGAAGGGCTCTCTCACACTTGCCACCTCCATTTGCGGGCCGATGTTCTTACGACCCATGCCGGAGAGCCGGCATTTCGATCGGCATCGGTCCCAAACCAAAAGCGGGCAGGCCCGCAAAAATTCCCCGTTCAGCTGCCCACGAGCATCATCTTTCGCCCGCGATTGTGGCATCACTGCGCCCTTGGCGGGGATTCTGCGCCCTGGTTAAGGATTCTGCAACGTCTGGTTAAATCCTGTCCCGCAACGCGTACCAGTTGAGCGCAAGAAAGAGCAGTGGCGCGCGCAAACGCCGGCCGCCGGGGAAGGGTGGAATTTTCAGGTCCTCGATCAGCTTCAGCCGGTCGCGGTTGCCGGCGACCGTCTCGGCATAAAGCTTGCCGAAAAAGTTCGACAGCATGACGCCGTGGCCGGAATAACCGCCGATCGAGGTCACATTGGGCATCACTTCGCGCACGAACGGCTTTCTCGGCACGGTGATGCCGACATAGCCGCCCCAGCCATGCGTGATCTCGACGTCCTTCAGTGCCGGATAGATTTCGGCGATCTGCCGGCGGATGTGGATGTGGATGTCCTTGGGATCATTGACCGCATAGATCTCGCGCCCGCCAAACAGCAGCCGCCCGTCCTTCGATTTGCGGAAATAGCGCACGACGAAGCGCGAATCATCGACCGCCTCGCCACCCGGCAACACTTTGGAATCGGCTCCCAGCGGCACCGTCGCGCCGATGAAGGAGCCGATCGGCATAATATGCGCGGCACTCACCGGTTCGAGCGTGCCGCCATAGGCATTGACCCCGATCAGGCATTTAGCGGCGGCGATCGTGCCCTTCGGCGTCACAACCCTCACCTTGCCGCCGCCGGAGGTGATGCCGGTCGACGGCGTCTGCTCGAATAGCTTTGCGCCGGCCTCTGCCGCCACCTTTGCGGTGCCGATGACCAGTTTCAGCGGATGGATGTGGCCGGTGCCGGTGTCGCGGGTGCCGCCGAAATAATGCGTCGAGCCCAGCCGCTCGGCTGTCTCCGCGGCATCCATGAATGAGATGTGCGGATAGCCGAATCGGCTCGCCATGATGTCGGCATGCGCCTTGTAGTCGTCGACATAGCGCTTCTTGTGCGCCACCGACATCTGGCCGGGCATATAGTCGATCTCGATCTGGTGCATCGCGGCAAAGTCGAGCAGATGCGCCTTGGCCTCTTCGGCCAGGTCGAACAGCGCCTTGGCGCGGGAAAAGCCGTATTCCGCTTCCAGTTCCTCTGCCCAGGCCCGTTGTCCGGTGCCGAGCTGGCCACCATTGCGGCCCGATGCGCCGTCACCGAAACGATGCGTTTCGATAAGCACGACATCCGCGCCTGTCTTGGCGAGATGAGCCGCCGCCGACAGACCGGTAAAGCCGCCGCCGACAATCACGACATCGCATGTCCGGTCGCCGTCGAGCGCCGGATATTCGGGCCTTGGCCCGGCCGTGTCTTCGTACCAGGAGCGGCCGGGGGAGATTGGGGATTGGTAAGTCATGATGCTCGGCTAGGGCAGTAGGGCAGTAGGGCAGTAGGGCAGTAGGGCAGTAGGGCAGTAGGGCAGTAGGGCAGTAGGTCTCTATTCAGCCGACATCTTGCGGAACAGAAGCCTCAAGAGCTATCCAACGCTCTCGCTGTCGGGCATCAA